>JAISCC010000086.1 GCA_031265845.1 Treponema sp.
AGAATTTTGGTGTCCGAGCCAAAAATAGTTTGAATGAGCAACATCTTGAAAGTGGTAATACGCTTGGTGTGGCTTAACGCTTCCCCGGTAGAGCTGGGGAAAAAATTGTAAATGTTGAGCTTGTCAAACACTTTTTTATTGATACGGTTAATACGCCCTACACGCTGAATTACTCTGGTGGGGTTGTAGGGTATATCGTAATTATAAATAGTTCCCGCTCGGTGCAGACTGAAACCTTCGGAAATAGCATCGGTGGCGACAAGCACATCGTAATCGTTTTTCTGCCGTTCCTTACTTATGCCTGCGTCAAAATTCAGCTTGATAACATTCTTGCTATGCTGGGTTTTTGACGAATACTTGATTACCCGCAAATCTTTTTCTTTGAACCGCGCCTCAAGATAATCAACCGTATCCATGAATTCTGAGAAAATTATTATTTTTCGGTTCGGCTCTTGTTTTATGGCTTCCTGTATTTTGGCAAGTATGCCGTTAAATTTCGGATCTTCCGTGAATTCGGCGCATTCCCATTTTTCGAGAATAGTATTAAAAAGATCAATATCGCTTTCCAAGTCTTGAATAAAATCGTCTTTCAGCTCGTCGGCGTTTACCAAAATGAGACCTTTTTCAATCTGTGGCGTTAATTTTTGATCGAGAATATCATCTATATCTTCAATAAATAACGCGCCGTCCATTTCATCGTTTATAAGGTTTTCAAGCGTGTCAAAATCGGGCAGGGAACTCTTTTTATAAAGCGGGATTTTCTTGAACGTGGCGTACCAGTTTTTTATATTCTCCATTGAGTTAATAATATTTTTGAGCGTTTTTTTGAAACTGTAAACAGAGCTTTCAAAACGGCGTACTAACAAGCGGCGCATAAAAACCGCCATATTCCGCTGGCCTTCCTGAGGATTTGGATTGTCAAATATTTTTCGATATTTGTCCAGTATTTTTTTATCGTCTTTAAGATAGGCCAGCGGCTGATACCGCGCGCCGCTAAAAATTTTGCTTTCCGAATCAACAACTCCGGTAAGCTGATTAAGCGTTTCAAGGTACACATCCGACAGGATGTCAAGATCATACACCTGTTCCTGCGGCGGCTCCACATCGGAAAATTCAATATGCTGTTTTTCCAAGTCTTCCCGGTATTTTTCAAAGTTGAGCAGGTCAACCCTGGTGCGCCGGATTAAAACCGGATCAAGATAGCGGCGTATTTTCATCGAAATTGCCTTTGCCTCGCTTTTGAATTGAACGTCCTCTATTCCCTTTGCGTGTTCATTTTTAAGCTTCTTGTAATCAGCAATGAGCTGTTCCATCGCAGCGCCGAGGTTATTCACCACTTGGATTGTCGAATGTGAAGGGATTTGGAAAAGTTTTATCAGGGAAAAAATATCTTCCGGGCGGTTATTGAACGGCGTTGCCGAAAGGAGCAATACTTTATTTCCTACACAAATGCGGTGCAGCAAGCCATAATCCGCCGTGTTCTCGTTCCGGTAGCGGTGGGCTTCGTCAATGATGATGAGTTTTTCACCGCTGCTTACGGAGGCGGCAGTGAGGGCGTCTTCGATTTTACCGGACGAAACAATTTTGCATCGCTGCAAGTCGAAATCAAAGGCAAAATCTTCCCACTGGGACATGAGGTGGGGCGGGCAGATGATAATGGTTACAAGGTTCAGGTTTGCGGCTATGGTAACACCGATAATGCTCTTGCCAAGACCGACGACATCAGCGACAATACAGCCTGAATGCCGCCTGATTTTTTCAATCCCCTCGCCAATCGCGTCGGTCTGATAGGCGAGATTCATATATTGCGTATCGCGGGTGAGCGCCGCCGGGGTTTTGATGGTTTCGGTATTGTCTTTAAAATATTCGTGTAGCGCCCGGATATACATTAAATAAGGCGAGGGGTTTTTATCAACCCAAGTATGTTCGACCACCGTTTCAAGAAAATCGTCTTTGGTAGTCTGATCCGCAAGGGGAACCGCGTCATCCCAGAGTGTGTTAAAAATCTTCTCCGCTTCGGTATAATCCGAACTGTCCCGAAGCGTCGCGTTTACTTCGATTTGTCCTTGCAAGCCTTGAAAAGACAGATTGCTTGAGCCGATGATTACCTTTCCGGGGTAATATCCGCCTTCGCTGTGTTCGTCAGTGTTGGTGAAAATATACATTTTGGCGTGAGCGGGTTCTTTGGTCTTGCGGACTTCGAGGGTTCCGTTTTTTAGTTTTTCAACAAAGAACTTGAAAGCGTCCTCGCCCTCTTTGGTGTCAATCATATCCGCTTGGTTGATAATTTTCTTAGTGGTCTCATAGAACGCTTGCCGAATTTTCAAGTTTGAGGGGATTTTGCCGTCTTGAACCATATCGGCATATTCCCGGATTATATGCGAAACAGTAACCTCGGCTTCCATTCCTACGAGGATTCGGAGTTTCCTGTCGGCAATTTCCTTGTAGATAGAATAGAAACCGGAAAAATAAAAGTATCCCACGAGAAAATCAAGCCGATTGGAGTTAGGGATATAAGTCTTTAGCAATTCCGAGAGGAGGTCTTGCTGGTTGGTGATGAATCTGGTCACTTTTATCACTTGGATTTGGCGGCAAGTCCGCTCTCAAGCCGTATTGAATGCAGTATACCATACCGATTGTGCATGTAAAATAGGGGGTGTTTTGCCAGCCTGAATAAGGGCTGGCGTAGCAAGACCAGTGTCGGCAAAACGCGGCTGGAGCAACGGCATGGCAGGCGTATCTCTATCACATCGCCGCTTCATGTTGCTCCTCAAATCGATCACACTGCCATACATTCCGCTTCTTTGGATGTCCGACCGGTATTCCCCTACAGTTCTTTTCTGGATCGTCCGAATGATCGTGAATAGGTAAAAGTCCTTTGGAAGAGTGCATATTGTTGAAATAATACTTCCTACAGCTTTCACATTTTTCCAGGCTACGCTCATCTGGATTGTCCCATGCCCAGTGGCAATATCCCATTGGATCGTTTTCAGAACCGTCATTGAAATCCTTACTGCCGTTTCCCCAAACTTCATACATGAGGCCGCCCCAGTACCGCTGGGATCCGCGGAAAGCGTACTCCTTTCCGTCATCGCGTCGAACAATGGGGATATGGACTGTTTCAATGCGCCAGTCCCCATCAAGGACTTCAATCAGGGGTTTCTTCTGATCCGGGGCATATTCCCAATGCTGGTACTGGCTTCCGTCAAGCCGAATAGCATTTTTCCTGACCCACCTTTTGACACATTCGGTAACTTCGGTATAGACGGCGTCTCTTTTTTCAAAATCCATCTCCTCCGTATTCCAGGCTTCTTTATATATCCCGGAATCCGCCCAGGATACGGTTTTGATTACTTTTGCCATTATATCCTTCTTGAAACTTTGTTGACCCCTCTCGGTGCATTATCGGTTTTTCGATATGCCCATACAAAAACAACGCTCCGGTTCAATCAGTCCGTGGAACCTGGGTCCACCGGATTTCGGGAAGCATGAACATGGGGGCGATGTCTTTATGGCAATACTCTGGCATACCGAACAAAGATAGTCAAGAGGCCACCGCACGTATTACTTTTCCGCCACGGCACAGACAGCAGGGGCAGACTCCTTTATATGCGTCTCATAATTGGAGCAGAATTCTGTGCAATCGCTCTTTGGATAATCCTACTAAGGTCTAATGTCAAGATTTAACTCAACCAGTCGTTATGCATAGGATTCAAGGGCTTCTACTAATGCCTGAAGCAATGACGAAGCGCTCCCCGCTCCGCCCTTCAGGGCGCCTCACGGTTGAAAGCGCCTCACCGCGTCCTTCCACTTTCGTCCGCGATCAAATTCGTTCTGAAACATGCCGAAAGAAGCGCACCCGGGAGAAAGAACCACAACATCGCCCGCCGCCGCCGCGGCAAAACAGTCCGCGACCGCCCGGTCAAGATCGTCATAAGGACCCGCGTACGGAATGAGCGCGGCGTCAAGCGAGGCTTGCAATTTGACGCTTCCGGTTCCGGCAAGCATGACGACCTTTTTCACCGTGGCGCACGCTTTGGCAAGCGGGGTGAAATCCAACTGTTTGTCCGCGCCGCCGGTCAACAGCACGACATTTCCAGAGAACGCCGCCACTGCGGCGGCGGCGGCTTCAGGAATGGTGGCGGCCGTATCGTTGTAAAACCGTACGCCATCCTTCTCAAAAAAAAATTCGAGCCGATGCTCGACGCCCGGAAAAGTCGAGAGGCTTTCGGCGATAAAGCGCGGCGGAAGCCCCAGATCAAGGAGCGACAAACCGGCTGCAAGGAGATTTTTTTTCTGATGAAAACCCAACGCAAGGTTTTTCGCGCCTACAATTTCAACAACAGGAGCGCCGGGCGAAAGGCGGGCGAAGGCGGGCGCGGACGCCTCTTGCAACAGCCAGCCGCCCGCGACATCTTCTGGAAGCGGATGTTCGGCGCACACGAGCTTTCGCGCATGGGTTTCGCTCAAAAATCGCCGCCCCCACGAATCGTCATAGGCGACTGTACCATCGCGGGCGTCCTGTCCATGATAGATGACGCGCTTGTCGGCGACATAGGACTCCATGCTTTCATACCAATCAAGGTGATCCGGCAAAATGGCGGTGAGCGCGGCGACGCGGGGTTTCAACAGCGCCTCGCCGCCGGAACCCGCTTTGATTCGGCCTTTCAGATCGCCAAGCTGCCAGCTTGAAAGTTCAAGCACAACATCGTCCATTGGACGATCCGCAGCGCGACATCCGCCGAGCGCGTCCAGAAATGTGAGCGGCGATACGGTGATGTTTCCACCAAGAAACGCCGAGCCTCCCAATACGCGCTGTTCACGCGCTTTTTGCAAAACCCAATGGATCGCGGAAGCCGTGCTGGACTTGCCTTTTGAACCGGTAACCACCGTGAGCCGCGTCTTCGCCCTGTCAATATGATCCAGAAAAAGGGAAATATCGGTTTCAATCCTTCGCGCTTTCCGCAGGTACGGAGAATCCGGACGGACGCCCGGATTTTTTACAACCATGTCGGCGTTTTCAAAATCGGCTGTTTCATGCCTGCCCAGCACATAGCGGACGCCCTGAAAATCCCGCAACTGTTCAAGCGACTGATCAAGCGCTTTTTCATCGCGGAGATCGGTAACCGTAAGCTCCGCGCCGCAGGACGCCAGGTAACGGGCCGACGCAAGCCCACCGCCATGGACTCCCAGTCCCATGATCAGCGCCTTCATGCCGGAATAACCCATCGTTTCCTCTTCACACTTCATGCCTTGTATGATACAATAGGCGCCACATTATGACAATACGGATACATCAACCCATGACGCAGGCTTTAGTTTTCCTTTCACGTTGCGACGCAAGAGACAGGAAAGGACTCTCAATATGGGTCAGATAGAGGCGCCGATCTCAATTTTGGATGGCGCCGGAAATCCGGCGCGATTCGGCTGGGGGCGCGATTCGTATTTTCAATACGACCCTGGCGCGGTGGCGGCGAGGCGGTGGCGCATAAGCGAAGCCGACCGGTATGTCATTTCTTCGCCGACTCATCTGGTTGTTTTTGAAATCGCGGACAACGGTTTTCTGGGCTACAGCAATATCTGCCTTGTGTCGTTGCGCGACAAAAAATGTTCCATGTTCACCTCAAAAATAGCGTTTCCTCTGGGCAACATTGAAATGCCTCATTCCATAAAAACCGGTTCAATACGGTTGCACAAAAAAAACGTGCTGCTTGATTTCATTGCCATGAAAAGCGGCGCAAGAATAATAAAAGTCGATATACCCCAATTCGATCACTACCGCAACATGCGGGGAGAGTTGGTTCTCATCCCGCCCCGTCCGGCGGAATCTCTGGCGACCGTCATGCCGTGGCGCGGGGATCAGTCCGCATTCCGCTACGCCCTGTATTCGCCGTGGTTTTCAACGGAAGGCGCCTTGCAACTCGGCGCCACGGGAATAACCTTTACAAAAGGAAACGCATGGGGCGTTTTCGATTGGACGCGGGGCGTACGCCCGAAAGCCGACACTCGGTATTGGGCCGCGGCCTGCGGGCTAATTGATGGAAGACAAGTCAGCATGAGCGTTGGATACGATTCCGCTGATTCGGAGCATGGCACCGGGAACGCCTTTTTTGTTGACGGCAAATTGCACAAACTCAATCATGTTACGTTTCACATATCGCCATCAAGTTGGTTCGCCCCCTGGCGTTTCACCAGCAACGACAACCGGCTGGAAATGACGTTTACGCCGGAAATAGAGTGGGAGGACAGCAACCCCATGTTTTTCTACACCATAAAACGCAGACAATTCTATGGCTCTTTTTCCGGAAAAGCGACGCTTGATGATAAATCGGTCGTCAATTTCAATCTCACCGGTTTTGCGGAACGGAGAAAGATGAGATTGTAATATGGCGCGATTCGTATCTTCAACCCAGGTTTTTGATTGGATTTCTCAACATATTAACTTTGAAAAAATAAATAATCGCAAAGAATTCACCCTGGAAACAATGAAAAGGCTTGCGGAATTGGCGAATCATCCTGAAAAATCCGCTCCAGTCATCCATATCGCCGGCTCAAAGGGCAAAGGCTCGGTTGCGGCGTATATCGCCGGCATTCTGGAGGAAGCGGGCTTCACGTGCGCCCGGTACACCTCGCCCCATGCGACGGATTGGCGGGAGCGCGTCACGGTTGGCGCCGCTTTTTTTTGCGAGTCAATCTATCTTGAAGCGGGCGATGAATTGTTCCTTGTTACGGAGCGTTTCATGGAAACCGCGTCCGCGTCCGTAAACGCGCCGGGTGCGCCGACGTTCTTTGAGCTTATGACGCTGTATTTCTTTCTGTGCGCGCGGAAGGCGGCGTGCGATGTCATGGTGGTGGAAACCGGCATGGGAGGCAGGCTTGACGCCACAAACATCGTTGATCCGCTTGTGAGCGTGATCACCCTCATTGAAAAAGAGCATACCGAATTTCTGGGAGACACGCTTGCGCTCATCGCCGGGGAAAAAGCCGGCGTCATAAAGCAGGGATGTCCGTTGGCGCTTGCGGCGCAACAGAAAGAAGCCCGCGATGTTTTTGTCGCAAGGGCTGCGGAAAAAGGCTCCCGCCTGTACTATCTTCCCGACAACGCGCTCGTGGAACATATACGAATCTCCCCGGACAAGACTTCGTTCCGGCTTGTCCCGGCATGGCAGGCTTCGCCCTTGCCTGCGCCGCTCGCCCTGTCCGTCCCCACTCCGGGCGTTGTTCAGGCGTACAACGCGGCGCTGGCGGCGCTGGCCGCAATGGTCGCCTTTCCCCGCATGAGCAGGGAAGCCATTGCCGCAGGACTGGCGAAAACCACGCTTATTGCGCGTTTTGAAAGGATATGCGATGATCCGGTTGTGATTATTGACGGCGCGCATACCCATTCAAGCATAGCCGCCTGCGCGAATACATGGACAACGCTATACGGCAAAGGCGCCGCCGGCGCAACCGCCGCCACAGGCATACTCCTGTTCGGTTGCTCGGCGGACAAAGACGTTTTCGCAATGGCGTCTATACTGCTTCCCCTGTTTTCCCATATCATTATCACCAGACCCGGAACATTCAAGACGAGTTTCCCCGAAAGAGTATACGAAGTCTTCGCCGAATTGGAGGAGACCAAAGGCGGGCGGAAGCCGGGGAACATCTGGTTTGAGCCTGAAACGCAAAAAGCCATAGCGCAGGCTTTGTCGTTGGGGCGGGGAAAAAAAGCGCCGGTTCTGGCTGCGGGGTCTTTTTATCTGGCAGGCGAGGTTATATCATATATGAAAAACAATTGGAAACCAACAGGAGAACAGCCGCTATGATACGGTTAAAAAACGAAAAACAAATTGACGGAATTAGAACTTCGTGCAAAATGCTTTCCGCCATGTACCGCGAGATCATTCCCTTGGTAAAACCAGGAATTGAAACAAAAGAGCTTGACAAATGGGCGCGAAACTGGATACGGCGCGCAGGGGGACAACCCGTGTTCTTGGGCTACGGTCCCAAAAAAAATCCTTTTCCGGCGGCGCTCTGCGTTTCCATAAACAATACGGTGATCCACGGCATTCCTTCCGGACGCAGAATTGCGGACGGCGATCTCGTCTCTCTTGATTGCGGCATAGACCTTGACGGTTTTATAAGCGATCAGGCGATTACGATAGAGGCGGGAAAAGTTTCCCAAGCGGCGCGCAACCTCAACAAGGTGACGCGGGAATGTCTTCACAAGGGGATCGAAGCGGTCAAGCCCGGGGACAGGCTCTTGCAGATAGCGCGGGCCGTAAGCGGTCACGCGAAATCGTTCGGCTACGGCGTGGTGTACCAGTACTGCGGGCATGGCGTCGGTTTGGCGTTGCACGAAGACCCATCGGTGCCAAACACCCCCCACGGCTCAAACCCCCGCATGATGGCCGGCATGGTGATAGCCATTGAACCCATGATAAACGCCGGCGCCGGGGATGTGGAACTGCTTGACGATGAGTGGACCGTGGTGACTGCGGATGACACGCTGTCCGCCCATTGGGAACACACGGTTGCCATTTTCCATGATCACGCGGAAATATTGACCGATGACATCATCCTATAACGCGCGGCTTTCATCCTTGCACATCCATTCCGTCTACTGCGACGGCAGCGATGATATAGAAACCCTGTGCGCCGCCGCTTTTCAAAAAGGGTTGCGTACAATCGGATTTAGCTCGCACGCGCCCTTTCTCGCAAAACGGGCGAAGCCGCCGCCGCCCCAAACCCAGTGGCACATGCGTCCGCAGGATCTTGGCGCGTATTTGGCTGAAATCCACGACGCAAGACGGCGGTGGGCTGGAAAACTAACCGTCTATGCGGGGCTTGAGGTTGACTATATGCAAGACATTGCGGGCCCCGCAGATTTCGCCGAATATCGAACCCTGGAAGAAAACGCCCTTCATTACATCATCGCGTCCGTGCATTACCTGGTTCCGCCTCATGGAGAGCCTTTTACGGTGGACGGCGCGGACGAGGAATTTGAGAGCGGACTCCGTGATGGGTACAGCGGCAATATTGAAGACGCGGTGAACGCCTATTGGGACGCGGAGGAAGCGCTTGTCGAGGAAGGCGGCTTTGAGATTTTGGGGCATGTCGATCTCATCAAGAAAAACAACGCCGGTGAAAAGTATTTCTCCCCCCAAAGCGAATGGTTCGTCAAACGGCTCGTTCGTCTCGCCGGCCGCATAGCCGCATCTGGAATTACGGTTGAAATAAACACCGGCGGCCTGAATCGGGGGAGAACCACGGAACTCTACCCGTCCCCGTTCTTTCTGACGCTTTTACGGCAAAGGAACGCGCCGGTTGTCATCACAGCGGACGCGCACTGCGCGGCTCACCTCGACGGTTGTTATCCGCAGGCAATGGAAGCGTTGCGCATGGCGGGCTATGAGGAGGAGGGCGTTAATAGCTTCGGTTCGGCGTGGCGTTAAATCATGCGTACGAATAAAAAGCGCCGCAGGCGACGTTTGCCAGCCCGCCTCTAAAACGAAGCGCAGGTTTGCGCGCAGACTGGAATTCGCCGGAGCGATCCGCCAAAACAAGGGCGCAACCCAAGTGAGTCAATGGGAAGGATTGACACCCGCATATACGCTAAACAATTGCCGTTTGCCGAACCGGAACCACAACGCCGTGTAATCTCTTGGGGTTTAATTTAAAGTTGCTGTAGCATACGAGCGATTTATATAAAGATTAAAGAAGCGTAAGATGGAACTTGAGAAATATTCTAATATATGAGCCTGTTCCAAAACTCGGTTAGTTTTTGAACAGGCTTAAGGAAAAACGGTCTAAAGCCCGCTTTTCCATTTAAATCTAATGAGGTTGTTCCAAAACTGAAGTTTTGGAACAACCTCATATATGAAAATTTTTATAAAAATTATTGGATAAAGCGCCCAAGCTTCGCATAATAGGACTGCTTGCGCTTCGCCGCCAGGCGGTTCGGGAGCCGGTTTACCTAGGTCAATCGCTTCGCTCATTCCCACAGTGGGACTCCGCCATATTTGCCAGTCATGGTCGCGTTCCTACGGAACGATGGCGGCATATATGCCGCCACAAAGCTCTTATATGGGCTGGCAAAAGGTCATCGACGAAAGGTCGCAAACAGCCGAAACGTTATGAGGACGGCGCAAGAGTGCCTGCTTCCATTTCACCGGATTTTTTTTGCCCTTGCTTATAACAGTGAGGTGTTGCCTGGCGGTCGGATGGCGGTGGAGGCAATTTGTCAAGCTTTATGATAATGCGACTGTGAGGAAACCGCAAGTGGACTGAAGGCGAATTACAAAACCGCAGGGAGCCAAAACGTCTTGTTTCAAATTGTTGAAATTCCGCGCAATTTTCCTGAAAGAAACATTGACAACCACTCATAAATGATGTATAGTATTTATAAAAGAAACAAGACTTTCAAAAGGAGCGCAAACACATAAACATGAACAAAACGTATGACGCGAACAGCCGCGACAGCATAAAGATTCCCCCCCCCCCCCCCCATTCTCTTGGATTAACTTCTTATACAGCAAAGATCAATAGTCGCTATATAAACAAGCCGCAGGGCGGAGCCGTCGGCGTTTTTCTCGAACCTGTCCGCGAACCC
>JAISCC010000093.1 GCA_031265845.1 Treponema sp.
CCGTTCCCATCCCGAACACGGAAGTTAAGCCCTCCCGCGCCGATGATACTGCCCGCGCGGGAAAGTAGGCCGCCGCCAGACTTTTTTTTCCCCCTCCTTTATCCCCCCCCTATAAAAATAATATTTTTTATCCCCTGCGTTATGATAAGAAGTGAAATTGTTTCTGTCATACATTCGATTGCCGCCGGATCATCGAAAAACAGACGTTGTTTATTGAAAACACTCTATGTTGCGCCGCGACGTGCGTCAAAAAATTGCCGCAATTTTCCATCGTGAAAACAATATGGATTGGACTAATGAAGCTCTATATCCTGTTGGCGTACCGGGAATATCTCGCATGAAGTTGTGGGTCAAGTTTAGCCCTTGGGGAAACTGGAAGATCCGGGGGTGCGCTTCTCTGCATGTATACGCAAATATTTTCAAGGAGAAATCTTCAATACCCTCGCGAACCAAAGGTTCGCGCTTGCCCTGCGGTTCTTCATTACGAATTGCTCACGCAACGCAGAAATAACACGACCAAAAAGCCCTATTATTTCTGCGTGGATTCTTACCGCTTGCTTGAGGTAAGTTCGGACAAATCTTTCAGAATATTTTCCAGCGCTGGATAGAGTTTCTGGATAACTTTATCGCTCAGGGCTTCATACAGATCGTGGCTGCTCTTGTTCGGCAGGAACTGGTCATAATTTTTACTCATGCCATCCATTGCCTTTGCCAGGTCGGCATAAAGTCCCGCCCCCACCGCGCCGCACATTGCCGCGCCAAGAGAACAGTTTTCCGCTTCCTTGGTGCGATATACCGGCACATTAAACACATCGGCGATTGCCTGGGCGGTAAAGTTGCTTTTACTGCCGCCACCGCCGAGATAGAGTTCGTTGATGGACAAGCCCAGGTACTCGGTCATTTTCGTGGCGCCAAGCTTGATTTGGATGATAATGCCTTCCACTAAGGAGCGGAACATATGCCCCCGCTTATGCCGGTCATCAAACCCCAAGTATATTCCCTTGCCACTCGGATGCGCCGCCGAAGACGACCAGTCTGGCAAGACTACAAGACCTTCGGAACCTGCGGGGATCGCTTCCGCTTCGCGGTCCAGCAGAGCTTCCACCGAAATCCCCGCTTCTTTAGCCGCAGCCTTTAAGCCGTCTCCCAAGTTGTCCCGGAACCAAGACACCAGCAAAAACCCCCTGTTCGCCATGGACTCATAATTGTAAAGCTTGGGGAAGGCGCTCAAATAGGTGAAATAGGAAAAATCAGGAGCCGGTTTATATTCCTCGCAGACAATGTCCAAGCCGCTCAAGGTGCCAAGGGTGATGTACGCCTGTCCGTGCTTTACCGCTCCCGCGCCAAGAAGTTCGCCTTGTTTGTCTGCGGCGCCGGCGGATACGGGGCATCCTTCGGGCAGTCCGGTAGCCGCCGCCGCTTCCGGGGTGATCCTGCCGATAACGGTCCCCGCAAGAACCGGCTCAGCGAGTTGATCCCGCCGCATTCCTACAGATTCAATTTCCACATCCCCGTCAAAAGCCTTCCAGTTGATGATGTCATAGGGCCAGCCCATGCTGTTGGACATGGATTCGTAAAAGCCGCCGGTCAGTTTATAGCCGATATACCCTGAAACCCCTAAGTATTTTACAGCCTTTTCGTAGACTTCGGGCATATTGAACTTGAACCAATTCGACTTGGAATAGTATGGCCAGAACAACTGATACAAAGGATCCGGGCTGGTATTGGCAACCTGTCCCAGGGAGGGGATATTCATGCGCCAGCGTTCATCAAGCCAGCTTATGGGGTTGTAGAGAAGGTTTCCCTCCTTGTCAATGGCCAAACAGCATGCCCGCTGACTGGATATTCCGATGCCGGCAATATCCGCGATGTTTCCCGTAAAGTGGGCGAACATATCCTTTACGGCTGCCCTTAGAGCGTCCCAAATATCGTTCACGCCGTGCTCCGCCCAGCCTTGACGCGGGAAGAGCATTTTGGGATGATCCGCCGCGCCTCTGGCAACCTGGACGCCTTTGCTGTCATACATGATTGCCCGAGTGCTTTGGGTGCCGCTGTCTATGCCGACAATATACTTTTCACTCATAAAACCCTCCATAACATTTCATTTCAATTAGGGATAACTACGTTACCCACGCTCTAGTTAGAACGCCGGATTGTCCAGGCTGTTGAATATATATTTTTATGTACAATCCGGTGATTCTTATTGTATCAGGTAAAATTCAAAACTGTCAAACTTTTTTTAAAATTTTCAGTGGGAGGGAATTATATAGGCTTCCGGGCGCCTTTATTTTCTTGCCGCGATGCTGTATGATCGTCTTAACCTAACCACGGAGGAAAATGATGAAAAAATTATCAACCGGAATTATCGTGTTATTTGCGGCCATGTTAGTTTTGGCGGGATGCGGAGCAAACGGCAATGCGCCGGATTATGATGTGGAAAAAATCGAAACGCTGGCGGACAGCCCGCTGAAAGGCAAGACCCTTTATTTTTTGGGTTCTTCCGTCACCATCGGTTACGGAAGCAACGGGATGGCTTTTCCGCACTACATTGCAAAGCGGGATCAATGCGCCGTTATAGTAGAGGCCGTTACAGGTACGACTCTGATGGACAAGGACGAAAATTCCTATGTCCACCGACTGGAATTCGGATCAAAGTTTGACAAGAACGCGGATGTGGATATGTTTATCTGCCAACTCTCCACCAACGATACGGGCGGCGGTACGGTGGATATGCTTAAGTTGGGCGATATTGTGGGGCCAACCGGTGATTTAAGCGCTTACGACAAAACGACGATAACCGGAGCCATAGAGTACATCATAACGTATGTCCAACAGACATGGAATTGTCCCGTACTGTTTTATTCCTGCTCCCGGCGCAACGATATGCGGTACGCGAAAATGGTTGACCGCTTGAACGAACTGGCGAACATATGGGACATTGAGGTATTGGACCTGTGGAATGACGCAGACTTTAATAATCTTACCACGGCGCAACGGAAACTCTGGCTGAAAGACGCAACCCACCCCACAAAGGCTGGCTATATGGAGTGGTGGACGCCTGTTTTTGAGCGGTTCCTCTATGCCGCCGTCAAATGAACATTAAAGGCGGCGTAAGACCAACACACTAATTTTTTCAATATTAGATGCATGTTGGTGGTACGCCGTTCGTTCTGTTCCAAAACGCGCAGAGCGACAGTTTTTGAACAGCTTCCTATTTCAAAACCAACCCGCACGTAGTTCGCGTTGTGGAAAATTAGTAATCGCAAGGAAGTGGGAAGATGTTTTGCTCATGGCGCCTCTTGCGCCCTTTCATGCAAAAATCCTCGATTAACAAGGGGGCTCCTGCGGTGAAAAAGCCACAGGAGCCTGTCATTCTTACTTCTCATGGATTTGGGGGGGGGGGGGGGGCAACTTTTACCGCCTGAGCCGTCAGCCATTGGATCAACAGCTTCTGAATCAGTATACAGCCGCCCAAAAATATTCCGCCGCCGATTAGGAACACAAGAACGTTGTTGCCTATCTCTCGCGTATAAAGCTCTATGCCGTTCGGAGTGTAGTAAAACTTGCCGATGGAAATCGATCCCGCGATCAGATACGTAAAGGCCGCGTTGTTGAAAATAAGAGGGCAGACGGTTCCGCCTAATATGATCAAGCCCAAGATGACAAAGATTACCGGAATAAAAGCATAGTTAAATTCCAGCAGACCGGGTTCTCCTCTGAATACCGCGCTTTGTCCCATTAATTGCCAAGTCGCCCAAAACAGCAACAGCGTCATCAAAAACCCGAACAACCCGCCGCAGAATATCTCAAGGCTCTTTTTGGGATTGTTGCCCATGATAAAGTACAAGATGGTTACAAAAAACATGGGCCAAGTGGGAGTCGAGTAAGAATTGTACACATTCGGGAAGAATTTGCCGCTGGCGGTTAGCGCCTTGTCAATGGCAGGGAAAATGAACGAGACGCAGGATACATTGACGATAAACACCCACAGGAATATAGCTCCCGTTACCAACACCGTACCCTTATCGGGCTTTTTGAAATACTCGTTTGCTTCGATTTTCATTTGGTTCTCCATAACATTAAGTTTTTCGGATCAATAACCGACGGGGCTATGTACTATCCGATACTTTGCATTCTATCATCTGAATTTCATTCTTGTCAAACATTTTTTACATTTTTTGTTGGAATTGAAGGGGGATAATTCCGCTTTGTGTGGATCATCGCGTGGCATCCTGATTTGGATATAATGACGCTTCTGGCTTTGCGACTAGCGGCTCGGCGTTTGGAACATTTCTGACGGAGACGCTATAGAGGCGGATCCTTCCGGTGTGGATCAATATATTCTGATTTGCCGGAACGAAACATGGATACCGGAATATAATGTACTGGCGAAACCCTCTTGAATATGGACAGGGAGCAAGCCGCCCTCTTCCTGCTGTTCTTATCAACACATACAACATCGGGAATATTTTTAAAGTGTTTCTCCGCATCCTGCTTATCGCCGAAAGTCAAATCGCTGTTCTGGAACACCGCAAAGAAATGCAGGTTTACTAAAAATTTTTCTTGACAGACCGGCGGAGTCCGGGCTAGTATTAAATATAAAATAGTGTATATTCAGAGGAGGAAGCGCGGGATGCTGGAAGCAATCAAAAACGCTTTAAAAGAAGCTCTTCCGGATTTGGACCCGGAACTTTCCGTAGATGAGCGGGGCATTCTGACTATGCGGGGTGAGTGCGCTTCTTGGGAGGAGGTGATCTTTGCGGGGCATCTGGCGGCAAAGCCGCCGGAAATCAGAAACGTGGTAAACGAACTTTCCGTCAGAGGAAAGCCCGCTCCCCGCAAGGACTACGGCCCGTACCGGGAAAAGGGCGTCAAGGCAGGTCGCATTGATACTGTCGACGCGCTTATCATTGGCGCGGGCATATCGGGTTGCGCCATCGCCCGGGAACTTTCAAAGTACAAAATTCGCGTCCTTGCCGTTGACAAGGGGGACGATGTCGCCTCCGGGTCAACCAAGGCGAATAACGGCAACATCCATCCGGGACACGATGTAAAGCCGGGGACTCTCAAGGCGAAACTCAATATCCGGGGGAATGAGATGTACACCCTGTGGGCGCGAGACTTGGGTTTTGAATTCCAGCGTTGCGGACTTATGGGAGCGGTCACCGACATGCGCCTGCGCCCACTTCTCGAAAAAGCCGCCGAGGGCGCCCGGGCAATGGGGGTGTTCGACCCGCAGGTTGTCGACGGGGAGCAGGCTAATCGGCTGGAACCGGGATTCGCCGGGCTGGGGATAGAGCCGGTGGCGGCGATATGGCTGCCCTCAATGGGGCTGGTGGAGCCTTACAAGGTCGCCTCGGCGCTGGCGGAGAATGCCGCCGTGAACGGAGCGCGCTTCCTGTTCAACTGTACCGTGGCCGATATTTTGACAAAAGACGGCCGGATAAGCGGGGCTGTCACCAGCCGGGGCGTCATTGAGGCGCGTTATATCATCAACTGCGCCGGGCTTTACGCCGACGAGATTTCCGCCATGGCCGGGGATAAGAGCTATACTATCCATCCCCGCAAGGGTACTATCGCCATCCTAGACAAGAGCCGCAGTCCCGTCTATCACTCCTTGGCGGGGGTGCTAGGGGGCGGCGTTCAAAAGAAAGGTGACAGCGAATCCAAAGGCGGCGGCATGTGCCGTACTCCGGAGTGGAATATCCTGATGGGGCCTTCGGCGACGGAGGTTCCCGACAAGGAAGACCTCAGTTCCACGCCGAAGGACTTGGCCTACGCCATGAGTCTGGGGGAAGATTATGGCATCGGCAATAACGACATTATCCGCTTTTTTACCGGGAGTCGTCCGGCGGATTACAAAGAGGATTTTGTTATTGAGGCGTCGCCGATTGCCTGGGGTTTTATCAATGTGGGAGGCATCCAGTCGCCGGGTCTGGCGGCCGCGCCGGCGATTGCCGAAATGGTCGAGGGCATCTTCGCCGAAATTGCGGCTAAAGACGGTTTCCCCTTGGAAAGGAATCCAGCTTTCAATCCCGTCAGGGAACGGGAAAAGGAGTTCCGCCACATGAGCAGGGAGGAGCAGGATGAGCTTATCCGCCTGGAACCGGCCTACGGCAGGGTCATCTGCCGTTGTGAGACCATCACCGAAGGGGAAATTCTCGCCGCCCTGCGGTCCCCGGTTCCCCCTGTGTCGGTGGACGCGGTAAAGCGCCGCACCAGAGCTGGCATGGGGCGCTGTCAGGGAGGGTTTTGCCAGAGCCGCGTTGTGGAACTTTTGGCAAGGGAGTTGGGGATGGGACTGACGGATATAACCCTTAGGGGGGAGGGTACCGCCATACTGGTGGCTGACACCCGGCCTGAAGCGGATCAGGGAGCCGCAGAACTATGAAAAAAATGCAAACCGATGTCGCCGTCATCGGCGCGGGACCGGCGGGGCTGGCGGCGGCCTTGGAAGCCAGGCGTCTGGGCGTGGGGAAGGTGATTATTCTGGAGCGGGATGCGGAACTGGGGGGCATCCTACAGCAGTGCATCCACGACGGCTTTGGGATACACCGCTTCGGCCGTCGGCTTTCGGGCAATCAGTACGCCCAGGTTTTCATCGACCAGGTGGAGGCGTCTGACATTGAAGTCCTTACCGAAACCATGGTTCTTGAAGTCGGCGCAGACCGGCGGATATTCGCTTGTAACAGGCGAGACGGGATACTTGATATTGAGTGCGGGGCGATCATCCTGGCTATGGGTTGCAGGGAGCGCACCGCCGCCCAAGCGTTGATCTACGGGGACCGTCCTGCGGGAGCGCTGACCGCCGGTGCGGCGCAACGCTACATCAACATGGAAGGTTGCCTGCCGGGGCGGACGGCGGTGATACTTGGGTCCGGGGACATAGGACTCATCATGGCCCGGCGCATGACAATGGAGGGCGTCAAAGTCAAGGGCGTGTACGAGGTGATGGACAGCCCCGGCGGATTAACCCGGAACATCGTGCAGTGCCTGGATGATTTCGGCATCCCCCTGCACCTTTCAGAAACCGTTGTATGGGCCCGGGGGCGGGACCGGCTTGAGTCGGTTGCCACAGTCAAAGTTGGGCCGGACCGCAGTCCCATCCCCGGTACGGAAACCGAGGTGGCCTGCGATCTCCTGGTGCTAGCGGTTGGGTTGATTCCGGAGAACGAACTGTCCGTCAAGGCGGGCATAGAGATCGATCCCCGGACCAAAGGTCCGGCGCTGGACTCATCTTTTATGACCAGTGTGCCGGGCATTTTTGCCGCAGGGAACGTGGCGGCGGTCTTCGATCTGGTTGACTATGTTTCCCAATCCGCCGAAATTGCCGCCCGAGGCGCGGCGGACTTTCTGCGCGGGAAATTGTCCGCCTCCGGCTGGGACACGGTGGAAGCCGGGGAAAACGTCAACTTCGTCGTACCCCAGCGAGTCCGCCGGGAGAAGCCCGCCGGGAAAGCCGCCTTCTTCCTGCGGGTAAAGAAACCGGTTGCTCAGGCGGAGTTGTTTTGTTTCGCTAACGGCAAGTCCGAACGCCAGCTCAGGCTGAAAAGACGTTGTCGCCATGTCGCTCCCCCGGAGATGATCAGCTTCGAGACCGAAACAGGGGATCCCCTTCTGGTTGAAATGCGGCAGGAGGCGGAATCATGACAAATGAATATATCTGCATCGTCTGCCCCAATAGTTGCCGCCTTACGGTCGCCGAAAATGACGGGAAAATTACGGTTGCAGGGAACGAGTGTTCCCGAGGCGAAAAGCACGGCATACACGAGTACCAAAACCCCACGCGCATGCTTACCACCACGGTGGCGATAGACGGGGGAACCCTGCCCCGGTTGCCGGTGATAAGCGCTGAAGAAATTCCCCGGATCCGCATAAAGCGTTGCCTTGAGATTCTTTATAAAATAAAATTAAGCGCCCCTGTGCGTTGCGGGGATGTCATCGTAAAAAACATTTGCGATACCGGCGTGGATGTGATAGCGTCCCGCTCAATGAAGAGAAAGGAAGAATAAATGGACAAACAGGCGATCATCAGCGGATTGCAGAACATGCTCGGCGCGGACCGGGTGCAGGACGACCCAGAGATAATCAGAAAGGCGTCGGTTGACTACATCGGGTTTAGGCAGTACGAACGCTTTGACGGCAAAGATTGGGTTCCCAGAGCGGTCTGTGTGGTAAAACCCCGCACTACGGAGGAAGTGTCCAAGTCTCTGGCCTTCCTCAATCAAAATTGTATTGATACGGTTCCTCGGACTGGCGGTTCCAGCGTCACCCAGAGCATTGAGCCGGAAGAAGGCGGGGTCATCTTGGACGGCTCCGAGATGAACGAAATCATCACGCTGAATGAACAGGACATGATGATCACGGCCCGTTGCGGGACCCCCTTGGAGTACCTGGAAAATTATCTGAACGAACGGGGATATACTTCCGGTCATTTTCCCCAGTCTCTGCCCCTAGCTCACTTAGGCGGACTCATCGCCACCCGCAGCATAGGACAGCTTTCCACCCTCTATGGAGGCATTGAGGATCTTTTAGTGGGACTTGAGGCGGCGCTGGCGGACGGTGAGATCATCAGGATAAAGAACAGCCCCCGCCGTTCCGTGGGACCCGATTTGCGGCATCTCTTTATCGGCAGTGAGGGGATGCTGGGCTTCATCACCGAGGCCACCGTCAAAATATTCCGCCACCGTCCCGAAACCCGCTGGATGCGGGCTTGGGCCGTCAAAGGCATGTCCATGGGGCTTGACCTTATTCGGGAAGTGATGGTGGAGGGCTACCGGCCTGCGGTGGCGAGGCTCCACGACGCCGAAGAGGTGCAACGCATGTTCAGCGAGCCGGCGCCGGACGATTACTGCGTTCTGCTCTTTCTCGCCGAGGGTCCCGCTCCCGTCACCGCCGCCATCGGGCGGGGGATCGCCGAAATAGCCGGACGCCGGGAAACCACCGATCTGGGGACCAGACCCGTCGAATCTTGGCTTAAAACCCGGAACGATGTCTGCTATCACATGGACGAGCCGGTTTATTACAAATACGGCGTCGTGGCGGACACCTGCGAAATCTCCGCCCCCTGGTCTGGCATTGGCAGAATCTACGAGGCGGTGCGGGAACGGCTTCCCAAAGAGATGCCGAACTTGGTCTCCATCGGCGGGCATTCCTCCCACAGCTATGTTCAAGGGACCAACATTTACTTCACCTTCGGCTTTATCGTAAAGAACGGAGCCGAATCCGCCCGAACCGATTACATGAAAGCTATCACGGTGATCATGGAGGAGACTCTGAAACGGGGGGGCAGCATCGCCCATCACCACGGATCGGGCAAATACCGCACCCGCTGGATGCCGGAGGAACACGGCAGTTCCTACTCGCTTCTGCGCAAACTCAAAGACGCCTTGGACCCGAACCGTATACTGAACAAAGGCGTTCTGCTGACGGATTAGGGCGATCCAGTGTATTCAAGTGATTTTGATGTAGATGGATTTAAACGAACCGATGAAGATTGCCGTTTGTTTTAAGGCCGTTCCCGATTTTGATCAGGTGGTCGAGGCGGATTGGGACAATTTTAATCTTGCCGCCGATTGGGGCTATGTAAAGCGGGTTTTCAGTTGTTTCGACGAGAGTGCCCTGGAAACGGCGTTACGGTTGCGCTCGGACTGGGAAGAGACGGATGAAAAAACGGAATGTATGGCCCTCACGGCGGCTCCCCTCCCATCGCCCCTCTGCAAGATGCTGTTCGCCGCAGGCTTTGACCGGGTGGTTGACCTTTCGCGCGCCCTCCCCGGAGGAGCGGCGGCGGAGTTCCGGCCCCGGCATATCGCGGCGATCTTGGGCGACTGCTTGGGACCCGCAGCCTGCGATCTCATCCTTACGGGCAGTCAAGCGGGCTACGCCGATACCGGCATGGTACCCCTGTTGCTGGCGGAGTTCTTGGGGATTCCCGCGCTGACCGGGGTCGAGGAACTGAAACCTTGCGCCGGGGGAATCGAGGTAAGACGGATCGCCGGCAGGAACAGGGAACGGCTCCGGGTCCGGTTGCCCCTGCTGGCGTCCTTGGGGAACAGCCCTGTATCGGCGCTTCGGGCGGTAACCCTGAGCGCCCGGATCTCGGCATCCAAGCGGGACGCCGAAAGGCCGTCCGCCCCCAACGGCAGCGGCTTCAAACCCGGCGGTGTCACCGAAGAGCCGGCTTCTGGCGAAACGCCCCGTTTCCACCGGGAGAGGCGGTGTAAAAACTGCCGTTTTCTTCCCGTTGGCGCGGACTTGGCCCAAAGCGTTGCCGAAATACGGGCGGAATACCTGCGGGGATGGGAACAGTGGACATAGCCTTTGTCCTGCCGCACCCATCAGAGTCCGCCCTTCTCTGGGATCTCATCAGCCCCGTAAAGGAAGCGGGTGACCGGGTGGAATTCTGGTTGCCCGGCCCGGTTTCCGAATTCCGGACTGACCTTTGTCCTTTGACATGCTCCCCTGCTCGCATTCCGGACATGGTGATCTACGGCGTTGCGGCCAGCGGTGAATACGCCCACACGGACGATGCAGACGTTTGGGATGTCTGTTGCCACGAAAGCCGCATCCGCTGGCTGGAAACGCTCTGCACGGAACGGCGGCCTAGTCTTATCCTGTTTCCCGCTTCCTTAGCCGGTCACGAACTGGGAGTGCGCCTCGCCGCCCGGCTTAAGCGCGGCTGTTTCCCGGAAACCATAGCGCTCCTGCGGGAGGGGAAGCGGCTCTTTGCCCGCAAAAGAGTCTGCGGCTCAAACCTTGACTGGGACGCCGAAATTGAGGATTATCCCGTAGTGTTGACCATTGCCGGAAAGAAGATGTCTTGGGACGACGGAGAAGGGGAAACTCCCCCGATGGAAAGCCGCCCGATGGGACATTTAAGCCTTCCTCGCTGGATTTTGGACTACGAGCGCTCCGAAGCCTTCCCCGCCAATCTTCTGGAAACCGCCCCCTTGATCTTTGCCGCAGGGCGGGGTTTGGGGAGCAGGTCCGCCTGTGAGCGGTTGCGCCGCGCCGCTGGACTCTTTGGCGCTCCCTTGGGCTTCAGCCGCGCAGCCGCTCTCAACGGCTGGGGGGGAATCAGCGAAATCATCGGCCAATCGGGGCTTCGTTGCGGGGCGGAACTCTGCGTCGCAGTGGGGGTCTCCGGGGCCGCGGCCTTCATGGCGGGAATCGATTCCGTCTCCACTCTGATAGCGGTGAACCCCGACAGGAACGCGCCCATTTTTCGTTACGCTGATCTGGGGATCACCACCGGGGCGGAGGAATTTATCGCCGCTCTTGAAGTGGAAGCGGGAGGCGCCTGATGGGAGAGGAATGTATCGCCGCCGTTCCCGGTTATATTAGTTATTTTCATGATGAGTCCCGCATGGAAGGACGGGCGGATTACATCGCCTTTCCCGAAGATACCGATCAGGCCGCTGCCGTTATACGTAGGGCCGTCGCCGAAGGGATTCGCCTTACCATTCAGGGGGCAAGGACCGGTGTCAGCGGAGGAGCCGTCCCCGAAGGGGGACTCATCCTCTCCACCGAACGGATGAACCGTCCATTGGGCTTTTCCCCCGGCCCCGAAAATGTCCCGTTGTTGCGGGTACAGGGAGGGATGAGCTTCAAAGACCTAGAGAATTTTCTGCTTCAGAGTCCTTCTCTAGCTGATTCGGAAGCCGGGGATAGTTCCCTTTTTCGTGAGTGGGCGCGAAAGTTGCGCTTCCCCCCGAACCCCACCGAGACGACAGCCAGCATTGGAGGGGCTTTTGCCTGTAACGCCTGCGGACCCAATTCCCCGCGCTGGGGCAGTGTGGGGGATCATGTCAGGGGACTTGCATGGATCACGGCGACCGGGGATATTTGGCGCATCGAGCGGGGGCAGTATTGTTTTGACGGCAATGGCAGTCCTCTCCCCGGCGGCGGACGCCTTTCCTGCGACACCGCCCTTCCCGCCAGCGGGATTCGCTTCCTGCATCCCCGTCCGGGACTTGACCTGATAGATTTTCTCGCTGGCAGCGAGGGGGTTGCGGGTTTTGCGGCGGAACTTTCCATGGAACTCTGTGAACTGCCCGCAGCCGTCTGGGGAGTGGTTTTCTTTTTCAGACGAGATGAGGCGGCCCTCGACTTTGCCGAATCCCTGGGGCGCTGGCGGGAGCAGAGTCCCGGCGGAGAGGCGCTCTCCACGTTGGAATATTACGACCAACCCTCTCTGGAATTGGTACGGACACTGGCCTCTCAAAGAGTCGCTCTGCGGCAGCTTCCTCCCATTGATTCCGGAGCGGAGGCCGCCATCCAGGTCGAGCTTGAGGGAAATGATCCGGATGTCCTGGAATCCATGCTGGCGGAACAACTGGAACTGTTCCTGTCCGCTGGCGGACGGGAAGATGACACTTGGGCGGCGGCAAGCTCCGCTGAACTTGAAAAATTCCACCTTCTCCGCCACGCCGTGCCGGAACTCATCAACACGGAGCTGGATCGGCGGCGGCGGGATATGCCGGAACTGCGCAAGACTGCCGCAGATTTCGCGATCCCACCACGACTGGTCCGCTTTTACCGCGAGACTTACCGCCGGGGCATGGCGGAGGCGGGGCTTCAGGGCTTCGTTTTCGGACACATCGCCGAGGGGCGGCTTCACGTGAACATTCTGCCGAAAAGCCATGAGGAACTCCGCCGGAGCAGAGCACTGCTGAAGCGCTGGGCGGACTTGGTCATGAAGGATGGCGGACTCCTCTCGGCGGAAAACGGGATAGGTCGGCTCAAGCGGGACATCTGCCGCCGCCTTCCCTCGGCGCGGCTGGCCCAGATCCGTTCCATCCTCCGTGATTTGGACCCTCGCGGTGTCTTTGGCGGCTTCGAACTTATGGGGGACTAGGTGCGGATCGGTGTATGTATAAAACAGGTTCCCGCCGGGAGCGCCCGGATGGATGGCGAAACCGGCGTCCTCGTCAGGGATTCTGCTGGAGGGATACTTAACCCCTACGATTTGTTCGCCCTGGAAGCGGCATTGCGGGTCGCTTCCGCCTTGCAAGCCACCGCCGCGCCGCAATCCGTCACGACGGGAACAGCCGCCACGGAAATTTTCGCGATTACAATGGGTCCGCCCTCTGCGGAACAAGCGCTTAGGGAAGCTTTGGCTATGGGCGTGGATTCGGCGATCCTTTTAAGCGATTCCGCCTTTTCCGGCGCGGATGTGGCGGCCACTTCCCGGACGCTGGCGGAAGCCCTAAAAAAATACGGCGTTCCGGACATGATCTTCTGCGGACAGCAGACCACCGACGGCGACACGGCCCAGCTTCCTTTTGCCCTGGCTGCCCGACTCGATGTCCCTGTAGTGGGCTGGGTCAAGGAAATTGAGTGTTTCGGGGAGGATGGCTATTCGGTTTTGCAGGAACTTTCCACGGGGACTGTCCGTGTCCGGGGCGCGTATCCGGCGCTTTTTGCCATCAGCCGGGAGGCGGCCCGACCTCGCGCGCCAAGTCTGCCCCGCCGTCTTGCGGCGAAAAAATTGCCCGTCACGGTTTGGGGACTCGCCTGCCTGCCGAACCCGGATCCCTTGCGTTACGGCTTGGCCGGTTCCCCAACCCGCGTAAAGAAACTGTACATCCCGGTACAGAACGCTAAAACGCCTCCCCGCCGCGTGGAAGCCGCCGAAGCCGCATCCCTGATACGCAACGCCCTGGCGGAATGTTGAAGGCGGCGCCGGGTATGACGTGCGGGCGTTCTTCGGAACAGGAGACGGCGCGATGATCCCCTACACTAAATCCGAGGCGGAGAAGCTCATCTTAGTGTTGCTCCAGTCATACGCTGGCGGAGCGCATCCCATCTCGCTGGAACTTGCCGGAGCAGCCCGGAGGCTTGCCGCCGGGAGAGGATTTAAGACCGCCGGAGTCTTCATCGCCGGAGGACGCAGACCCGAACTCAGCGCCGCCGCTGAAGCTCAATTAAGGGGATGCGGTTTGGAGGAAGTCTACCTGTATCAGGACGAGCGCTTCCATCCCTTTATACCGGAACTTCACGCCGCCGCACTGCTTCATTGCATAGAAACCTTGCGTCCCGGTATATTCCTCGTGGGAGCCACCCCGGAAGGCCGGTGTCTGGCGCCGTCGCTCGCGGTCCCTCTGGAAACAGGGGTTACCGCAGACTGTACGGAACTGTCCCTTGACGCAGGGGGACTCTTGATACAGACCCGCCCCGCATTCGGCGGCGGACTTATGGCCCGGATCGTCACCCCTGAAGCCCGCCCTCAGATCGCCACGGTTCGTTACGGGATTTTCCGGGGCGGGGAAGCGGCGGGAAACGCCCGCCTCCTGCCGGTTGAGACAGGACGCCTCCTCTCCCCACAGACGCGGGTCGAGGAAATCACGGCCATTTCCACCGGTGAAAAGGAAGCGGATTATGTACTGGCCCTGGGCGGCGGAATCCGTGCGCGGGAAGACATCGGAATTTTCAGGAGGATGGGCGGGGCGATGGGGGCGGCGTTGATGTGTTCCCGAAGCCTCGTTGAACGGGGCTGGCTTCCCCAAAATCTCCAAATCGGCCTCAGCGGGCGTTGTATCGCCCCCCGGCTTCTTGTTACGCTAGGCGTATCAGGCTCGGTGCAGTTTATGGCGGGCATTCAAGGCGCAAAAAAAATCTGCGCCGTCAACACCGATCCCGACGCCCCGATACTGCGCGTCGCCGATGTCCCCCTGATCTGCGATCTCTACCAAGCCGCCAAAGCATACGGATACTGACATCTTGCCCGTCAACGATTGTCCATGGCGGCAAAATAAGATAGGCTGGAAGGATGAGTGAATTTATACACAAATCGCGCATTGTTTTGGTATATTGTATCACATAGTTTATCCCGCGAAGTACAGAAGGGTGGTGATAAATAAAGAGGCGGGCAATATATGAGATAAAATTTGTAGTTCGTATTCTATCACCGAGAATTGTTCCCGGGTGATGTCGCTTGGATAGATTGCTCTCATATTATTTTCGCCTTTTCTGGTGTTTTATTCCGGTATCTACTATGGCTCAATAATACAACAGAAAGTAATGCGCAATCATTGCCATTTATGAGTGGAGATTGGCTTTCACACGAAAATTCGCGCGAAAAGATATTGACATAAAAGATCATAGGATATATACTTGTTTCCGAAACGTTGTATACATTCAAAAGGAGTGTTAATAAAGCATGAAAAAATCATATTACGCGGCGTACAATGCGTTGCATGATGCGTCGTGTCCGGTAAAGCGTAATGGCGTCGTCGTGCGCGGCCTGTTATCAGCAATCCCCCCCCCCCCCCCGCATTTTGTGTACATTTAGCCGCAAGCGTATATAACCCTTTTAAAGACAGTTTTACTCCTCATAACAAAGCGGATTTTGGCTTGAAATCCACGCCACTTAAAAGAAACTTATCAATATTTCCTCTTTTTGGGGCTGTCTCTCTTAAACCGCATATACAGGCGGCAATGCGCCGCTTTTAGTATAGCTCTGCCCTTGTGGGCGGATTAATCATTTGCCATGATCGATTCCTCATGGGCGGCCATGGCTAAGTAAGGAAGGTTTTTATGAAGAACTTTTTCAAACTTTTCGAGGTTATCGCCCTTGCGGTGATAATCGGGTTTGGGATCATCGGGTGCTCTGATAGCGGCGGTGACAACAACAACATTGATGACGGTAATGACAACAGTAGCAACAACCAGCCATTATTCTCCGTTTCCGGCGAATTCAAAGGAGCGGGAAGCGGCAACGCTCTTTTTAACGCGGCGACTGCCGAAACTGTTTCAATGTCCGCAAGATCAGCAGCCGAAAGTTACGAACTTATAGGGGAGCTTGAAGACGGTGATATGCTTTTCCGTCTAAAAGGAACGTATGACTCCTCGACAGGCAGTTACACCGCTTCTTCGGCTTCTTCCATCGCCCGCTACACTATAAAAGGAGACGAAAGCGGCGCTACCGCGACTTTGGCAGTAAAATCAGGCGAGGAATGGAACAACTTTATTGTCAATGTGACGGTAGGAGAAGTTTCCCTTGACGCGCAGGATTACGCAGAAGATGACGAAGGAGACGAAGGAGGGCTTCCTTTATGGGCGCAAGGAAACTGGCATGACTGGTGGTCGGAAAACCATAGTGACGAAACTGAGAATTCTTTTCAGGCATGGTCATATTTTAACCAGTGGTATTATGAAGCGTCCAGAAGTTCGGTTTGGAAAGGACACTGGGATTCTACTTCAACAAAGTACACCGTGGTAAACGCCCAACCACTTGGGGATGGCGTATATGATGTAATTTTCTCCTACCCTGTGTACAAGTCCACTGACGCTCAGAAAAAAACAGCTTTGGAAAACTTCTTTAGGGATATTAAGATTCCCGCTGAATTCTGGAACAAGAAATTCGATCCGTGGGATAAAGATGTATGGAATGGCGGCGAAGGCAATGAAGGTAAAAATTACGACAATTCAGTAATTTGGTATATTTGCATGAATGAGAAGCATCCTAATTACTTGGGAATAAGCTTTATTAACTGGGACACATTTAAGACATTCTTTGACACCGAAGAAAAAGAGGGCGAATTTTGGGCGGCCATCTCTTATGAAGGTGACTGGTGGGAGAGAAAGAACTCTGTAGATGCATTCTTTACAAGTAAAAACATATCCAATTACTATTATTGGGGCTCGCATGAACCTGATGTTGATTATTCCGTTGACTATACAGATCGGGCTTATACTTGCTGGGATCCGGTATGTGAAGACGGCGGAGATGGCGGCTGGTGGCAGAAAACTCACTATTACTTAAAATGGGGCAACCAGATCGGCATCCAGGGCGACTGGGAGAAATACGGAGACTTGTTCAACAAATGGTCGTCAGACGATTATCTTATTACCTATCTTAGAAGCCAAAATGTGCAGCCTGAAACTTGGTATACAAGAGTCAGAATATGGAAGGAAGGCGATACTTTCATGTTCTTTTATTACAATGGAGACCATGACGCTGAAGGCAGTCATGCCGCTCCAGCATGCGATACAAAGTCATTGTCTAAAATAGAAAGTTTAACTACATTTGATCCTGAAAATTATTCTGAATGGTCATATTCTTGGAGATCCTCCGAAAGAACATCGCCTCGATAATGAGCAAAGTAAATTAGGACGTTCTCCCAAACTTTGGGAGAACGCTTCCGCCAGATGGGAGAGTTCTTGCACGAGTCGGGAGAACTCTCCCAAATTGCCCGAAAGGGTGTCTGGCGCCGTCGCTCGCGGTCCCTCTGGAAACCGAGGTTACCGCAGACTGTACGGAACTGTCCCTTGACGCCGGGGGACTCTTGATACAGACCCGTCCCGCATTCGGCGGCGGCCCTATGGCCCGGACCATCACCCCTGAAGCCCGCCCTCAGATCGTCACGGTTCGTTACGGGATTTTCCGGGGCGGGGAAGCGGCGGGGAAGCGGCGGGGAACGCCCGCCTCCTGCCGGCTGAGACAGGACGCCTCCTCTCCCCATAGACGCGGGTCGAGGAAATCACCGCCCTTTCCGCCGATGAAAAAGAAGCGGATCGCGCGCTGGCCCTGGTCGGCGGAATCCATGCGCGGGAAGACATCGAACGTTTCAGGAGGATGAGCGGAGCGATGGGGAGCGGCGTTGATGTGTTCCCGAAGCCTCGTTGAACGGGGCTGGCTTCCCCAAAGCCTCCAAATCGGACTCAGCCAACCCACCGCCGGATCGCGCTCGCTGTATATGGATTCAAACGCCAATCCCAAAGTCATATTAAGGGCGGCGGCCCCGTTCAAAGACGCTTTGCCAATGTCGATCCGCCTCAATATGAAGCTAATGACGGATGGCGTGCGCCTGCCCTTAATGGCGTTATAAAAATGAGTGGGGATGGCATGTCTTTAATCTTAGAATATGTAAAGAACGAGCGAAGCTCTCTGAAATGACAGGTTTGATTGCGAGTGTATGGGGCGTCATACAGGCGTCGTCAGGTATACGTCTGGGCATAATCCCGAAAGAAATTGATCCTGTCGGTTTTGACACGGCTTCCCCGTGAGTGTTGCAATTCGCCGAACATGAGCGGGGCAAGCGAGTGTATATATGCGGACGCTTGGGAAATTGAGCGGGAAGGAGGGAAGGGGTCTTTTGGAGAAATAGTCGCGGCGGTTGTTCCGTGACACACACTGCGGGGGCCGTCGCGTGTGAAGCGAGCCGTCCTTTTTTTGCGACAGGGGCTGACGTCGCGCCCTTCAAAGCGCAATTCGGCGTTTCATTCCCCTATAATTTCCAGTCCGCCCTTCTTTACATGCGCCACGACATCGTACCACACATTCACCTTGAAACGGGCGAGCCTGCTCATGTCGTGGAGGGCGTTTCCAGCGTCTGCTTTCGGCATGTCAGCATACACACGCGACAACGCGGCTTTGTCCCGCTCTTCCAGATCAAGCGCGTTGTATATGGCGGGAAAGCCGCTGTCGTTGTACCATGTATAGATGGGAAGCGCGTGTTCTGGCGCGATAACGTCTGAAAAAATACGATACGGAAAAATCCAGACCGCTTCAGGATCATAGGGCAGGAGCGAGCCGTTCGGCATTTTAACGGAATCAATGAAAAGCTCGGTTCCTTCTATTTCAACAATCTGAGGAGGCGCGACTTCTTTTCCCTGGGAAAAAACCTCCATGTCAACAGCTTCTATGTTGTCAATGATCATCGAATAAAAACGGAATTCGACTTTTATGGAGGAATTGTTTCGCTCCAGCAGCCTGAACCGAACCGGAACAAACGTCTCCTGCAACTCTTTCAGTTGCCGCGTCTTTCCTTCAAGGCGTTTGCCCTGACACGAACCAATGAATGTGGAGAAGCCTGCGGCTCCGCCAATGACGAGCGCAATGACGACAAGGAGCATGACAATAACTCTTGCTTTTTTCATAACAATGGGTATAGTATCATAAATGGGGACACTATGCCATATATATTTTCGCGAGTTCGTCATATCCTGCGCTCTATGCCGTTCATCCTCTTTTTTATTCTTGCGTGCAATCTTTATGCGCGTGATATAACAATTATTGTAGAGGACGTTGAGCTTGACATGCCGCTTGAAGGGGCGATTGTCCGCGTGGAAGGCGGGGAATCCGGTGGAGCGTCCGGCGGCGCCGAAAAAGCGACCGATGAAAACGGAAGGGCTGTGTTCGCCGTTCCTGACAACAGGCAAATGCGGTTGCAAATAGCGTATCCCGGGTATGAGAATGCGATCTTCATCACGCCGCCTGTAGGAACCACATTTACCGTCGGGTTGCGGCTGAGCGGCGGCGCCGGTTTGGAAAACAGGGAACTTGTTATTGAGGCGCAAAGACCCGGCGCGAGCGAAACCAAAACCGGACGCAGTGTGGCGATTTCCGGCGATGATTTGGCGCGCACTGCGGAAATCGGCATTATTGAAGATGTTATGACATCGATCAAACTCCTCCCCGGTGTTGGCTATACGGGCATGTTCAACGCCATGCCTTCAATTCGGGGCGGAGAACCCGGGGATCTGACTGCGGTTTTCGATGGTTTTTATATAGAAAACCCCTATCACTGGGGAGGCGGGGTTTCCATTTTCGACCCACGTATGGTGCAGAGCGCCCAGCTTTCGCATGGAGTGTTTTCCGTCCGCTATGGGCACACCATATCGGGCTTGCTTGAAATAACCGGGCGCAAGCCGGAGCCTTCTGATGTTGAGCTTGAACTGGGCTTGTCTTCAAGCGCCGCAAACCTCAATGTGTCGTACCCTCTCTTCGGCAGAGGCGGCGTTATGATCATGGGAAAGGCGACCTACTGGGATCCCTTTGTTTCGCTGGCGAAGCTGGCTGTTGACGAGGTGAACTACATCAAAATAGCCCCGTACATCAGGAGCGCGGGCTTTGGCGCGAATTACCGGTTTACACAGAATCTTGAATGGACGATGTTCGGCTTTATAGGCGGCGACGGCGCGGGCGCGTTCTACAACAACCCGCTTGAATACAACGGCATGGTGATGCACACGAATTTTGACTTTGAATGGTTCAACCTGCAAGGGTTTCTGATTACAGGAATCACATTCAACCCCAAGCCGAATATGGCGCTTAAAGCGTCCCTTGGCGGAGGTTTTTTGCGGACAAACCTCCACGGCTTTATTGATTACGATTTGACCGTGCCGTATTCCGATGAATTTCTCGACTTATTTAAGGACAAGACTTTTTCCTATCCATCCGGCGTTTCTATAACCGGCGAGACCTACGCCATTGACACCACCATGTTCGCGGACATGGTTAACACTACAGCAAACTATCAAGCGAGGGCGGATTACGACTGGGATGTGGGCAAAGGATTTCTGTTCGCCGCTGGCGTTCAGGGGCTATACGCCCGGTACAAATTGGAGGAACATGATCAAGCGGTGTTGGAGTCATCCGGCGCGTTCCTGACACCTGTCGCCGGCGCCCCCATTTCCGCATATTACAATATGCCGTACACATACAACAATTCCATAGCCAATCAGTCGCTTGCATCATCAGCCTACACCCTTTTGGAATACGCCTCTCCTGGAAAGCGGTTCGGCGGGGAGCTTGGCGTTCGGCTCGATCACCTCTTCTTCACCGGCAAAGATTTCACGTTGCAAACCCTGCCCGTGATCAACCCGCGCCTCAACCTTGACTGGAACATCGCGCGGGACACGGGCGTTTTTGACGGCGTCACCGCAACCATCGGCTCCGGGCTTTTCTCCTCAATAACCGACAACATTTCCAGCATTCAATCGGGAGACGGCTTCTACGGCGACTTCGGACTCAAACAAAACCGCTCATGGACGTCAATCGCGGGAATAAAACTTGATTTTTTTGGTTTCAGCTTAAACGTTGAAGGCTACTACAAGTATGTGTTCGACAGGGCGTATTCCAGGCTTGCGACGGACAGCGCAAGCCAGACCATCGCCATTGAGCGCAAGTTTGACGGAGAGGGGCGGATATGGGGATTTGACCTCATGCTTCAAAAAACAAGCTCGCGCTATTGGGACGGCTGGATTTCCTACTCGTTTAACTGGGCGCGCTACCGGAATCCCTCAAGCGCCACCTATACGGCGGATTGGTTTTACCCTACGTTTCACCGGTTTCACAACCTAAACCTCGTTCTCAACATCAAACCGTTCAGGTTTCTCAATGTTGCGACTCGTTTCGGGTTCGCGTCCGGCGCGCCTAAAATGGTCGCCGGGGAAATCGACTGGTATCCGGTGATCGTTCTTGACGAAAAAGGAACTCCTGTGGATATTATCCAGAAATACAAGCGCGAGAACTTCTACTCCGATACGGAGCGGGACGGTTTTGCCCTGACTTGGGATGTCAAGGTTTCGTTTTTTGCGTACAGCAGGTCGGGCAGGGGGCAAATGGAAGTGTATATTGCGGTTGAAAACATACTTGCCACGCTTGAAACGCGGCGTCGGAACACATCGTTTAATCAGTATACGGGCAAGGAAGATCAAGGCTCAAATGCGGCGAGTTATCAACTGCCCATACCCATGCCGTCAATCGGCTTCAGGTGGACATATTAAGCGTCATTACGCATCATCTCGTTGATTTCAGCGGCCGCCTTCTCGTATTCAAAGAGCAAAATATTCTCTTCAATGTTTTCAAGCGCGTCTTTTGCGGCGCGGCTTATGGGCAAGGCTTTGTATTCCGTTAAAAGACTGTCGAGTTCCGACACCTTCATGGCGGAAAGCGCCCGCATCAGGTTTTCCAACTGCTCCTTTGACAAACGTACATCGCTTGTTTCAACTTCGCCAGTGTTTTGCTTTAAGAAAGCCTTTATATCGGCAAGGAGGGCGCACAACCGATTAAGCAGTTCACTCGTGCGTCTGCGTATAATGGGAATGTCTCTGGTTCTGCCCGCCGCTTCCAGGGCTTCCGCAAAATCGCCGAATTCGGTCGCGCCGACGCTTCGGGAGGCGCTTTTGAGCGCGTGAACCATGGTGGTGTATAGTTTGACGTCGCCTTCTGCGACGGCGTTTTTGATGCTCGCAATGCGCCCTTCCGCGTCATTGTAAAAAATCCGCAACACTCGCAAATACGAGGAAAGCGAGCCTCCCGTATTGTTAATGCCGACTCTAATGTCAATATTGTGTATGGCAAGATCGTTCACCTCGCTCTCGTCCGTTTCGCTTGCCTGCGATTTATCCGTGACTTGCCGCTTCTCTGGAGGAAGCCATTTTTTCAGGATGCCGTAGAGCTTGTCTATTTCGATAGGTTTGGCGAGAAAATCATTAAGCCCGCTTTGGAGGAATAATTCACGGTACTCTACAAGCGCGTTGGCGGTCAGCGCGACTATTGGCACTTGGCGAAAGTAGGGATCGTCCTCTCTTATAATAGCCCGAATTCTCCGCGTTGTTTCAATGCCGTCCATTTCCGGCATCATGTGATCCATAAATACAAGATCATAAAAATTTTCCTGTACAAGGCTCAACGCCTTTTCGCCGCTTGTACATGTGTCGACCCGCAATTCATAGAATTTCAGCAACTCTTCCGCGACCATCAGATTCGTGTCAATATCATCAACCACCAGTACATGCGCGTTCGGCGCGACAAAGGGCGGACTGCTCTCATTCGCTTGCTCTTCCGGATTCTGCTCTTCAAGCGCCGGCTGCCCATCAACAAACCCCTGCACCAAGGAAACGGTAAACGTAGACCCCTGTTCATATACGCTTGATACGCTTATATCGCCGCCCATCGCTTTGCAAAGGTTCCTGACAATGGCAAGCCCCAATCCCGTTCCCTCTACATACTGATTGCGTTTCGTGTCAACGCGGCTGAATTCGGAGAACAAACGCTCCATGTCTTTTTGTTTGATGCCAATGCCCGTATCGCTCACCTCGAAAAACAAGGTGAGTTGCGCGTCGTCCTTCTTCTTTACGCTGACGTGAAGCTCAACACGTCCGGCTTGCGTGTACTTCACTCCATTGGTCAGAAGGTTTATCAATATTTGTTTGACGCGGAGTTCATCGCCGATAAGAGAGGAAGGCGCGTCGTCTTCCACCTGTATGACTAAATCCACGGGCTTGCCGGCGATCCTCATGCGAATGATGTTCGCCACATCATTGATAAGGGAAGCTATGGCGTACTTTTTCGTTTCAAGCTGCAACTGCCCTGCTTCCATTCTCGAAAAATCAAGAATGTCGTTTATAAGGGCGAGCAGGGAGCCGCTTGATTGTTTGACGATCATCAGTTGTTCCCGCACGTCATCCGCTATATTCTTTCTGAGTATGATCTCGACAAGACTGAGAATGACGTTCATGGGCGTACGGATTTCATGGCTCATGCGGGCGAGAAAGGAGGTTTTGCTCCTGTTTTCCTGGTCCGCCTTCATTCTCGCCTTATTCATTTTGGTGACAATGTAGTTCAGGATAAGTATAAAGATGAGCGCCACCACTGAAAACCCAAACACCATAACGTACGATATATGATAATTGATGTCAACCGGAACCGCTACGCCGATGTACCAGCCGTATTTCAGTTTGCGGAAAAAGGTTTCCATCTTGCGCCCGTCATATCCTGTCAATACGATGCCGGAATAATTTTTCACCCCTTCTATGAGATATTTTTCCAGATCCGCATATTTCTCGCCGAGTTCATAGATGTATTTTCCCAGGGAGTTCTGGTCGGGATGCGCTATGTAGACAAAATCCTGATTGATAAGCATCCCGTATCCGCCGCTCGCGGCTTTGAGGTTCGTGATATACGCGGATATATCGTTCATATAAATGTCAACCATGACAGCCCCCGGCTCGCTCCCGCCGTTCAAGAGTTTTGTCGCAGACACCACGATATCTCCGGTCTCTTTATCAACATAGGGCGCGGTATATCCGACGGCGCCGCCGGCGTTTATGGCGGCGGTGTACCACGGTCTTTCCACTGGAACGTAATCCGCCGGCGGCGTCCAGCGGCTGCCCGCCATAAACTCGCCGTTTACATACCCATACACGTGAAGAAAACCCTGTGCGCCCATAAACGACGGCATCCTGAGTTGATCCGAGAGTTCTTCAACGTAGGTTTTAATTTGCTCCTGCGTGTAGTTGTTATTCAAATGGTTCTGGACTGAAGCCGAGGCGCTCAACACCGCGATTTCAGCCTCACGGATATTCGCGTCAATAATCTCTTCCGCCGTATTCAATACGCTTTCGATGTTTTCAACAAGATGATCTTTCACCATGGTTATAAAATAAACGGCGATAAATATCATAAAGGCGAACGCCAGAAAAACTGCCAGCACATGCAGAAATTCTTCACGCATTATTTTAAGAAATTTCACTGTGGCGCCTCCCTTCCGTATTAAGAAATTCCCATATATCTTGTCCGGCGCTACGTCCATCCTTGTCCATGATGTCGACTGGCAGCCGTACAACGGGCTTTCCGCGCCAATCGCATCGCCCATGCGTCATTTTCAACTCAAGGCGGTTTTGTTTCACCGCCTGAACATAGTCCTGTATGGAGACCATCTTGTTATCCAGAGATACGCCGAACATCATCGCGGTTCTGGTTTGATCCGCGTCGTGTATATCGGAACCCGCAGTCGCGGGCAGTCCCAGCCGTTCCGCATACCGCTTCGCAAGCGCGTCGCAGGATTGCTCCCAGTTGCCGGCGTTGGCTATTTCAACTGCGTCAACCAAACCGGTTGAAAGGCGGATGACGTGTATATAATACTGCTGCCGGAACGGATGCGCCTGCACCACGCAGCCGCCGTTTTCTTTCACTATGCTGTACTGCTCTTCCCGCGTCCAAAACCGGACTTCCGGATGTTCCAGAAGCCACTCTTTATCCAGTCCGTACACCAGATAATCATCGCCGTCAAAGGTTTCTTCCCATCCAAAAAACACGTCCAGTCCTAGCCTGTCGCCTTCCGCCTTCGCTTCCTCATACCCTCTGCAAAAACACGCGACCCAGTCGCGCCACGGCAGGTTTCTCGTTATACAACTGTTTCCATTATAAAAATGATCCGTAACAATGATTCCCGTATATCCAAGCGCTTTATACGCCCGGATATATTCCGCTCCACGTGAGACGGCGCACGCGCTCGCCTGAGTAGTATGGAGATGAGTTTCGTAGAGATATTTCAACGCCTTTCCTTTTTTTTAAGTGGAAGAGCGGGCTTTTGACCGCTCTTCCACAAGCCTATAGGAAGCTTTTTTTCAAAACTAACCCTTGTTTAAGGGCTTGTTCCAGAACCAGCAGGTTTGGAACGAGATCACACTATATCATAAGCTGCGTTTTTTGTCAGCACAGGGGAGATCTGCCTCTGAAACAGCGTCAAGAGGAAAATATTTGAAGAACTCCCGGAAGTGAAGAAGATGTTATGGGGAGGCGCATTCCGGACAAGGGTGGGGACGGCGGGGGAACGCGGGGATGAACAGGCGATACGGCGATGCGTCAAGAATCAAGGAGAAGACCGGAGGATTGTCAGAAGACACATGAAAGGAGACAGCTTGAGTTGTTTCCATACCAAAATAAAGCGTGAAGGTTAAAGACGCCGCAACGCTTGCCCTGCGGTTGTTCATTGAATGTGGTCTCCAATATTATAATTCCTTGACCGGCCTTCTGTTTTGTTTTTGTATTCTATTGCAGAATGCGGACATCCACAAATACATGACATGCAATGTGTACACCGAGATCCCCAAAATGGTTTCTTGTTCTTGATTTTTATATTATTTAGAGGACATAATGCCGTACATTTTTCACATCCAATACAGTCATTGGTTGAATAAAATCCTTTTGCATTTATGATGAATTTGTAAAACACCTTATTTATAATACCGCTTTTTAATTTATCACTGAATTTTATTTTTGGTTGTGGTGTTATTTTCCCCTCTTTAATATTTTCCGCAATGTTTTTGATGTGAGATGCCGATTTTTGAATAATTTCCTTTGCTTTTATTTTATCCGGCGCGTCAAACATGAGGATATAATTTTCAGGCATAACAACCGATGAAAAACCCATAAAATCCAACTCTTTTTCAATGCAAGTTTTTTTAATATAATATATGGCATTGCCAGTTTCTCCGCCGCAAGTAAGAATAAAATAGGCTTTATTGTTTCCCTCAAAAACACTTTGTTTAATATATTTATCTACAACGTTGGGGATTCTCCATGCGTAGGTTGGACATACAAAGACAAACGGTTTATCAGATAATATTTTCCCCTTTGAATTGGTTTTTATTAACTCATTGATAGATACAATTTTATCATCAATGATTTTGGCAATAAATTTTGCTGCATATAAACTATTGCCTGTCCCACTAAAACATAAAATCATTACATTTTCCTCATACCCGCCAAAGATGGCGGAATAACGCGCGCTAATATCAGTCCACGCCAGAAGCGAGGTCATGGAGGGAGTCGAAAGGGCAGAGCGCCCCTATGGTGGCGTTCACCCTTTCGACGGACGCGCCGCCAAAATAGACGCGGGCGTCTGGAGGCATGAACTCGCTCAACACCTGACGGCAGGCGCCGCAGGGCGGGACGGGAACTGGAGAGTCCGGCGCGGCTATGGCTATGGCGGTGAAGGAGCGGCAGCCTTTGGATACGGCATGCATCACAGCGCCGCGTTCGGCGCAGATCGTGAGTCCGAAGGAGCGGTTCTCCACATTGCAACCGATGAACACCTGTCCGTCTATGGAGAGGAGTGCCGCGCCGACACGAAATTTGGAGTAGGGCGCATAGGCCGCGAGCGCTGCTTGTTGCGCCTTATCGAAAAGTTCTTCCATTGTAAAAGACATGTACCAAGTATAATGGATGAGGGCGCGTCTTACAAGCGTCTTATACGCGATCTGTTTGCGCCTGCTCTTGCGTTTCCCACGCTCGTTCCCGCGTCAAACCGTGCCTGATGGGGCGCAATTCCGCGTCGCTTGCCAGCGCGGGATCGTCTATGCCGCAGGGGAGTTCCCTGCCTTCCTCAATTTCAATGTCTTCCTCTTCAATAGATTCAAGTGGGATGCTGTCCGTACCATCGTTGTCGCGGTTTTCAAGGCGTACGGAAATGACCTTGGTAACGCCGGATTCTTCCATGCTGACGCCGAGAAGAGTGCCTGCGCCGATCATGGTTTTTTTGTTGTGGGTGATGACGATGAATTGACTTGCGTCGCCGAATTCACGCAACACCTGAACAAACCGGCTCACATTGGCTTCGTCAAGCGCCGCGTCAATCTCATCAAGCAGGCAGAAAGGGCTTGGTTTGACCATATAAGTGGCGAACAGCAAGGCGACTGCGGTCATGGATTTTTCGCCGCCTGACAGGAGGCTGATGTTTTCCAGTTTCTTGCCAGGCGGCTGGGCGAAGATTTCGATGCCGGACTCAAGCACATGATTTGCGTCAACAAGCCGAAGCTCCGCCCTGCCTCCGCCAAAGAGACGGCGGAACATGTTGTGGAAATTTTTCTTGATCTTGTTATAGGCGGCGATGAATAGGGCGGAAGATTCGGCGCGGATTTCCGCAGCTATGTTTTCAAGATCGCCGCGGGCTTTGGCAAGATCCGCAAGTTGGTTCGACAGGAATTCAAACCGTTCTTTTGTTTCCGCAAATTCTTCAATCGCCATGAGGTTCACCGCGCCCAAATTTTTAAGATCGGTACGCGCTGTTGTGAGCTTTTCCCGCAATTCTGCGGGATTCGCGGTGATTGAAACGACGCGCTCCTCGAATTCCATAAGGTCGCGGGAATGGGTTTCGCGGAAGTTGTCCTGTATATTTTTTATTTCGGTTTCGGATTGTACGATTTCCAGATGGATTTTTTCAAGCGCGGCTTGTACTTTGAGCATATCCGCGGCGCGTTTGTTGATGGCATTCCTTGCGCCAAAAAGTTCGTCATTGCGTTTCTTGATGTCCGCTTCCAGTCGCTCCTGCTCTGCGGTGAGTGTGACGCCTCTGGATTCAATGTCCACGAGTTCCTGTTCCGTATCGGTTATCCGCTCCCCGATTTCGTCAAAACGCTTGCGGTCTAGGAAAAGCTCGTCCTGCACGGTCTTGCGTTGGGCTTCCTGCCCTGTGAGTTCGCGGCGTATGAGACGCGCCTTTTCTTCGGCGGCGTTCGCCTGCGTTGATACGCGGGCGCGGTTTACGCGGAGTTCTTCCAGGGTGGCGCGGTACTCGCCTATCTTGACGCTCAAATCCTCATTGTCACGACGGAATTTCGCTATCTTTTCCCGGCATTGCTCAACGCCGTCCTTGCAGGAGCGGATGCTCTTGTCAAGGATGCGTTTCTTGGTGATGATGCCCTCCGGCGCAAGAAAATCGTCCAAAAACGAAGGGGCGCTTTGCCGGTACTTGTCGAAGAGGTCTTTTGCTTTGGCGACGTTCATCTTGGTTTCGGAAAGCGCCGTGGCTATGCTCTTGGCAAGCCGCTTGATTTCTTCCGGGGACGGGAGGGCGCCGCCCGCTTCCGAGCGTTCCGCGCTATCCGCAAGGTCGAGGACAATGGCTTCCCGTCCGGCAAGGGATGTCTCTATACGGGCGAACAACTCTTCTAAAGCGGCTTCGCTCGCCTTGCGGGCGGCGGCGGAATAGCCCGCGTCTTTAAGCCCCGCATCCAGAGCCGCGACAATATCATCGGTGATTTTTTCAAGGTCTTTTTCATGGACGGCTTGAGTCCGTTCAAAACCCTTGATTTCTTCTTCAGCGCGTTTGGCGGCGCGTTCGTTTTCGCCGATGCGGGAAGAAGCCAGCCCTATGTTTTCCTCAAATGAACGGATGTTATCTTCAATATCAACCGCTTTGCGCCGCAAGTCACGGACAATGACATCCTGTTCCTCGGCGTCATCGGTCAATTCCTCGATCTTGAGGGATATGTGGCGCTCTCGCGCCTCGTTTTGGGCTATTTTTGTCTTGCTTTCATCGCGCTGCTCAATGAGAAGTCTCGCTTCCTTTTCTTTGGCGTTCTTTTCAATGGCAAGCGCATAGATGGTTTTCTGATACTCGACAAGGCGAGATTCCAACTCGTTCACCATATCCATATTTTCTTCAAGCGTCTTGTTTACGGCGTCAAGCTCCGCCTTGAGCGCGTCCCGTTCCCCTGTGCGTTTGCGCAACGTTTTATCACTTTCGTCCCGCTCGTCCTTGAAGCGTTTCAGGCGCAACAATTGAATGTCGAGTTCAAAATGGAACACATCATCCTTTAACGTCCGGTATTTGAGAGTTTTATCGGCTTGCGCTTTGAGCGCGTCATAACTGCGCTTCACTTCGCCTAAAATGCCTTCAACCTGCCGCATGTTTTCTTCGGTTTTTGCCAGTTTAAGCGCGGCTTCCCTGCTTTTCACCTTAAATTTGGTGATGCCGGCGGCTTCTTCAAATAAATAGCGGCGCTCGTCCGGCTTGGAAGATAGAACCTGATCGATTTTGCCCTGCTCCATGACCGAATAAGCCGCTTTTCCAACGCCCGTGTCCCAGAACAGCTCCCGCACTTCTTTCAGTTTGACCGGACTCGCATTGATATAGTACTCGCTCTCGCCGGATCGGAAAAGCCTGCGCCGTATTTGCACTTCGGGCATGTCGAGGGGGAGGAGTTTTGCGTCATTGGCAAGGATAAGGGACACTTCCGCCACATTAAGGGGTTTGCGGCTGTCCGTGCCGTTGAAGATCACGTCTTCCATCTTTTCGGCTCGCATTGCCGTTGATTTCTGCTCGCCCAACACCCACTTAATGGCGTCAACTACATTGGATTTGCCGCACCCGTTGGGTCCTAACAGCGCGGTGATTCCATCGGCAAATTCAATATGCGTACGCTCGGCAAACGATTTAAAGCCGAATATGTCAAGACTCTTTAGAAACATCGGCACATAATCTAGCATGTATGGGGAGAAAGATCAACGGGAGGGCGCGTCCGGCGCCGAGAACTCGGCGTTTGTAACCTCATGCGCGGATGAGATTCCTAAACGCCGCCGCACATGCAACAGAGAGCTTGCTGCTGGCGAAATAATTGGCGGACGCGCCTATGCCGAATGGTTTTGTTTTCGGATGCGATTATCCTCTGACGTGTAAAGCGGGAGAAGAGATGAAATTTTGAACTAAATCATTGACTTTCTGATATTATGACTGAATTTGAAAATTATGTTAATCTGAAATTAGCCTTAAGCGGGAAGCTGGTTCAAAACTCACCCGAACGCAGTTCGCTGAACGCTGTATAAGCGGCAGGCGCCGCCGGTTATATCACGGCGCTCTATGGCATACGGTGGTGGAGGCATTCCTGATGACGCGGCGATGGGTGGGAAATCCACTTCAGGAGCGGCGCTACAAGCGCCGCTTGCGCTGGAAACTTCATTTTCATATTTTTCATTTTTTTATATATAAACATGTTCGCGCATATTTGAAGCGATGCCAAGCGCCTTTAGGACTTTTCTCATGCCCTGTAGTCCGCCGACCGCAGGACGCCGCATTGCCTGCGAAGTTCGGTCTGTAAGGAACACATGGCAAGAAACCTTGACCGCGCCCCTGTGCGCCGGTTTCTGACAAGACGCAAGGGCAATAGCGCCCGCCCATTCCCTGTTTTCGCGCTTTTTTGCTCTTCCGCTTGTTTTTTTACGCGCTTTGCGCGGCGTCGCGCCCACTTGACTAAAACGGGCTAGATACGTACAATAACAACCTATGTATTCTCAGGAGGATTTATGAGTGCCAGAATAAGGCTAAAAAAAATGGGCGCAAAGAAACGTCCGTGTTATCGTATTGTGGTTATGGACAGCCGCGCGCCTCGTGACGGAAAAGCAATCGAAGAACTCGGTTACTATCATCCAGTGGAATCTGAGGAGCGGCAATTGGTTCTTAATGTAGATAAAGTGAACGAATGGCTGCGGAAAGGCGCGACCATGAGCGATACGGCGCATAGATTGCTGAACAAACAGGCGCAGACTGCAAAGGTATAAGCGTGGAAAAAGATTTGGTCGAATATATTGCAAAATCTTTAGTGGATGATCCTTCGCAAGTTGAGGTCGCCGTTATAGAAGGCGAGAAATCCACTATTTTGGAATTAAAAGTGGCGTCTGAAGACATCGGCAAAGTCATTGGCAAGCACGGTAGAATCGCAAAGTCCATGCGGACGGTGTTGCAAGCCGCCTCCGCAAAAACTGGCAAACGGACGGTGTTGGAGATACTCGACTGACCGAACGTTTTGCGGCGGGGCTTGTCGGCGCCCCGTTTGGGATCAAAGGTTTTGTAAAGGTGCGGTCTCTGTCCGGAGAATACGGACATTTGGAGCGGCTTAAAAAAGTTGTCCTTCGCAAGGAAAATAAGGAGAAGTTTTACGAGATTGAGGAGACAACCGCGCTTTCCAACAGCCTTGCCGTGAAATTCGCCGGCGTTGATACGCCCGAAAAAGCGAAGTTGCTGTCCGGCGCGGAATTCATCATTTCACGCGAGGAGGCGCCGCCGCTTAAAGCGGGCGAGTTTTACGTTGAGGATTTGCGTTCTTTGGAAGTGTTTTGCGCCGGTGAGAAAGTGGGACATATCCTTGACGTGGTGGAAGGCGGGGGCGGAAGTCTTGTTGAGATACGTCTCTTGAATGGAACAAAGCGGTTTGCGCCTTTTAGGAACGAGTTTTTTGGCGCCGTTGATATTGAGTGTAACAAGGCGGAATTGCTGAACAAGTGGATTTTAGAGTGAAGTATACGGCGCTTTCCCTGTTTCCAGATATTGTCGATGCGTTTATGCGGCATTCCATCATGGCAAAGGCGATAGAACGGGGGCTTGTGGCGTATCAGTCGGTAAATATCCGTGATTTTGCTTTTGACAAGCACAATGCCTGCGATGACGCTCCGTACGGCGGCGGCGCTGGCATGTTGATGTTGCCGGAGCCTTTGGGACGCGCCCTTGAATCCGTAGGCGTGAGAAGCCGCTTTGAATCGCAGTCGTTGTCCGGCGAGATGGATGCTGCGGATAATGAAGAGGGGGCGGTCGCCGCGCTTGCGATGAAAAAAAGGGTGGTTTACCTAACGCCTTCGGGCAGGAGCTTCACTCAAGCCGTTGCAAAGGAGCTTGTTGCGGAGCGGGAATTGGTGTTGCTGTGCGGACGCTACGAAGGCATTGATCAGCGGATAATAGACGCCTATGTTGACGATGAGATTTCCGTGGGAGATTACGTGCTGTCTTCCGGCGAGGTCGCGGCGCTTGTGGTTATAGACGCGACATACCGGCTCATTGAGCGGGTTATCAGCCCTTCATCGCTTGAAGAAGAGAGTTTTGGGGACGGACTTTTGGAATATCCCCAGTGGACAAGACCTGAAATGTATGGTACGCTCAAGGCGCCTGATATTCTGTTGTCCGGACACCATGAAAACATACGGCGTTGGCGATTGCGGAAACGGGTTGAGAAAACCCTGATGTTTAGACCCGATCTAATCAAGAAAGGGCTGGAAGAACACCGGTTTGATGCGGAAACCCGCAAAATTATAGATGATATAGCAGAAATGCAAGGGGGAGAAGGTGAACGAAATTAGAGCCATTGAAGAAGCTCAGATGAAGAAAGAAATTGATGAATTCAACGTTGGTGATACGGTTAAGGTTCATTTTAAGATTGTTGAAGGCAAAACCGAGCGTATTCAGGTGTACGAAGGGTTGGTTATTGCCATAAAGAACGCGGGTGTGGGCAAGACCTTCATGGTGAGGAAAAACTCCTACGGCGTTGGCGTGGAGCGGATATTCCCGCTTCATTCGCCGCGTGTCGTCAAAGTGGAAACAACCCGCGTGGGCAAAGTGCGGAGGGCGAAACTGTACTATATTCGCACAAAAGTCGGCAAAAGCGCCAGAATCAAAGAGCGGTTGGTCAAGAAGCAAGCCGCTCCCGCCGGGCCTGCATCTCATACTTAAGGCGCGATGGATCGCTCAAAGGCGGGCAGGCAGGGCGAAGAACACGCCGCTCGCGTCCTTGAAAAAGCGGGGTTGAATATCATAGCCCGCAATGTTCGTTCTCCTTACGGAGAGATCGATCTGATCGCCCTTGAAGGGGAAACTGTTGTCTTTGTCGAGGTAAAGGCGTGGAAGGCCTTCGGCGTGGAAGATCTGCGGGACAGCGTAGGAAAGAGAAAGCAACTCCGCATCATAGAGACGGCAAAGGATTTCCTTGCCAACCATGAGGAATTTGACGAATTTTCGATTCGTTTTGATGTGGTGTTCATTGGACCGCAGAAGGTCGCTCATATACCTTCTGCTTTTATGGAGGAAACATGAAAAGGCGGGGCGGTTACAATAGGCAAGAGCGTTCGGAACAACGGCAAAGCGGCGTCTCCAAAAAAAAAGGCGAGAATGTTCACGGCGAACGGAAGACGGGAGCGGGCGCTCACAGCCATATATACGAACGCCCCCGATGGATACCGCCAGTTCTGTCTGCTGAACCGCTCCCCATGCCGGATTGTTCCTGTTGCGGCAAGCCCATCCGTGATATTGCGACAGCCGTTGACGACAAGACAACCTGCGCTCCAGCTCACCTTGACTGCATCATAAAACGCTTGACAGAAACAGAGCGTGTTGAAAAAGGCGATGCTATTGCGTATATCGGAGGCGGACGTTTTGGCGTTGTCCATTTCAGCGGGAACCGTGACAAGTCGGCGTTTAAAATCCTTAAGATTTTTGAATGGGAGCAGAAAGACAATCGCGCTGAATGGCGGAAAAAAGTAAGCGATCATTATTCTTTAACATAAGAAATCGCTGGAAACCCGCAGTAGCAGCGTGTAGGGTGCGATAAGGAGGATGTATGATTGGAATTATCGGCGCTATGGACAAAGAGATTGAACTGCTTCGTTCCAGCATGACAAACGTGAAGATAGAAACGCCGGAAGGCGCCGTTGCTTTTGAGTTTTATACCGGCGAACTGGAAGGCAAGCCGGTTGTGTTGCTTCGTTGCGGCATCGGCAAGGTGAACGCGGCGGTGGGCTGTACGCTTCTTTTGCTCCGGTACAAGCCAGATTTTGTGGTGAACACCGGATCGGCGGGCGGCATAGACCCGGGCTTGACCTTTGGAGACGCTATTATTTCCGAGGGGCTTCTCTACCATGATGTTGATGTCACCGCTTTCAACTACGCGCCCGGTCAAGTGCCCGGAATGCCTTCGGTGTATCCCGTGTCCGAAGACCTGATAAAACGGGCGGAAGTTGCGGTGGATGCGCTGAAAATCAAGGGCGTTCTTCCGAAGTCCTTTAACCACGTGCGCGGGCTTATCGGGTCCGGCGATGTTTTTATGCATGAGCCGTCGCGCATCGCGCAATTGCGCGCGCTGTTTCCTGACGTAAAGGCTGTTGAGATGGAAGGAGCCGCAATCGCCCAGACATGTTTCCTGTTCAAAACGCCGGCGCTTTTTATCCGCGCCCTTTCCGACATTGCGGGCGTTGAATCGCCGGTAACATCAGAACAATTCCTTCCTGTTGCGGCTAAACACTCTGCGGAAATTGTCAAACGGCTGGCGCGTGATTATTAGGCGGCGTGATCTGACGGGCGCTGTCTGGAAATTGCGCGGCATATTCGAGCGTTCTTTCTATACATTTTTGTTGTAAAAATATGTCTGCATTCTTTATCATCTTTCTTGAAAAACAAAATTGATGTATTTACAACAGCATTTTGAAATATTGATTGCAGTCTAACCGCATAGGATGAAATTCTAATAATACTACAGATTTTTTTTAACAGAGTATGAAGTCCTGTCATTGAATCGCTTGATGGAATTGCTATTCCCTTTTTCAATAAAAAGAGCGAAAGTATCTGTAGAATCTTTTTATTTGCCTTTAATCACTTCGGGGTTAATTCCCCGTCCTTCAGGGCGTTGAAACTGGAGGGGGGGTCCCCCCACATACGCCAAGATTTCAAGGAGAAATCTTTAATCTTTTTGATAAAATCTTTTTGCGCAATTTTAAAAATCGGGCTGTCTTTATGGTCGCGATACAGGATTTTAATGCCGTAATGCTCCGGGGCTATTGGCGTCATTTGTAAAATCACGTTTGTCAATTTCTTTATTCAAGGTAGCGAAAAAGAGATTTTGGATTATGCCATAGTAATAATCGTCTTCGGTTTCGCTGTGGGTGTCAAAGGGTTTTAGCGTTTCGGCTATGTCATTTTACTTAAACATCCATTCGGGTATCAATGTATTTTTTCGCTTGAGAAACCAGACAAAGATGAGCCGGGTGATAAAGCCGGATTAGCGGCAGGCGGTTTGCCTCAACAAATTACGCATATTTCCAGCGAGCAGTGCGGGCAGCGGGTTTGGCAATCTGTGTAATAAGAAGCGATATTTGGGCGCATTTTTTGCGGCAAGCCGCAAAAAACAGGGCTTTGCGGGGGGTTCCGTCCCGGTACTACGCGCCGTGACCGCTCCGCGCCCCTCCAATCCCTTGCCCCCCTCCCGCCCTGACTTCCTCCCTGTTCAAATTATACAGCCTGTATTTCAAGGCAGATCACCATGCGTTTATTTCTCCATACGTCTCTTTAGAAAGGTATCTACAGTCATTCTGTTTACTCCAAAAATACGTCCGATGGCGCTTTTTGAGGTATGTTTATCAAGGAGCAATTGTATTTCTGTTTCATGCCCGGACAGTTTTACATGAGATGATTTCCGTCCAACTGGTCTGCCAAGTACAACGCCTTCTGAACGTTTTCTTGCAAGCGCTTCTTTTGTCCGCTGAGAGATTAAATCCCGTTCTATTTCGGCAGACAACGCAAACGCAAAAGCAAGTACCTTTGACTGGATATTATCGCCAAGACGGTAATTGTCCTTTATTGTCCATACCCGGACACCGTTAAGCATTAGCTGATTGAGTATCGACATAATCATAAATATGCTCCTCCCAAGTCGGGATAGTTCAGAACATACAATCAGATCGCCCTTTTCGGCTTCGGAAAGAAGCGATCCCAAAAGTCGTTTTTCAGGCGATTTTGTCCCGCTGATTGTCTCCTCAATCCATCGTTCAACCGCCAAACCATTCTTTGTACAAAACCGTTCGATTTCAAATCGCTGGTTATCAACCGTTTGCCTATCTGTACTCACTCTGATGTAGCCATAAATCATAACTCCTCCTGAATAATAATAATTACTTTCTTATCGTCATTTTATATACCTTTGTATAAAGAATTTGACCGATTATGTTAGGCAAGCAAATACACGGATCTCTTTCCCAAGCGCAGGACAGAGCTGGGTTATCCTTTCTGATATTGAACAACGGATCAAAACAAAGATTGAAAGGATCGGAAAGCCGCTCAAGGATTGGGATATTTCTATCAATTATGGAATAAAAACGGGCTGTAATGAAGCTTTCATTATAGGCAAAGAGAAACGGGATGAGCTTATTGAAAAGGATGCAAAGTCCGTTGAAATTATACGCCCCATTTTGCGTGGCAGGGATATTAAAAGATATGGCTATGATTTCGCAGAACTGTATCTTTTGTATATACCGTGGCATTTCCCATTACATACAGATTCAAGCATACAAGGTGCTTCAGAAAAAGCGGAACAAGCGTTTATAAAACAATATCCTGCCATTTATGATCATTTAGTGCAATATAAAAAAAAGCTTTCTGCAAGAAACAAAGCAGAAACAGGAATACGTTATGAATGGTATGCTTTACAGAGATGGGGAGCAAATTATATGGACGAATTTTATAAACAAAAGATAATCTGGGGAGAAATATCAGATAAGCCTAAATTTGCACTTGATTATGATGGTATATACTATCCAGAAGCGACAACATTTATATTAACAGGTGAACATACAGAATATCTTTTCGCTATTCTGAACTCAAAGATTTCTGAATGGTTTTTTTCTAATATTGGAACAACTACTGGAGTTGGAACCGTGCGATGGAAAAAATTTACAATTGAGCAATTATTGACTATTCCACCAGACGAAAAAATAACAAAAGAAATAAAAGAATTAATCTGTGCCTTGAAGTGTAGACAGATACAAATTTCTGATTTTGAAAATGAAACAAATTTATTAATAAATAACTTATATGATTTAAATAAAAGTGATGTTGATTTTATCAACAACTATTGCCGCTAACATAGCTTAATCTAGCGAGATAATTCTTCCAAATTGTCATTTTCTATGAATTTTATTTCTTCTTGGGTAAAATCAAACAGGGCATATAAATTTCTATTAAGTTCGATCTCGATAGATTTATTGATGCCTTCTAAAATAATTTTACAATATTTTTCTATTTCTTTAATTTTATTTGAGCTTGGGTTTGCTATTGGTATTGGTTCTAAATATACTTTCTGCATTAAGTAGCCACCATTATCAAGAATTGATACATATCTCTTGAAAATATATCTCCCTATTGGTGAATTTAGATAAGATAAAAGGAAAAAAAGATTTTCTCCAACAGCGAAGAAACAAGTTTTGTCAATAAAGAAATCTTCGTCGGTAAGACTAAATCTTGGGAAATTTTTAATATCGGATTTATGTATCCTCATGGTTTCAGCCCATAAAAGTTTCTGTTTATAAAATTCGTCCATATAAGCACAGCTACGTAAATTATACGGCGTTACACCTTGATCATCCCTATTCTTAATTTTCTCCCAATATTTATCCAAGTGTTCTTTTACTACCGGATAGTTTTTTATATCTATCGGCGGAATATTTTTATTTGGAATTCCATTATGAGTATTTATCAAATATAGATCGGCAAAATTACTTTTATAGCGTTCTATATCCCTGCCACGCAAAATGGGGCGTATAATTTCAACGGACTTTGCATCCTTTTTAATAAGCTCATCCCGTTTTGCCTTATCAATAATGAACGCCTCATTACAGCCGGTCAAAATTCC
>JAISCC010000120.1 GCA_031265845.1 Treponema sp.
CGTCAGGCGGGGGCTGCCCCGCCCCGCCCGCCCCTGTCCCCCGGCGTCGGGGGGGGGGGGGGGGGGGGGGGGGGGCCGGCCCCCCATTTTGAGGAAAACAGGCTGTGCTGGCATAATTATTACTCCTTATTTTGACACTCGGATGTCTTGATACAGAAACGGCATTTCCAATATAAACACTTACACTTACACCGATTAGTATAGCGCGGTATCCATAACAAAGTCAAGCCTTCCGACGCAAATAATAAGAGTGTGAGCAAATTTCAAAACGCGAGCTACGTTCAGGTTAGCTTGGAACAGCCTCATAGTATATATACGCCAGCGCCGCGCTTTGCGTTTGATGTAATGCGACGTTTAACGCCCTCGCCGTTCAGCGAGGATTTTCATTTTTTTACATATTTTTAAGCGAACTGATGTCCTGAATGACCGCCTCCCCTGACGCCAGCAACGCTGATGAGGTGTCCTTGATCTTTCCGATCAAGACATTTATTTCATTCAGCGCCTCCAACACCTGGCTTCCTCCGGCGTCATGGGTGGACATGGAGTCTTGTATGGACAATTCTTCGTTCTTTACCGTGTCAATAAGAGCCGCCATCCGGTTAAACTGCTCTTGCGCATAAAGGGAAGACTCCTTCGACGTGTCAATAAGCGCTTTGATGCCGCGCAAGTTGTCGGTTATTTTCACCGCCTGCTTCCCGGAATTGTCCGCCAGTTTTCGTATCTCCCCGGCCACCACCGCGAAGCCCTTGCCTGTGCTGTCCCCCGCGTGCGCCGCCTCAATAGCCGCGTTCATCCCCAGGATGCTGGTCTCGTTCGCAATGTCCCCGATCACCTTGCAGGTTTCAATAAGGGCGTCGGATTGTTCCGCCACACGGTCTATGATTTCCCCGATCTTGTAAAGCCGCTCCTTCCCGTCAGTTGAGGAGGCGTTCAATTTCAGTACGGTTTCGGCGTTGTGATCCAGATTTTTAGTGATGGAGCGGATGTTTTCCACCATCCGTGTTATGGCTTGGGATGATCGCGACACATAATCCGCGGTTTCGTTGATCTGGCTGGACAAGGCTTCGATGCCGTCTCTGTTTTTATGCATCTCTTCAAGGGTGCGCTCATGGACCTGCGTAATCATGTGCGCCGTCCTTTCATTGGCGCGCCGCTCTTGTTCAATATCCTGATAATGCCGGCAATTTTCGGACTTGTAAAGTCCATTGATGACGGCGACCGCCATCTGCTCGCAACTCCTATACCCGCACGCCCCGCAGTTGAGACGATCAGCCGGATTTTCTTTATGCATGGTCTTAAATATGGACTCAAGCTCCGCATTGTTTGGGAAACGCACCTTTTCTTTAAATACCTTCGACCGGTCGGTATAGGATCGCCGGTACAAGCCCGCCTCCCAATACGTGCCAAGGGTCTTTTCCAGCTTGCTTCGGCTGAATAGTTTCTGCAACAAGGTGGTCGGCTGATATTTTTTCCGCATCTCCCGTCGCCGCCGTTCTACGAAATACTCCACATCGTCGAAATGCTTGTTGTGATTCATAGTTCCAGGCCCACCGTTGCAACCCATTGAGCAGTTGAGGCAGTCGATGAGCTTGTAAACCGGCGCCTTGCCCTGTTTTAAGGAATCGTCAAGATACGCAAGGTAGCGGTACACCTCATGGGGGCCTTCGATCTTGCGGGTGTAATTAGCGGCGTCGCTGTCGTAGCGTTGCAGAGTGCGCATAAGCCCTCCGGGGCTGGAAAACGCCACCGCCCGTTCCGCCGGAGGATTGTCGTACTCCACCGCCGGATAGTCGCGTACGCTTTTGCCGGATTCGTCAAGATGGCGCCGCACCGACCGGAACGTCACGTTGTAATCGCCCACGCCAACCGCGTCGAATTCCCGGCGCTTGGAGTAGCACGGGCTTATGGCGGCTATCCGGTGATTCTTGTACTGGGGATAAAAGCGCTTGATCATTTTCATGGTGTGGAGCATGGGGCTGTCCGCCGGCACGAGGTGGGGGATAAGCTCGGGACGGTACATTTCGATGAAGGACACGAGGGTGGGGCAGGGCTGGGCTATGGCCAAGTCGGGATTTGTGGATTTCATATAGTCAATATAGGATTTGATTGTAAGCTCCGCGCCGAAGCTCACGTCAAACACGGCTTTAACCCCCAGAGATTTCAGGAAGCCGTTTATCCTGAGGTAATCCTCCTCAAAACTCGCGGCGATGGCCGGCGCCACGATGGCGATGATGTCTTCGCCCTTCTTCAGGTCGTCCATGAAAAGCTCGAAATCGTCAATGCCGATGCGGGCGCCGTGGGTGCAGACGCTTATGCACTCGCCGCAGCCGATGCATAATTCAGGGTGGTGATCTATTATGTCTCCGGATCCATTGTTGCACATTTTAACCGGACACGCCATAATGCACCGGTGGCAATTGATGCACTTCTCTTCCACCACTTTAATAACTGGACGCAAGGTTTTTTCTCCCATTTTTTTCATAAACTTCCCCTTATCTTGCAAGGAGTTATCGCAACGCCGTGAGCTTTAAGCGCGGAAAAATGCAAGGCTTCGCCAGCGACCTTAGCAAGGGAAGAGTGTCGGTCTCTTTTACAGAGCGGGGGGGGGGGGGGGGTCATTGTTTTTTGTATAAAAATAGGCTGCGCCTGCATGATTGTCTCTCCTTGTTTTAACGCTGGGCGTCTACACGTCCAAACTATGTTTCCGGGAACTCTCGTTTCCGGCGAAAGTTGCATTTCCGATGAAATACATAGGTATTGCGGTGATTAGTATAGCAAAACATCTATGCAAAGTCAATTCTTCCGGCTCCAATAAAAGACATTTTGCGCTGAAAATCAGCGTATTTGTATAAAAAATGACGTTGCGAGCGGCAGATGGGCGTTCTTCCTTGCGTTTCTTCTTTCCATGAGAACTGTGAAGTAATCGCAAAAGAAAAATTTGAATAGAAATTCATGGGTGGTTTTCTTAAAGGGAAAAATTTGAGCGCCGAAGCGCAAGTCCCCTCAACGTGGGGCGCGAGCTTTGGATACTATCACGTTACGACATAAGGGCGCCATGAACGCAACATCGACTGACGAAACGTACGACGCGCCGCTTGCCGCTTTGCGCGAGAAGCGGCGCGTCGTACGGAGAAAATTCAGCCAAAGGTTTACGAATACGGATTTTTAAACAAAAGAGGAACGACCGCCTTCTTTTTTCGGAGACTCTCGCATCGTATCAACAAATTTTTTGACGGCTAAAACGATTCATACTATACTAAACAAACTTGAACGCCAGGGATATGTATTACGGCGGTTAAGCGGTGTTGCCATGCGCTAAAGACGCGGGATGCGAATCCGGATGCTGAATTCCCGTTCACTGATTACGCTTCACGAGAGATACAAATAAGATGAGTCTGTTCCAAAATTAGTAAAATATATACTCTTTAATAATGGTTGATGATCATATATTTTTTGACGTATAGGGCGGAAAAAGCATTGGAAAAGATGGAAGAACGGCTGAGAAGGTTATTTTAATCTCTGTGAGAATAATTCCCTATATACGTAACCCGTGCGCTCTGTTCAGCATGAACCGGAGTCTCATATTATTTTATCTGCAATACCTTCTTGCAAAAGGGAAAAATTTAGTGTATTATCTGCTCCAGCGGGGTAGACGTGGATTAAAAAACTGTTTCTTCCCATTTTGAAGAAGAAATTAACGATTTTTTTTGTCAAGATTCGTTCTGAAATTTCCGTGCGAGAGCACAGTCGCGCTTTAGGCGCAATGAGAGAGAAGAAAATTACAGATAATTGGAGCGGCATTGTACAAAACTTGGAATTTGGACACATTTTATCAAGCGCGAAAGGTGGAAGGGATATAGAATATATCTGTGTCGATCCATTCCATATTTTGCCTGATGATACATTTCGCATTGAAAATCTTGGCGCTTGCCAAGTCTATCTCAACTATAACTCATTACAAAAGAGTAAAAGCGGATGCAGAAAAACGCATTCGCTCAATAGAGGAATTTAGGGCAAATGGATATAAAAACTTTAAATTCGTCTGTTAGCGTACTGCCTCCGCCATACGAGGCTGGTATTGGCGTAGTTTACACTCCTCTTAAGTGGGCGATATTTGCCATTGAAACATATAATATATTTGATTTGTGGATGGCGGGGAAAACTATCTTTGACCCTACAATGGGATGCGGCAATCTGCTTGCGGCGTTGGTTGAATATGGATTGTCGAACGGATACACAATCCCGCAATTGCCCATAAATAATCTATTTGGACTTGAAATAGAAAAATCAGCATATCAAAAAGCATTGGATCTGTTTAAGACCCGGTATAAAACTGACCAGACGCATAACTTCTATAATGATGATATTTTTAATTATAATGAAAAAAAATTTGACGCTCTTTTCGGGAATCCGCCGTGGTGTAATTTTGTTGATTTGCCAAGTGACTATAAGGAAAAAATAAAATCTCTTTTCTTTACATATAATTTGATTGACAAAACACAAAAATTGCTTCTTGGCGGCTCGCGAATAGATATGGCCGCTCTTGTTGTTCAGAAAACAATCCTCTGCAATCTGCGGCAAAATGGAGATGCTGTTTTCTTTCTTCCTTTGTCACTTTTTCTTAATAATGGAGCGCATGCCGCATTCAGAAAATTTAGCGTCAAAAATATTCGTTATTCGCTACGCTCTGTTTATGATTTTGATGAAATTGATGTTTTCGAAAAAATATCTACCAGATATGGGCTGGCTTCATTTAAAAAAGAATATTCCGATCAAATTCGTTTCGTCCCTTATTTCAGAAATGAAAACAATAAATGGATAGAATATGAAGCGGCGCCTTCTGGCGCCGGCGGGGCATATATAATAACAAAAAACAAACAAAACAAAAGCATAAATATTCCCAGCATTTATGCGCCAAAAAACGCCAAACCAAGACAAGGGGTTAACCCGTGCGGAGCAATAGATGTCTTTGTATTCAAAGAGTACACTGACATTGACAGCGATATATGCAAAGTGAACGGCATGCATTGTTTGCCTAAAAAATATGTATATCCTCTTATTACGGCAAATAATTTTTGTGAAAATAAAAACGCTTCAAAATGGGTTTTATTGCCTTACAACAGAATTACCGGAAAACCACTCGCTCCTTATGAGGTGGAAAATGAACCTTATTTATTTGCCTATTTACAGATGCATAAAAAAATACTGGAAAGACGCAAAGGCGTTTTGATTCAAGCGCACATAAAACGTGGTCTTTGGTGGTCTTTGTTGGGTGTTGGCCCATATAGTTTTTCCCTGTGTAAAATTGTATGGGAGGCTTACGGAAAAAAAACATTCAAGCCTTTAATTTTTGATGGCAATTGGCAAGCCAATCAATCATTACAAGCGTTTATTCCTTGTGAAGACAGACGGACGGCGGAAGGCTTGTTGCTTCAATTAAGCAATCCACAGATAGAAGAGTATCTTCTTGCTTCAAGAATGGAAGGAACTATGAATTGGGCGCAACCGGGAAAAGTGTCATCAATTCTTCATTATCAGGATAAACAATCAGATTTATTTGCGTAGTGGCGCAAAACAATGGCATATAACATTCCGGCGATGTTTTGTCAACTCGAATAATGGAAATGGAGCGAAGCGGCTGACATAGGCGAACGGAACTCCGGAGCAGCCGTATGGGTGCGAAGCGCAAGCAGTCCTGCCGGGCGCAATACGAGCGGCGTTTTATTCCAAGATAATTCTATTAGTTCATCATCCAAAACTTCGAGAATTCTAAATCCATCTCCTGCTTGAGTTTCACCGCCTTCCCGTTGCCATAGACCATGATTTCCCCGGACTGCCTGCCGCCGAGGAGCCGGATCGCTGATTTCCGGTGACACCCGGTCAGCAGGGTGAACTCGTCGAGCAAATCCGATTTCGCTTTTTTCGTTGCCGCCTGACACCGGGTTTTATATTCCCGGGTAACCGCCTGTTTTTCTTTCATGGTTGACCCCATTTGGGCGCTTCCCTTCGCGCATCCCCATTGTAATTTGGGTAACATTTTTGATGAGGCAATGCGACCTCTTGTAATTTACATGGAATACATGTACAATAGGTTTTCATATCATTCAAAAGGGTAACAATATGGATAAAGGACATCTGGCGTTGGCTGTAACACTGCGTCATGAACTGCATCAGCGCCCGGAGTTGTCTGGACAAGAGACGTGGACCAAGCGGCATTTGATGGAATTCCTGCAAGAGCGCACGTCGCTTGAGATTGTGGACAAGGGGCGCTGGTTTTACGCCCTGTACCGCGCGGGCGCGGGCAAACCCAATGTCGCTTTCCGCGCGGATTTTGACGCGCTTCCCATAGACGAGACGATTGATCTGCCCTATGGCTCCCTGTTTCCCGGCATCGCCCACAAGTGTGGGCATGACGGGCATAGCGCGTGTTTGATCGGATTTGCTCTGGAAGTCAACAAGTATGGAGCGGATAAAAACGTCTACTTTGTATTTCAACACGCCGAAGAAACGGTTGAAGGGGCTTTGGAGTGCGCTCCCCTGATGGATGAAGCGGGCGTTTCTGAAATATTCGCCTACCACAACGTGCCAGGCGTGTCTGAGAATGTCATCATTATGATAGACGGTACGGTTTGTTGCGGTTCAGTCGGCATGATCATTAATTTTGAAGGCGTTCCCGCGCACGCAAGCCAGCCGGAGGATGGGCGCAACCCGTGTTTTGCCATTGCGGAAATCATACGAAGCATCCCTGAATTGACGGATCCGTCCCTGTACAAGGGGCTTGTGTTGTGTACGGTCATTGGGATAAACGCTGGGAAGGAAGCCTTTGGCATGGCCGCCAGCGAGGGGCGCCTGATGTTGACGATTCGCAGCCAATTTGACGAGGATCTTGACGAGTTGCGGCGACGGATCGAGGACAAAACCAGAGAAGAGTCCGATACATACGGATTAACATATTCTTTTTCCTTCAGAGACAATGTTCCGGCGACGTTCAATCACAAAGAAAGCGCGGACAAGATGCGCCGCGCCGCGAAAAAGCTGGGGCTTGACGTACTTGAAGTGGATATGCCGATCCGGGGGTCTGAAGACTTCGCGTGGTTTACCAAACGGACAAAAGGCGCCATGTGCGGAGTTGGGCTCGGGACGGACAGAGCGCCCATTCACACGGCTCAATTCGATTTTAACGATGAAATTATACCTGCGGTGGCGGATTTCTTTCGGGCTTTGCTTGACGAGTGAATAAGGGCTTGCGCCCTTGCAATATTGACCTTTGCCAATGGCGCGCTGTGGCGGCTATATTGCGGCATAGCCGCCGCGCTATGGGCAAATCTCTCTAAGGAGTTGCGATATGGAAAGTTTTTTTGCGGCGGTGGGGGCTATTTCAGGCTTCTTCTGGAATGTCCTCTTTTTGGTTGGACTGGTGGGCGGAGGGATATACCTTAGCGTCAGGCTCAATTTTTTTCAGATCCGGCATCTGCCCTACATCATCAAGCAGACTTTCGGCAAGATTTTCGACAAAGGCACGGGAGAAGGCACGGTAAGCCCCTTTCAGGCGGCTGCCACCGCGATGGCTTCCACTATCGGCGCTTCAAATATCGTAGGGGTATCGGCGGCTGTCGCCTTTGGCGGCCCCGGAGCGCTTTTCTGGATGTGGGTGGTTTTTGTGGTGGGAGGCGCCACTAAATTCACCGAGGTTGTGCTGGGCGTTTACTACCGGCAAAAAAACGCCGACGGACACTATATAGGCGGTCCTGGGTACTACATGATCAAGGGGTTCCCCATAAAGTCCGTTGGCAAGGCTATGGCGCGGGCAGGGGCGCTCGTCGCTATGGTGTACTACCTGCCGTCCATAGCGACCCAATCCATCTCTTTGATTCAGAACGCCGAAGCTATGGGCGTAAACAAGTACCTTTCCGCCGTGATACTGACAGCGCTGGTCGGCGCCGTGGTGTTGGGCGGACTTATCCGCGTCGCCAAAACCGCCGACAAGATGGTGCCAATTATGTGCATTCTATATTTTATAGGTTCTCTGGTCGTGATAGTTTCCTATGCGGACAATATCATTCCTTGCCTCATTTTGGTATTTAAATCGGCTTTCACCGGAACTGCGGCTACCGGAGGCTTTATGGGCGCAGGCGCGTCTATGGCTATCCGCATGGGTCTCGCCCGCGCGACCTATTCCTGCGAAGCGGGCATGGGATCCGCTCCCATCGCCCACGCGGCCGCCATCACGGATCACCCGGTGCGCCAGGGGTTGTGGGGCATTTTTGAAGTTTTGGTGGACGGTCTTGTTTGCACCTTGTCCGGACTGGTGGTGTTGTCAAGCGGCGTATGGAAAGAGATCAGCGCGGATATGGCGTTCACCATGCCCGCAGCCGCGTTTCAAAAGGTGCTGGGCAATGCGGGCGGGTATATTGTCACCATTTCCCTTTTCCTCTTTGTCCTGTCAAGCATTATCGCCGTCATCTGGTACGGCGAAAAGCTGGTGGAATTTTTCTTCAATACAAAAATTTCAAAGTATACCCGCATCATCTATACGCTGAGCGTCATGCTGGGCGCCTTTTTCGGGGTGGAGGCGATTCTCGCGGTACTTGACCTTACCAACGCGCTGATAATCCTGCCCAATCTGATCACGATATTGGTTCTAAGCCCCCTTGTGGCGAAACTTACCAAAGAGTATTTCTCAAGCGAGCAGTACTACCTCAAAGATATTAAAAAATAGCGCTATGGCGCGGACGGCGTTGTCAGTGTTACGTCGTGTTGTTTTTTAGAAATTGTCAAGCGGTGGAACGGCGGCGGCGCAACGCACAGGCGTCGCGCCGTCCGGCAATCCGTAGTTGACAAACCGGCGCGATAGCGCCACAATAGGCGCGTGGAAAGCTATGGAACGAAATAAAGAGTTATTGTTGTCTGAATTGAATTCTTTGCCCGGATTGTCTTCCTTCAAGAAAGAGATTGAATGTATAGCAGACGTTTTTATTGCAAATGAAGAAAGAGTGAAGTCCGGTAAATTCTTGCGTCTTGTTTTCTCAGGGAACCCGGGCACAGGAAAATCAACAGCCGCGAGGATACTGGGCGGCATATATGTTGAATTGGGCGTCCTGTCCAGGGGTCACTTTATTGAGATTAACCGTTCCGATCTGGTGTCTGGATATAGCGCGCTCACCTCGGCGAAAATACGGGAAGCCGTGTCAAAGGCAAAAGGCGGCGTCTTGTTCATTGATGAAGCGCCTTCGCTTTCCGAGAATACGGCTGAGGCGGCGTATGAAGCCATTGACACGCTGTTGGCGCTTATGAAAGACAACCAGGATGACGTGCTTTTTATACTTGCGGGCTACCCTGATAAAATGAAGGAATTTTTAAATTCCAACGTCGGCCTCGCCTCCTATTTTCATGTCATTGCGTTTGATGATGATAATTTTTAGAAAATTGTTGTAAATAGAGTATTTCTCCAAACTGTCGCTCTGCGCGTTTTGGGAAAACCCCTTTAATGCGAACCGGCGCGCCTTATAGCCTGCCACATATCTCGTCCGCCAGAATGATATGCGGCGCCTGTCCGGCGGCTAATCGCATGCATGGCGCATGCCTTTGACAAAAATCGTTTTTTGTATTATACTGAAAAAAAATATAAAGCGACTGGTTTCAAAACACTGTGTGAAACCGGTTTAATCTTTAAAACAAGGAAACACTGTGGCAGATATTGAGACCGCATACGGCGCAGCCGGCGGCGCAACTGGCGATGCGAATACAACTGAAGAAAACAAAGGCAAAATTATTCCGGTTGCGATAGAAGATGAAGTTAAAACCGCATATTTGAATTACGCCATGTCTGTTATTGTGGCGCGGGCGCTTCCAGATGTGAGGGACGGCTTGAAGCCCGTGCATCGCAGACTCCTCTATTCCATGGACGAGCTTGGATTGCGCCCCAACGCCGCCACCAAAAAGAGCGCGCGCATCACCGGCGACGCCATGGGCAAGTACCACCCGCACGGGGACTTGTCCCTGTACGACGCGCTTGCGCGTATGGCGCAAGATTTTTCCCTTAGATACCCGCTCGTGCAGGGGCAGGGCAACTTCGGATCAGTCGACGGGGATCCGCCTGCTGCGTCTCGCTACACCGAGGCGAAGCTCTCCCGTTTGGGCGATGAAATGCTCCTTGATTTGGGCAAGGAAACTGTGGATTTTGCGCCAAACTACGATGAATCGTTGAAAGAACCGGTGGTGTTGCCCGCTGCGGCGCCGAACCTTCTGGTGAACGGCTCCAGCGGCATCGCGGTGGGCATGGCGACGAACATGGCGCCTCACAACCTCCGCGAAGTGTGCGACGCGGTCTGCGCGTACATCGACAACAACGACATTTCAATAGATGAGTTGATGCGTTTCATCATCGGACCCGATTTTCCCACGGGCGGCATTATTTTTGGGCGCGGAGGCATACGGGAGGCGTACAAAACCGGCAAGGGCAAAGTGCTGGTGCGGGGCAAGTTCGCCATTGAGACGAGCAAGACCGGCAAAGAAAGCATTATCTTTAATGAGATTCCCTATGGCGTGAACAAGGCTGCGCTTATGGAGCGCATCGGCGTTTTGACGCGGGAAAAGGAAATCGACGGCATAGCCAACGCCAATGATGAATCCGACCGCGATGGTATGCGCATTGTCATTGACCTCAAAAAAGACGCCATGGTGAAGCTCGTGCTGAACCAACTTTTTTCAAAAACGGCGTTGCAATCCACTTTCGGCGTCATAAACCTGGCGCTGGTGAACGGCAAGCCCCAAACCTTGACGCTTAAAGAACTTATCGCGCACTTTGTAAATCACCGTGTGGACGTGGTCACCCGCCGGACCCGGTACGAGCTCCGCAAAGCCGAAGAGCGGGCGCACATATTGGAAGGCTTGGTCATTGCATTGGCGAACATAGACGAGATTGTGCGCGTCATAAGGGCGTCGCGGGATATAAACGCCGCCAGAAACACCCTTGAAGCCTCGTTCAACTTATCTGAAACCCAGAGCCATGCAATCGTGGAGATGCGGCTTGGAAGGCTCACCAGCCTCGAAATTGAGAAAGTGCAAGCCGAGTTGTCCGAGGTGAAAGCGCAGATTGTCTATTTCAAATCCCTGTTGGCTGACAAGCGGAAGCTGTTTTCCGTTATAAAAGAGGAGACGCGCAGCATTGCCGAACGTTTTGGAGACGCGCGGCGCACGGAGATTGTTGAGGGCGAGATCGAGAGCATCGACATTGAAGACCTCATTATGAAAGAAGATATGATGGTGCTTATCTCAAACCTTGGGTACGTCAAACGGGTGCCGGTGTCCGCGTACCGCAATCAGGGACGCGGCGGCAAGGGCATGATCAGCGCAAAACTCGCGGAAGACGACTTTGTAAAACAGATTTTTGTGGCCTCGACCCACGAGTACGTCATGTTCATCACCAACAACGGCAAGGCGTACTGCCTCAAAGTGCATGAGTTGCCCGAAGGCTCCCGCACCTCGAAAGGCTCTCACATCAAGAGCCTTCTGATGGTGTCTCCCAACGAAGATGTCACCGCGACCGTTTCGCTCAAGGGGTTTTCCGAGGACCAGTTCCTTTTTATGGGAACCGCGCGCGGCGTTGTCAAAAAAGTGAAGACAAGCGAATTTTTCAACGCCAGAACCAAGGGCATCCGGGCTATCAATCTTGACGAGAGTGACAAGCTTGTGAGCGCCCTGCTCACCGGTGGGTCCGATGAGGTGGTGCTGATCTCCCGCAAGGGGCAGGCGCTCCGTACCCACGAGCAACAGGTGCGGGCCATGGGCCGGGCGTCGCGGGGCGTTATAGGCATGAAGCTTGACGACGATGACGAGCTTACCGGCGTGCTCAAGGTGGAGGAGAGTGAAACCATGCTGCTCCTTTCCGAATACGGATACGGAAAGCGCATTGAATTCAGCGAATTTTCTCAGCACGGACGGGGAACCGGCGGACAGAAGATATATACAGTCGCCGAAAAAACCGGAGATCTCGTAGGATGTGTGAACGCGCTTGAAAACGACGAGATCATGTGCATCACAACTCAGGGCAAGTCCATCAAGATAACGGTAGATTCTGTTCGGGTTATGGGCAGAACCGCCCAGGGTGTGCGTATACTCAACATTGAAAAGCCTGACTTTGTGGTGGGCGTTGACAGGATCGCGCAGGAGAATGAATAGATGTACGCGAGGGTAATGCAAGACTCGGCGCCTACTCCTGTTGTGAAGGGTATGCCGGTTGCCGGAACATGGAAACATTCTTTTGAATATGTCAATCTTCTTGATATTTCCAGGCCGTTTGCAAAACCTTTGCCTAAAGCGATGAAAGACTCCCGCATCAAAGAGTGGCAGAACTTTCTGGTGCAGGATGAACGCTTCTTGCTTGAAGCGACGTTGAGCAATGTAAAGTTTTACCGGTGGGCGCAAGTTTTTCTCTACGACAAAGAGAGCGGTCAGAAGCTCTGGTACCGCAAAATCCTGCCGTTTTCAGGGTGGCGAATGCCTCTGACGCTTTCCAACGCTTCTGTTGACAGCCGTTCGTACGGCATATTTTTCCGCATCCACAACTGGCTTGACGCGAATATAGTGAAAGTCGATCTTGACATTGAGCCGACCTCTTCACGCCCTTCGTTTACCGCTCACATGGAATTTGAGATTGATGAGACGAAACTTGAGCCGATGGTGGTGAGTCTGCTGTTTTCGGAAGAGCGATCCATGTACTCTTATAAGGCGCTGGCGCCGGTGCGGGGCGACATGGTTTTCGGCGGGCGGCACCTGTCGCTTGGCGGCGCGAAAACCGCAGGGCTTTTCTGCGATTACAAGGGCTATTATCCGTACCGGATGAATTCAACATGGTGCAACGCCTTTGGACTCATCGCGGCGAAAGAGCAAGCCGATCAAAAAAAAGCCCGTCGCTATGGGTTCAGCATAGCGGAGAATCAGGCGAAAGAAACGTTCAAAAACAACGAAAACGCGCTGTGGGTTGAAGGCAAGTTGACGCCCCTGCCGCCCGTACGCATCACTCAGCCGAATGGGATTCAATCGGACTGGATCATTCAGGACATGGAGGGCATGATAGACCTTGTATTTACGCCGAAAGAGCCGGTTTGCAACGAATTGAATTTATTTATAACAAATGTGGAGTATAATATACCATTAGGATATTATAATGGCATGTTGGTCACTTCAGAGGAAGAACACATACACGTTCATAATCTCTGCGGTTTGGGGCAAAAATTATATATGAGGGTGTAATATGGGAAAAGAAAAAGCAGTCTATGCGCCCGGTGAATTGGAAAAAACACGCGGACGGCTAGGCGATGTTGGCCGTGATGAAGCGCAGCGTATGGCTAAGATTTTGGGCGGAGAAGTCGGCGTGGAACGGGAAGTCATAAATCATGCGCAAAACGCTCCGTCCGCAACAGCGGGAAAAACAAAGGCTGGCGGCGCGCGTTCAGCTTCAAAAGCCGCTTCAAAAACATCGAAATCGTCAAAAATACCAAGTCGCCGAATTGAAGTCGCGTCCGACGAGCAATCTATTTTGAAAAAGCCTTCGGACACAGGGATAAGCGATCCCAATGACGATCCCGCAATGCCATTGGTACAGAATTATTATGAGCGCCTCAAGATGGACAGGTTGGCGTCTCAACCTGTTTTTGATATAAAAACCGTGCCGCAAGCCCTGATGTCGATGGTCTCTTTTATTAAGAGACCGAGGGATTTAGTCGCGCCGATTTTTGTCAGTAAGAGGATGAATGAATATTACAAGACGCTGGAGACTCTCGTTGTTTCCACACGGACATTGTTTCCCAGAAACAACATCAAACGCAATGAGCAAATGAGAAAAGCGTCGCATTTTGTCTATTCGACGCTTGACGCCATTAGGTATTGGAACATTGAACGGATAGCGGGCGACATGGCGAAGATGCAGGCGCGCTCCAGAAATGTAAAACTGAAAGACTTTGTCGGCATCATTCAGGCAATCTACAAGCCGCTTTTCATTTTGGAGGATTTAAGCCCTGAAATTCACATAAAAGGTTGTTACAAACTCCTCTACAGGCAACTTTTCATAGAAAATCCCGTTGAGGCAAGCAGATACCAGGAAGTGGTGAAAAATACGCTGTCCGCATTTATCGTTATTCGTAAAGATATTCGCTTCCGTATGTATCCACTTTTAATGAAGCTCGTTTCCAATAAATGCTTGCCTTATGAAACTTTCTTTCAGCAACGGAGAAAACGCATCATGGCGTTTATCAATTTTGAGGAATCCGAGAAAATTGCGCCGGTGGACATGCTGGCTTCGGCAAGACGAGCTTTCAAGAGCAGCGCCGGAGCGGATTCCGCCACAACTGGGGAACAGGATTCGGTTGAAAGCGCGAAAAGACAGGCTATTGCGGCGGAGAAGAACGCCGTTGAGAGAGGACTGAACCATCTTGAAATTATGTTTCCCGAAGCGGGCTGGAACAACTTGCCTGATTACCCGGATCTCTATCCGTATTTCCGGGGCATGTTGCAGATGACAAAGGGATACGAACTCATCGCGCCGACAGACCCTGTACATCAAATGGTCATCCTTGTGCGTATTATTGAGGAATTGCTTATTGGGTTGCGTTCCGTAACGTTCACCCCGTTGATCGACAAGGAAGACAGTGAAGACGAAACGCAACTGGACGAAGAAATGTCCGCCATCATAAATAACTGGCATGATTATATTGCCGAAAGTTTTGATAAAGAGTACATTTCCCGTTTAAGCGAATACTGCCAGGCGCTCGCCGAATCTTCGGATGTCTGGAGGTCGCCCTTTGCGCGGCGCTTGGTTGACGAAATGTGCTTTGCCAAACATCTCTATTTTTTCCCGCACTCGCGCTACACAGCCCAGAATTCAACGACTGCGACCACATTTCAGAAAAAAGACCTCCCTTCATTGTACCGTGAAGTGCGAAAATTGCGCAAAAACCTCAGCATTGTATATGGGGAAATAGAGAAGGGTATGAAAGCGGGCGGACCGGAAGCTAACGTCAGATGCGAAGGGATAGCCAATCCGTGGAAACCATACATGTTTCATGTGGCAGGACCCATCTCAAAGCGTCTTGACGTGCTTTTGGGACAAAAAAAGCGGCACAACGCTTCGTTGATTCTCTTTACGCTTTCCGTTACCATCGTGTTGGATTATTTCATGAATAACGCGGACAGTTGGGCGTACAATCCGCCTAATGATGTTCTCTTCCGCAGCATTGAAGGAAAAGGCGCTGTGCCGCAATTTGGCGTGGATGAAAAAATAGATGCCGACGCCATTTTTAAGTGGAAGCTCAAAGAACGGGCTGCTCAAAAATCGTAATCTACCCGTAGCATGAAAAATATTCTTATCGTAGATGATGAAGCGAGCATACGGAAAACGCTGGGACTCATTCTGGAAGATGAGGGATATCATGCGCTCGGCGCGGAAGACGCTCTTGTTGCGCTTGATATACTGATGAAAGAAGAAGTCAATGTCGTCTTCCTTGACGTGTTGCTTCCCAAAATGGGCGGGCTTGAGGCGCTTGAAAAAATCCGCGACAGACACCCCGATATTGAGATAGTAATGATTTCCGGTCATGCCTCTGTGGATATGGCGGTGCGCGCCGTGAAATTAGGCGCGTTTGATTTCCTGGAAAAACCACTCTCTCTGGACAAGGCGCTTGTCATCTGCCGGAACGCTCTTTCTTTGCAGGCGTTGAGAAGAGAGAACCTCTCGCTCAAGCGAAATTCCGGCGTTCAGCAGGAAATCATCATAGGAACAAGCAAGCGGATCGAACAGGTGAGGAAGCTGGTGAAACAGGTCGCCGCAAGCGACTCTCGCATCCTCATAACCGGTGAGAGCGGAGCGGGAAAAGATGTTGTCGCGCAGGCTATTCACCACTATTCCGGCAGAAAAGACGCGCCTTTCGTGGATGTCAACTGCGCGTCCATTCCGGACGCGCTCATTGAGAGCGAGTTGTTCGGACACGAGAAAGGCGCTTTTACCGGCGCGGTGTCGAACCGCGCAGGACGTTTTGAGATGGCGGATCATGGGACGCTTTTCCTTGATGAGATCGGCGACATGTCCCAGGCGGCGCAGGCGAAAGTGTTGCGCGTCATACAGGAGCAGAAGATAGAGCCTTTGGGCGGGGGGCGTTCGATACCGGTGGATGTCCGCATTATAGCGGCGACCAATAAGGATTTGGAAAAGGAGTGCGAAGCCGGACGTTTCAGGCAGGACCTGTTTTTCAGACTCAACGTCATTCCGGTCTACATGCCTTCGCTTCGGGAACACGCTGATGATGTGCCGGCGCTTTTGTCCTATTTTCTGGGTAAGATGGGCAATGAAAGAGCCGCGTCCATAACCTTTGACGAGTCCGCCCTGCACATGCTCCTTTCGTACAAGTGGCCCGGCAACGTACGGGAGTTGCGAAACCTTGCGGAACGCATCGTGGCGTTGTCTGAGAGCAGCCGCATCACCGGTGGAACCGTCGCCAGTTTATTGCGCAAACCTGACGGAACCCCAGCCGGAAACCGCGAGGACGAGCCGCTTTCGGCGGACATGCGGACGCTTCCGTACAATAAAGCGAAGGAGGCGTTTGAAAAAGAGTATTTGGCATGGCATTATCGCAAGAACGGTTGCACTATAGCCAAAACCGCAGATTCTATCGGCGTATACCCCGGCAATCTTCATGCGAAATTAAAAAAATACGGCATTACAAAACAATAATTAATATTGACAAAACGAGGATAATCTACTATACATATACTAACGAACATATACTAACGAGTCTTTTCCAAGCATGAATTGCGAAGCGTAATTCGGCGAACATAGTTCGTGCGGTCTGAAGGCGATCTGAAGACGGCATTCCCGGCGGTTCCGATGGCTCGCCGGCTGGGAAAGCGTCTAGCGTACAAATACTGTACAAAAATCCTGGGAGGGCTTATGAAGGAACTTACTATCCGTCAGCGTGAAGTGTTAGACTTCATCACCAGTTATATAAAAACCCATACGTATTCTCCGGCAATACGGGATATTGCCGTTCATTTTGGCATGACGCCTAAAGGCGCGCATGATCATGTAACCGCGCTGAAAAGGAAAGGGTGTCTTAAAAACGATTCAAGTTATCCAAGAACCATTGAAATTTCCGATGACAGCCATCCGCTTGCGTTCACAGACGTGCCGATTCTGGGAAGCATCGCCGCCGGCACCCCTATCTTTGCGGAAGAGAACTATGACGGCGTGATCACCATGCACCGTTCCATGCTAAGAAAGGGGCGCAATTACTTTGCCTTGCGAATACGGGGCGATTCTATGGAAGGCGCCGGCATTTTTGAGGACGATATTGCGGTGATTGAGCAGTGTGACGCCGTAACCAACGGCGAGATTGCGGCGGTGCAAGTGGATGAAGCTGGTTGCGCGACTGCGACCATAAAACGGTTTTTCAAGGAATCGAACCGCGTCTGCCTCGTGAGCGATAATCCAAAATATCCGCCTCTTTATTTCTATCAGGAGGGAAATCAGGATGTTCATATTCTCGGCAGACTGTCAACAGTCATCCGTTCCTATTAATGAAACGCAATGGAAGCGATCTTTCTCTTTCTTGGTCCTGAAATAGGCGAGAAACAGGACGCGGTTGACGAAATCCGCGCCGGACTGAAAGGCTCAGGCGATTCAGATAACGCTCTGGAAGAGACGGCTTTCTACGCGGGGGATACGCCCATGCGGGACATTGTTTCCGTACTGCGGAATGGCTCCCTTTTTTCCGACGCCCGTCTTGTTTTTATCAGAAACGCGGAAAATATCAAAAAAAAGGAAGAGATAGACGCGCTTGCCGCCTATATTGTTGATCCCGCCGATAATACGACTCTTATCCTTTTGTCCAATGAAAATGGCGTCGCAAAGCCTATTGAGAACGTGATCCCGCCGAATGGGAAGCGAATTTTTTGGGAAATGTTTGAAAACCGCAAACATGAATGGCTTGTGAATTTTTTCAGGAGAGAGGGGTTTTCCATAACCGGAGAAGGCGTTGACGCTGTTCTTGAACTGGTGGAGAACAACACCGAATCTCTGCGCCGTGAATGTTCTCATCTGTGCCGGTTTATAGACTCTTCCGGCAAGGAAAAAACCATTGCCGCTGAAGATGTGGAAAAATGGCTTTCCCATACGCGGGAGGAATCCGCGTTCACCTTGTTTTCACGCATCGCCCACGCCGATCTTGTTAAAAGCCTTGAGTCCCTCCACACCCTGCTCCTTGCCAAAGAAGCGCCGCCCGCGATTTTCGCCGGTTTGACGTGGTGTTTCCAGAAACTGCGCGATTACCTTTTCCTTAAAGAGGAACATGCTGTCACCGACGCGGAACTCAGGAAAATCGGACTCTCGTCTCCCAAAGCGCGGAAGGATTACGAACAAGCCGCGCTCTTTTACGACACATGGTCTGTGGACGCCTGCCTCTCCCTTACCGCGGAATACAACGTGCTGTTGCGTTCAGCAGGGCAGGGGCTTGAAAATCTGCTCATGGACAGATACGTGTACAAGGTGTGGGAGGCTGGGAGGCGTTAGGAGCCGTCCCGAAAGAGAATGGCGCGTTCCGCGCCGCGCTCTCATCATAGAGCGTGGCAAAGCCGCCGCTGGTTATACACGCGGTTTTTGGCGCCGCTTGAAGCCTTGACGGTCAAGCGGCATAGATAGTGGACTCCAGTCTGCGGCGTTAGCGCACAAAGAAAAGGGGGGCGGCGTTAAGCCGCCCCATGCTTTTTTTAATTGCTATACTTCAACCGTACTCAAGTTCTCGTCAATCTGTCTTTATTTACAAGCCGCTTCTGAGCAGCGAGGACCCATACGCGCCGCCGGTATACGGTCTTATTGTTACCGTATATTTGAGGCTTTGGGAAACATTGGGTATCGTGATGGTATTGGTATTACTTACCATCTTGCCGACCCAACCTGAAACGGTTTTGCCATTAGGCTCGGTAACCGTTACGCTGTATCCGTAACTTGCCCCCGCTTTCCAGCTCGCGTTCATTATGATCGTTATGGTCTTGTAGCCGCCGGTTGTTTTTGTTGGCTTGGCAGATTGGATGCTCACCTTAGGGAAAGGAGATACGGAAGAACTGGTGAACGTCCATCCAGACTTCTTACTGCCGTTAACCGCCCGTACACCGACATAATACACGCCAGGCGAAGCGGAAACTGAAGTGAAAATATGAGAAGTAGTGTTGCTTACGGTTTTCGAGGTTTTGGGGTTGCCGCCTCGTTGAACAAACAAACCAACCTCGTATTTGGTCGCGCCGCTTACAGAAGACCAACTCGCGATTATTTGGCTTGCGGCGAATGGATTTGCCGAAGCGGATACAGAATACGGAGCGGACGGTGTACTAGAACTGGCTCTGGCAATATCGTTGAAAGACTTGACCGAATACACTGGATTTGATGAAGTGTACGCCGTAACTTCGTTTGAGTCCTTGCTGTACGTCCGCTCGTTATGGGCTACAACCAGATATTTATACGACGAATTCGGAAAAATGAATTCATCGTCGTCGTCAATGTACCGGTTGGTATAGGCTTCCTCTATATACAGCCATTCATCAAACTCCTCGTCATACCACCAGACCATATAATAATCAGCGTCTGGAACCGCGTTCCACGCCAATTCAACGCTTGTAGCGCCGGCGTCGACTACGCGCAGGTTGGTTGGCGCGGGCAGAGAGCTTTCATCCGTTTCGACCTCCAGTTCTCCGAAATTATATACCACATCGTAATAGGGCGCATAATCATCCTCGCTGATATAATCCGGGTCAAGGGAATTAAGACCGCTCAAGTCGGCGTTCGCTTTATACTTGACGGCGACAAGTTTCCATGTATAGACGCTTTCAGGGTCCAGGTATTCTCCGTAGTTGTCGTCATAAATGCTGCTCTCGCTGGGTCCAAAGGTCTTTTGGAAATGCCAGTATTCGCTGCCCGGAATTTCTTCCTCATCATCGTCAAACTCAACCCATTCATCATAAAGGATATAGCTGTCAGCGCCGGGAACGGGATTCCATGTTAATGTTACGGTACTGTCTGTCACTTCGCTTGCCGTGAACATGGGAGTTGTTGAAACAACCGCCGTGCCGCCCGCCCGCAACAACAGTTCGGAACCGCCGGCTAGATACGTTCCGGCGCTCTTGTAGTAGGTGTCGTCTTCAACTCCAAGAATATCAATGGACGACGAGGAGCCGCCGTTGCTGAACCGGACATTGATATACCCGTATTCCGCCTGATTCGCCTGAAATGAATAATATCCGTTGGTATTTTTGGCGGTCAACGCTGTGCCCGGAGCATCTTCCGAATAGACTGTTCCGCCATCATCCCACACGTATGCGTACAGTTGGGACCATGCGTTAGGTTTTTCCATATAAACCGTGATGTTCTTAGCAAGTGAGCCTTCGGCGGTTCCCCACTGCGCGTACAGGGTAATATTCCCAGTAACTGTCAGCGACGCTCCCGCGGCGTACGCCGTCCCCGTACCGGCTGAATTGGTGTTCCAGCCGTTAAACGTTTTCCCGCTGTACGTCAAACTCCCCTGTCCAGAAAGAGTAACGCTTGAGCCAGAGTTCGCCGTTTGCGCGGACGGCGCGTTCCCGCTTCCGCCGTTGGCGTTATACGTTACCGTGTACGGTGTTACGGCGGTGGTTCCCCACTGCGCGTACAGGGTAATATTCCCAGTAACCGTCAGCGACGCTCCGGCGGCGTACGCCGTGCCCGCGCCGCTGGAATTGGTGTTCCAGCCGTTAAACGTTTTCCCACTGTACGTCAAACTCCCCTGTCCAGAAAGAGTAACGCTTGAACCGGCGTTGACCGTCTGCGCGGACGGAGCGCTCCCGCTTCCGCCGTTGGCGTTATACGTCACCGTATACGTTTCCGGGTCTTTGGACCCGTCATCGCATCCCATGAACGCGGACAACGCCGCGCACAGAATCGCCGCTAAAAGCGCCTTTTTCATAAACGCTCTGTTTTTCATATAATTCCTCCTAAAGAAAAATTATGTTCCGTGAGTTATGAGCCGCGTTTTCACGCCATTTTTCAAAAAGGCGAACGCCTTTTCGCATAACTCTATTTTAACCGCCCATACGGGCAAGTTTCCTCTGTTGCGCGGAACAGAGGGAAACGGGAGCCGTCTCAGCGGCTTCACCCATTTCCCGCAATTCCGCCCGTTGGGTCATTCATGGAATGACCGTTGAATCAGACACATCTCCGGTGTCAGACACGTCAATACGCTGTTACCTGGGCGCACTCCAGCCGAAACCTGTCGGCATCCTCCGGCAGGTCATGGAATGACCGCGTTGAAAATGTCGCTCTCGGGGCCCTTCTTCACCGTACCGGTCTCCCACCGCACGGCAAAGTAGACCCGCTTCCCTCTCTGATTTTCCTCAAAGGACATCTCCAGCGGGTTCTTCGTGCTGAACGCCGAGTGCGGAAACTCCTCGATCTTCGCGGGCGGCGCGTCCCCTATCATCCACAAAAGCTCAAGCCCGTGCACGCCTTCAGGTTTCCCCCATCGTTTCGCCCCTATCCGCCGGAACCTGAACCGCAGCGTCCTCGGTAGAGGCGTCGAAACCTCCACCTCCGGCACGTCCTCTGGTTTTGGCACCGGCGTGGGGATCATGTCACGATTAGGAATTCCCATGTTGTCCCTGTCCTCGTCCGTAACCGGATCGAATCGCAGATACCGGTTCACAAAGCCCCGTGTCACGTGTTCTGCGCTTGCGCGGACGCGATTTTTCTCCCGCGTTTCCTGCGGCGTATGGGGACCCAAGGTTGGCGCATACGCCGCCGTCCACGCCGCCTGAGGGATGTGATCCCAGTCCGGTGGGTTGCCGGAGCATTTCTGTTCCGTGTAGTCAATGAGAAATTTGAGCCAGCGGTCAAATTCCGCGTCGTTGTAGGGAATATACTCTCTTCCCATAGTGTTTTCCTCCTTTCCGCGCGTCAGCGGAATATAGGCGAATGATAAAACGCGCTCTACGAGCGGCGATAGGATTTCTTTGGGCGATAAAAAGCGATCTTTGAACGGTTGCGGGAAGTCTTGTACTAATTAAAGGAAGTCTTTGAATGGTTACAGGATATCCTGTAGCGATTGCAGGAAGTCTTTGAATGATTACAAGAAGTCCTGTAATGAGTACAGGAAGTCTTTGAACGGTTACAGGAAGTCCTGTAGCAATTAAAGGAACTCCTGGAATGGTTGCAAGAAGTCTTTGAACGATAAAAAGCGATCTTTGAACGGTTAAAAGAGAGTTTCGGACAGTTGAGGGAACACTCGCAACCGGAAAAAGAACGCCCGCAAGAGCGGCGGAGTCCGGCGGCTCTTCCGGCGGGAAGCGTCCCGCTTGTTGCGGCTTTCGCCGGGGGAGAAATCCGCAACAAGCGGGAACGCCTCGGCGCGGGCGCGGCGTTTACCCGGCGCGGGCGTTTCAACAATCCGCCTGTAACGCTACGCGGGGGGGGGGGGGGGGTTTTGGGCACGGGCCGC
>JAISCC010000163.1 GCA_031265845.1 Treponema sp.
CCCCCCCACCCCCACCAAAACAACCCACCCCCCCCGCGGGGGGGGTCCCGGCGGGGCGCGGGGGGGGGGGGGGGCGCCCCCCAGAATCGCGGTAAAGGATCGGACTGCCGTTTTCTTGCGATTGGCCATTATCGCCTCGGCGCGGCGGTCTGTTATGGCTCCATGTAGTCTCATAACGCCATTGTTTGCAACCCATAACACGTTTATAAGCAAGTGTTTTATAATCTTTATAAAGGACGAGTGGCGTTTGTAAAAAGGCGGCGGCGCTTCCCGAGTTCTTTGAAAGTTAGGGTAATCGCAAGGCGAAACAGCCTATCCGCATGTTTGACGGACAATCAATTCATGGCGGACGAAGATCACGGTGGAAATTCTGCCGTTTCTGTTTTAGCCCTCATTTCGCATCATTGCGGTTTTGTGGCGGCGGGCGAACTTGTATGCGCTCTGTTTCTTCATCATATACACGGTGTTTCCAGGAAAAGAGGCGTTTTCCTGAAAATTTTCTAAAATATGCCTTGACAAAAGAGAGTTTTCCAATAAAAATAAATAAGATTTGGTTTCAAAAGCTGTTTTGAGCCGAATCTTATTAAGAAAGCCTTTGGAAACTCAAACAGGATTTCCAGAGGTTCTCATACTATAACATGGAGTAGTGGATGGCTTTCATAGATGTAGTCGAATGGAACGACGCGACGAACGATATTTTCGCATGGAAGTTCGGGCAGAATAAAAGCAACAACCTCAGCACTTTCACGCAGTTGATTGTAAGAGAGTCTCAAGAAGCCGTTTTGTTCTCTAAAGGACAAATTCTGGGAAAATTCGGTCCCGGGAAACATACCCTTAATACGGAAAACATCCCTCTGTTGCGCAACTTGTTCGGCATACCTTTTGGGGGGAAAAATCCCTTTACCGCTGAAGTTTGGTTTGTGAACAAGACCGCGCCGCTTGCCATTGACTGGCGCACCGACACCATGCGCTACCGCGATCCTGAATACGGAGAGATGGTTCCGCTTGCGGCAAAGGGCAGGTATGGCCTTAAAGTTGAGGATGCGGAGCGTTTTTTGGTGCAACTGGTTGGCACTTTGACCGATTTTACCGCGTACGATCTTACAAACCACTTTCTGGGCGCGCTCATCGCAAAAACGAAAAGCGTTGTGATTGCGTTTATGCAGGCGAATCAAGTCGGCATTACGACTATTTCAGCCCGCCTTGACGACCTCTCGCGGTTTCTGAAAGAACCATTGAGAGAGTTTTGGGAATCATACGGCATGTCGCTGACGGGTTTCTACATTACGTCCGTCGATCTCGACACGTCCACGGAAGACGGCAAGAAAATAGCCGCGGCGCTCAGCGACCGTTCCGCCCAGAACATCGCCGGCTACACATGGCAGCAGAAACAGGGCTTCGGCGTTGCAAACAACGCGGTTTCCCGGGGCGGTGACATGGGCATTTTGGAAGCGGCCGCAATGACCGGCATGATGGGGGGAAGCGGCGGCGCCGCAATGATGCGTCCGCCGCCGCATATGCCTGCGGGTGGCGCCAGCGGCATAGCTGGCGCGCAAGCGGGGCGAAAAGAGGTGTTCTGCGCAAGGTGCGCAAAAAAATACTCCGCAACATCCAATTTCTGCCCCTATTGCGGCAACAAGTACAACCCCTGCCCCTGTTGCGGCGGCGACAACCTCGCCGGAAGCAAGCGGTGCGTGTCGTGCGGCGCCGGGCTTTCGGCGGAGCAAGCGGGCGGCGGATTTGGAAATGTATGTCCGCGTTGCGGACAATCCGCGCCGCCGGGCGTGAAATTCTGCGCTGGCTGCGGAAATAAATTGACATAGCCTGAGGAGGATCAGCAATGACAAGAAACCAATCTTTGGCGTTCAGAATAATGCTATTCCTGTTTGGCGCCGGTGTTGTGGCGCTCGCCTTCTTTTTGAGCGCTTCGGGAAAGCTTTTGACGGACGCGGCTGTTTTCACATGGCTCTCTATCGGCGTCATGTATCTCGTGTTCTTTATTCCCGCCTTTTTCTTAACCATCGCCATCGCCAATGTTTCAGATAAAATTCCGTCTTTGCCCGTTATATGGACGAGTGTCATCGGCTATATCATCGCGTCAATTATAGTCATTGCGCTGCTTTCAAACGCCGTCATCTCCCTAAACAAAGCTGTCATCGGTCAGGCGGCGCTGCTCTTTTTATTCGCGATCTGCGTGTTTCTCGCTTTTTTCGCCTCGTCTCACGTCCGTGACGCTGGCGAAGAGGAAAGAAAGAAAACCCAGTTCACCACCGGATTAAAGGCGCGGGCGCAGATTCTATCGCTTTCAGCAAGCGGACTTCCCACAGAATATGAAGCCGCCAGGACGGCAATATTACGGACGCTCGAAGAAATCAAATATCTCTCTCCGGTGAATGGTTTTGAAGGCTTTGATCTGGAATTCAAGATAATGGATTCTTTGAATTCAATAGCGGATGTCTGCGACGACATAGCGGCGGGCGCCCAAGCCGTTTCTGACATGTCCGTTTCTCTTGAAACCGAGGCGCGGATGTTGCGCATGCTTGTTAAAGAAAGAAAACTGTTAAGAAATTAGGAGGATCGGCGTGCAAGGAAAAATTTTTTCGGAATCAATGAATCTGTATCAGGATGAAGCCCGCATACTTTTTGACTATTACAGGAAAGCGGCGGAAAAGATCGTAAAAGATGAGATGGATTTGGAAAAATCAATTGAGACGGCGCGATCTGAAATAACGCTGGCGGAAAAAAACAAAAAGAAGGGCGTTATTATTATGATCGTTTTCGGAGCGGCGGGTCTTATAGGCGGGCTTCTGTTCTTTCCCTATGGGTTTGTTCTCGCGCTTGGCTGCGTCAAGGGGCTTCTTGACATGCTCAAGTCCAATAAGGCGAGAGAGGAGAACGAATCAAAGGTACTGGGTTTTGAGGAGGCGCACCGCGATATTCGCCGGAATTACCGCGTAAAAAAAATGGGCGTTGTGTATGTTCCTGTAGCGACCACAGTCCCTTTTGAAAACAAAAGTTTTATGGTTGATCACACCGGACAGGTTGGAGAGATGGAATTCAAAATGTCCAAGGTGCGTAAGCCATCTGAGCTTCTTGAATCTCTCAACAGCCTGGAAAACAGCATAAAAGAAGCGCCGGCAGTTGAAACCGCGTCCACGCCCGAAGAAATCGATACGTCGGATTATTCCACCTCCATCCAGCATATAAAAGTCTATGATTATATGGGAAATATAGACAGACAGGTGCGCAACGTCCGGTATCTGTTGCATGACAGCGATTCCATCGCCTTGTCTTTGCCCACGGTTTTGCCGGAGAGCGAAGCGGCCGCGTTTATCAAGGAATTCGCGTCTGCGGATCCGGGAGACAAACCAGTTGTTCCGGTTTTCAATACGGATGGTTTTAAGGAGAAAATAGACGCCTTCTACGCCCTCCATGTTATGAAGAAATCGTTTGATCAAAGCGCCAATGAAAATCAGGCGGCGTATTTCAAGAAATTGATTGGACGCCTCGCCGAGTCCGTGCAAATTCTCAGCAAAACGAAGATGAACGGCGCGAATAGGATCATTGATTATGCCGGCGGAATATTTTCTACGGTTTTAAAAGCGTCTTTCAATCAGTATTCGCCGGCCCTTGAAGCGGAAGAAATCGAGCGAATCCGTTCCGCGAGTTTCGACTATCAGGATTCCGTCGACGCTTACACTCCGTTTTCGTTAAAGTCAAGCTCAAGAGTGAAATACGACCTGTTTTCCACCGCGTGGATTGCGGAAGATCAGTCCCGTACGTCCATGCCCTTTGGAATGCACCAAATTCAGGAAGAAGTTCTGGCGCCGGTCATCCAGAATCTCATGGAGGAAAACAGGATAGAGCGGTTGAAAATTTATAACAACATTAAGGATCAGAAGATCGATTATCTTAACCAATGGCACAGGGACACCGAAGATTTCTACGGCAGAAATCGCGCCGAAGCCGCAGACCTTATCAACAGAATGAGGGAAACCTACGCCGATTACATACGGAGCCTCAACACGTACAAGGCGCTTCAGGAAACCCAGAGCGCCATGGACAAAACCCACTCGCTTGACAGCGCGGAAGTGGGGCGGCAAAACAAAGACGCTGAAATAATCGCCGGTTTTGAGTTGCAGGCGCAGCAGTTCAACCAAAAACAGGAAGAATTCAGTGAATTTATGAACAGATTGAAAGATAATATAGATGAAAAAGCGGCTCAGTTTGGCTATATTCCCTACTATGAAGCGACGTTGCGCGATAGGGAGTGCCGCGATATCGCCCAGTCGACCGATCATCTGCAAGAACTCGACCCGCGCAGGAAAAAACTGATAGCCATAAGCCCGTATGTCGCGCGACACGCAAAGTTGCCCCCGCCGCCGCAGGTAGAGCAGCGCATGTACGACGATTTTGCCATTGATCTGTTGCGGGAGGCCGCTTCTCCTGACAATGGCGCGTTGGAAGCCGGAAATACGGATACGGCTCATCAGGAGGGCGATCAATAATCATGGCCGATTTGTATTTTGAAGTGGACACTTCCCCAATGGCGTCAACCGTTGATTCGGTGAAAAGCCATGTCAGGAATGTAGCGGCGGCTGTCACCGCGATGGAGGAGGCTGTCACTGCGACCGAACGCCAAAGCGCGGAAATTATTTGTGAAAACATAGACAACGGCTTCTTCATAATGGTAAAGTCCCAGATAAGCCAGAAGATCGTGGCGGCGTATACCGAGATGACAAGCAAACAGATGACGCTGCTTCAATTGGTGAAAGCGCTGGACAACGTAAAAAGGCAAATGGAAGCCGATTATAATATGATAAGCGGACGGTACGCCAAGCTCTTTCATTCCTTGAATAAAGCGCTTGAGACGCGGGTGAGAGAGCTTGATCGTCCGGCGATGCGGCTTGCGGAAATCAGAAAAATTGTTTTTGACACATTGAAAGATGGAAGCTCCCTGCTGTTCAGCAGTTCCGGCGAGGTCTTGTCGTTCGAACAAACGGCTTTAAGCGGCAAGCTGAAGCAAAAGACCAAGGATGCGTTAAAAACGCTCTCATATTCCATAATTGAAAGCCAATCCTTTAATGAGAATATCGACAGCATCCTGATTCCATCTGAACATGAAGCGGCGTCCAATAGCAGGTACATTCCAGTGATAGTCTCGGAGACAGAGAGTTTGCTCAATACGACCGGCGTCATTGACAATGTGTACGCTCCTTGCGCGGACGCATGGCAAAGCGCCGCCCCTATCGCGTCCAAAATCAACAGCGCTTCCGGCAGCCTTGCGTGGAAAGCGGCAAGCGAGGAAGACAAAACGTCTGTCAGGAAAGAATTCGTCTCGCTTTGTGAAAAAGAGCTTTCTGATCCGCGCATATCAAAGGAAATGCTCCGCCTGTTTGACGAATCTTCTTGGGAGGATGCGCGAAAATGAGTTACAGGCGGAATTACAGAGCGAGCGTCCCATACAGCGGGAGGCTGTCGTATAGTTATCCCGCAAGCCAGAGCGGGGGATCCGGTTCGGCGTCTTATTCGGGCGAAGTCGCGGTAAATGTTACTATCAATGTCGACACCGGCCCGTTTGACGGCAGCGTTCATAACTGCAATAAAATGATAGACGCGCTGACCGCTTCGGTTGATATAACGAACGCGTCTCAATGCATAGCAATACAGGAACGCACGCAAAAAATCGCAAAATCACTCACTGACGGCTTCTTCGGCGCCATAAAGACCGAGCTTTCCCAACAGTTGCAGGCGCTGGACAGCGCGATAAAAGCCGGACTTGGACTTATTCAGGAGCAGGGCAAGGCGGTCTCCGCCCAAAAGAACACCATGGAAGTTGATTTCAACAGGATAAGCTCAAGGTATGTCGCGCTTTTCACGGATCTTGACGATGAATGTTACAAACGCATCTACGCTTTGGACAAAAACGCTTTTATGTTGTCTGAGAAAGTGCAGAAACAACTTGTAAGCGAACAGACAAGCGACTCGGCGGCGTTGAGCGCGCTTGAAATGCGGGAAGAAGCTTCGTCAAAAATAGTTCTGCTTATATCAAACTTAAACAAAAAAGCGAAACAAGTCTTAAAAACGTTGCATGAGTATGTTACGCAGGAATCCCGCCTCACCGCGCTTGTCGATTCATTCCTTTTCAATGAGGCGCGGCGGGAAAAGACGCCGGTGTATGTCCCCGTTCTCTGGCTGGAACATGATGACATTGGCGGAGGCGCGGAATACTGCGAAACGTTTGCGCCTGAATATTTAGATCAAGCGCAAAAAAAGCGCATTGCGGAAAAAACAGACGCTTTTTGCTCCGCAACTTCTTCATGGCGTTCAATTTCCACAGAAGAAAAAGAAGCGTTGCATAGGGCTTTCATTACGCTTGTGGAAAACCACTTTGAAATAAAAACCGGTGACGCTGAACAACGGGTTTATAAAATGACGCTTTCCCTGTGGCAAAATTCAGATGTATCATCGTTATGAAGAGAGGTATATGATGAAAGAATTGAAAGAAATGACGGAAATCCGCATCGGCGAGACCATTGTCGCCTTAAAAGACAATTTGGTGAAATCGGCGATTCTTCCCAAAACAAGCAATGAGCTTGAAAGAGATGTCGCTGTTCAGGGAAATGTTAAAATTGACGGCGCCGTATACGCGAGAAATTTAACGCTTGATTCCGGACCAGCGGAATTTTCCGGCGCCGTGTACGCGCATAACGAATTGCACGTCAAGAACGACGCCGAAGATACAATTATTTTCAGAAAAGCCGTCGCGTCAAGCGGAAGCGTGGTTTCTCTTTTGCTGAAAGGGAAATGCGTCTACGGCGCCGATATAAACGCGGCAAGCGTGAAATTAAAAAATTGTTTTGTCGCGGGCAGCATATTCGCCAATGAAATACAGATTGAAAACACCGTTGTTTTAGGCGGCTGTTTCGCGTCCAAGAAGCTCACATTGCAGAATGTTATTGCCGGCACCTTTAACGCGCCGGAAGCGGCGGCGGGTGGCGTCAATTATTTGCTGTATCCTACGGCGTTTTCCGTTGAACCTATAGCCTGCCTGCCCGGTACGGAATTTTACAATATAACGCTCGCAGACCTCGGCTCCTTGTTTAAGAATGAAAAAGAAAAGCCGAATACGGGCAAAATACGAATGGATATGGAAGCCGACTCCCAACGGACGGTTCTCGTTGATGACGCGGACGCCAAAATGCTTTTACACAGTTATTCCGTCGCGTCAAGGATACTGGTAAGCGATCTGCTTGATTTGGAAAACCTTGAAAATCATTTCTTGATTATTTCCGCTTCGCTCGGCTCTCAAATATTAAAAACATATTCTTTGCAAAAAGAAGACGGAGGCAAAAGCGATGATTTGACGTTGATGAATATCACTCTCTTCTTCTTCAAAATACTGAACGGGACGATTCAGGTGCGTGAAATGAGCGGCTCCATTTCCTTTGATGAGTTGCGGCGGACTTATTTATAATGTGAGTCTATTCCAAAACTCCAAAACGCGAACTGCGTTCAGCGAACTGCGCTCGGGTTTAAAGCCCGCTTTTTCTATTAAATCTAAAGTTGCTGTTCCAAAATTGTCGTTCCGCGCGTTTTGGAACAGCCTCACGCCTTTATAACGTCCTGCGCCGCGCTCCCGGTTCGTGAATCTGAAGGGCTTTTTCAAAACGCGCCTAGTTTTGAAAAAGCCGCTATTTACACGGAGTTTGTGGAATGGAGGAGAAAAGCGGCGGCGAAGGTCATAACTCGCTATTGCAGAAAGACGTGACATTTTTTTTGTTAATATTTTAAATTTAGAGGCTTTCCCAAACCATGGTCAAAAGCTCACTTTTTCCTTATTTTTTGCTTATGCCAAAACCCGACTGACGCGAACCTGCGGTTTGCGAACCACGGATTCGGAGGACGATCCGCCGAAAACGGCGGTAGATCGCGCAACGGGTCGCCCGCGCCGCTATTTTCGCTTTCTCAGAGTGGAGGAGTCGTTTCGTATGACTATAATTTATACCTAATTAACTTTATTTTATCCATTGCGGGCGCAGGAGAAACAATAGTATCATTTTTACAATTCTATATTAGGAAAAAGGAGAAAACATGAAACGTTTTTTTAGTATCCTTATCGCCGCTTTGTCAGCGGCGACGGCGGCCTTCGCTTCCGGCGAAGGGCAACAATCAAGCGGGTCGCGGAGCGGAGCGCCAGCGGCGATCACGGTGGAGGTCTTTGACCGGGGAACCGACGGCGGCAAGACCGATCCCACTAACAACGCATGGACGCAATGGATAAAGGCTAAGGTCTTGAAGGATGAAAACATTCAGGTAACTTTTGTACCGGTAAACCGCTGGAACGAAGAGCAGGACATAGTCACCAGAATGGCTGCTCAGAACGCGCCGGATCTTTGTTACACCTACAGTATGGACAACGTGAGAAACTGGGGGCTTCAGGGTGGGGTGTACGATCTGGCTCCCTATGTTGACACCCACTTGCAGGATATGAAAGAAATGATGGGCGAAGACCCGGCGATCCCCGGACAAAACTTGATTTGGCATAGCAAAGACGTAGATACGGGAGCGCTCTACGGCATCAGCAACAAATATATGTACACCGCGTCCCACAACACCTTTATCCGCAAGGACTGGCTTGACAAGCTGGGACTCCCGGAACCTAAAACCACCCAGGAGTTTTACAATACTATGGTCGCTTTTAAAAACAACGCGGCAAAGCTCGGCGTGGATCGGGTGATTCCCTTCATTATGAGCGCCGACGTACGCTGGCAGGTTTATAATATCTTCCTGTCTTTCATGCCTGCCAATCTTTCCCCCAGAGAGAGATGGGTGAACACCGTGGCGGAACGGCAGCTTATGGTTCCCGGCGTCAAGGAAGCCCTCGCTTTTCTCAATAAAATGTATATTGAGGGTCTCATTGACCCGGACTTCCCTCTCTACAACGACGACACCGCTCCCAGCAACGTGATAAAGAGCGGCATTGTCGGGGCTTTCCAGCACAACTGGGACCAGCCCTACCGCCAGAACCTGCAAATCCAGGCGGAACTGGAAAAAAACATCCCGGGCGCGAAGTTCATCCCCATCGATCCCTTCACCAATTCCGCCGGACTCACCCCCAAGCGGGGATCTCCTGCGGCGGGAGGGCTGATTTTCTTCATTCCAAAGGCGAGCAAGAACCCGGAGGCGGCGCTTCGCTACGCCAACTGGATCAGCCGGTATGAAAACTATCACTTTCTCCAATTCGGCAACGAGGGGATAAACCATACCAAGGTGAACGGGGTTGAAATTCCGTTAGCCGCCACCGGTCAATGGATCCAGAACTCCGGCGTCAATGTGGACTACACCATGAGTATCAACGGCTACGTGACGCCCTCCAGAACTTTTGGGCAGGTTCTTTCCGCGAGCTATCCCGGCATCCCTCCTGACGAAGTCACCGCCGCTTACCGCATCTCTTCTCTCAACGCAAAAGTTGAGCCCTATGTTTCCGCGACGATCCTTTCGCTCGCTTCGGTACGGCAGGTGCTGGTGGACAAGGAGAAAACCCTTTGCGTCACCCTTATCTGCGCCAAACCCGGCGAATTTGACCGCGTGTGGGACGCTGGTATAAAAGACTGGCTTGGTTCGGGCGCCCAGGCTGTCATTGATGAGCAAAAAGCTAAATACCGGTAGGTTTTAGGACACTTTATGAGAGACGGAAACGCGGTTCTTTTTAACAAGGATTGGAAATTCCTTCTGGGAGATGCGAAAGGGGCGGAACGGGAGGATTATCCCGACCGGACATGGAAGCGGCTTGACCTCCCCCATGACTGGGTTATCGGCGAGCCTTTTGACCGGAGCGGAACGGACGCTTATACGCCCCAGAATATGCAGGGGTTTTTTGCGTGGAAGGGAATCGCGTGGTACCGCAAAAAATTTTTCCTGCCGAAGGAAATTGGCGTTGCGGAAACCGGTTGCGGAGTGTACCTTTACTTCGGCGGAGCGTACCGGAACAGCGTGGCGTACATCAACGGACAGGAAGCCGGCGGCAGGGCGTACGGGTATTCCTCCTTTGAATTGGATGTCAGCGGACTGGTCAGACCGGGTGAAAATACGGTCGCCGTCCGGCTGGATAACGGCGGCGAGCCTCCCGACCGCTGGTATTCGGGCGCGGGGCTGTACCGGAACGTGTACCTGCGGATAGTTCCCGCCCTGCACATCAAAACTTGGGGTGTCCGCGTCAGGACAAAAATCATGGACGCTCGGGCGGGATCATCTGCGGGAGTACCCCTAGAAGCATTCGTAGAAGTAACGGTGGACGCCACTGTCGTCGACCGGGGAAAAACCGCGTTTTCGAACGGAAATTCCGTCGGGCTTCACTCAGAAGGCAAGGTTTGCATTAAGATAACCAGTCCGAACGGCAGCGCCGCCGTGGAGTCATCCGCTCCTTTTCATCTCGCGCCGGACGCTGATGGCGAGACTGTAGTACAGCAACGTTGTCTGATTCAAAAGCCGTTTCTGTGGAGCGCGGACGCCCCGCATCTGTACCACGCCTTCGTGTGGCTTGAGAGGAAGGACGGCGGACGATCCGGCGCCGAGATCGGCAAGCCGGTGGAGATTCCTTTCGGGGTGCGCTCCATAGAGATGCGTTGCCGCGAAGGGATGCGGGTCAATGGTCAGCCAGTGAAGCTCAAAGGAGTGTGCCTGCACCACGACTGCGGCATTCTCGGATCCGCCTATCACGACGCGGCATGGCGGCGACGTCTCCTCACCCTGAAAAGCATCGGGTGCAACGCCGTGCGTACGAGCCATAACCCGCCTGCGGAGGAGTTTCTCGATCTTTGCGATGAATTGGGCTTCTATGTGATAGACGAATGTTTTGACAAATGGCGGAGCGGTTATTACGCCGCGCATTTTGACAAGGACTGGCGACGGGACTTGGAGGCGTGTGTCATGCGCGACCGGAATCATCCTTCGGTTTTTATGTGGAGCATCGGCAACGAGGTTGAGGAACAAAGCGCGGGAACCATGCCGGAGACCCAGCGTATGCTGGCTTCTTTTGTCCGCGTTCTGGACGACCGTCCGATAACCTGCGCCCTCCACCCCCATATTATCCCCAGAAGTCTTGTCAACGCTCCCATAGACCGCCTCGTGGGCATTACGAATGCATTGGCTGAGAGTGTGGACGTACTAGGGCTTAACTACCAAGAGCCTCTCTACGAAGCCTATACCGTCGCCATTGCCAAGCCGATTGTGGGAACCGAAAGTTACGAATACTACAGCAGTACCGTGGAAAATTATGAGGATGTGACAATCAAAAACCCGTGGCGTTATGTCCTTGAAAACAACAATGTCATTGGACAGTTTGTGTGGGCTGGCATTGATTATCTGGGTGAAAGCGCATGGCCAGCCAAAGGCTGGGCTGGCGCGATTCTGGACATCTGCGGCTTTTTGAAGCCCAACGCCTATTATCGCAAAAGCGTCTGGTCAACGGAGCCTGTTGTTCATCTCAGCTTGTATGACGCCGGAGGCAGACCGGATTATGTGCGGGGTCGATGGTCCTTCCCGCAAACCGCGTCTCACTTGAACCTTGATCACTGCAAGCGCCGCACCGTAAAGGCTGTGGTTTACTCCAACTGCGATGAAGTGGAACTGAAGATCAACGGCAAGAAGCTAGGAACGCGGAGACCCAATGATTTTGAGAACAACATTATCGAGTGGACGTTTGAGTATGAAGAAGGGGAAGCGGAGGTTGTCGGGCGTCGGAACGGGCTGACGGTGTGCAGTCATGTCCTGCGTACTGCGGGACCGGCGCGGAACATCACGCTGACGCCAGACACAGCGGTTCTTGAGGCGGATTGTTCCGCTATCGCCCACGTAGAAATAGCCGTTATTGATGAAAAAGGCGTCCTCTGTCCTACGGAGGATCATCTTATCGAATGTACGCTTCGGGGAGACGGGGAAATTATCGGCGCGTGTTCTGCGGATTTAAACGACTCTCTTGGCTTCCGGTTTTCAAAAACCCGGGTCAGCGGAGGGCGAGCGTTGGTCGTTGTCAAAGCCGGCGCTTCAGCCGGACTTCTGGAACTCACCGCATACTCTGAAAAGCTGGCTTCCGCATCCCTTCAATTGAAGGTTGCGGAACGCCCCGGCGCGGAGACATAGCGCGGATACGCGGCGCTGATCGTCAACCGGATGGTGCCCCGCCGCCAACAAGCCGAGCCTTTTGGCGCCTTTGTTTCCCGTCTAAAGGCGGGGTGTCTTCAGAACTCCCTGAATGGTTTCCAGACTCTGTTCACACTACATCAAAAATTTCAAAAGGCGGCGAGCATGGATGATTCTACTTGTACGGTGACTGCGTATATATGGAGGATTGCGTACAATGCAAATTCTATACCCGGTGTTATACCAGTTGTCCGTATGTTAATTATATGGCATCAGGTAGTATATATACAATATCGAGCAAACATTGTGAAATCAATAAAATTATGGTTATTACCGCCGATACTATCATTGATACGTTGGCGCATACTAATAGCGGTATTCTGGAACAACGTATTTTAGGAGGAAGCGTATGAACTATAGCATGTTCAGGTATAGTCTTTTGTTGGCTGTTATTACTATCTTGATAACAGGGTGCACGACGTTATCGGTAAAAAAACTGGAAACCATAGCCGCCCAAGCTCCGGATGCCGCAGCATACCTGCTTGATGAACTTAAAACAAAAAAAATTATTTTCATCAATGAAGATCATACAAACATGAATGAAGAGTTGTTTCTGGCGGAACATTTACAAGAATTCTACGACGCGGGCATCTGGTATTTCTTTTCAGAAGGTTATGTAACTAAAGAAAGTTATTTGCCTATCTATCCATGGATGCCTACGGGTAATAGAGTTGAAAGAAGAGCATTAATACAGGCGGTAGTATCACTGGAACAATCGACGGTTGGTACGGATCCATTCATGGTAGTATTACCAGAGCTGGGAAGGAACCCTGTAAAATATTATCCGGAAAATATGACTGCCTGGCTAAACTACCGCGATGAATACGTGGTAAACAATATCATTGAAACACTGGATAACGCGCCGCCTGAAGCAAAAGCTATCTGTCTCTTCGGAGGGGCTCACGGGGTTAAAACAGTGACGAAAGAGACTCAAGATGATGGAACCACTATTGACCGGGTTCCTTTAGGCTATCTGCTGTCCGAACACTATGGTTCTGATTTCATCTCGGTGGCTTTCATTAGTGAAAGCAGACCTGAGTTTGAAGATGCATGGAAGCGGTTAATTTCAGGTTCAAAGATTATATCGCCGAAAAACGCAAAGGCTATCAAAGATATAGTATACTATGGTTCATATTTGTTCAGTCATAATTATTATGACACATTTATAGCGAATAGAGAAACATACTTTGGGACTCCCTCTAACTATGTTCCTAGTGATGATCAACTCCGATTCTGGGTACAAAATTTAAAAGAATTTGAATTAAACGATCCGAAATGGGCGGATGTGCCTCAAATAGAAAAGGACGGTGTCTATCTCATCATGGTGTACTATCTAAAACTGTATTACGGCGATCATTTTAACTATATGCTCTGGAAAACCCCCGGTGGAGAAGAGTCTCCATCATTGCTTCAGGCATTGGAAGCCCTTGAATCCTATGCGTTTAATGAGTCAATCAAACCATCTGCAATGATACAGTTTCATCATTCGCTGGAAGATATGCGTCTATACAGCGAGTATATGTACTATTCATTGCTTACTGAAGTTCTTGAATATGGGCGAGATATAAAAGATATAGTCAAAACGGGAAATCTACAATTTATTATAAAAGCCCGCGAACTTTTTCCAGAAGACCTGTGGACGCTGTACTGGCTGGCGTTTATCAAGACCGAAACCGGCGCGTATGCCGAGGGGCTTGCCCATTTTCAGGAATTATTCGCGAATGACTTGTCTTTGTGCATGTCAATCTTGCCCTTAGCTTATAAAAAAGCCGCAAAATGTGCTGGGGCCTTGGGAAACACACGGCTTGCTGCGGAATATACCGCGCTCTCTGAAAGCCTGTATAATGAACACGGTATTGATCCCTCACAAGGGCCTTTCAGTATCGAGACAGGGTATAGGTATCACGTGAAATGAAATATCATATATAAGATCCTTGTATGTTTTTATATTGCAAAGAGGGGTTACGCAAAATCTGATTCAATGCCTCGCCAAACCTTTGATTCGCAACTTTTGGCTCGCGCTTGATGCGGGAGATTCTGCGGTGTGGCGAAGGGCGGACGCCGCCTTTACGCTCTTTTCATTATCATTGACAAACTGGCGTTTTTTTCTTATTATTATATCAATGAACGCAAACGAACTTCGCTCAAAGTACATTGAGTTTTTCAAATCAAAACAGCACGCCCAAATTCAGGGCAAATCGCTGTTGCCCGACAACGATCCGACGGTGCTTTTCACTACAGCCGGAATGCATCCGCTTGTCCCCTACCTGCTCGGCCAGGAACACCCGGCCGGCAAGCGGCTTGTTGACTATCAAAAGTGCATCCGTACCGGCGACATCGACTGGGTGGGCGATTCGAGCCACCTTACGTTTTTTGAAATGCTCGGCAACTGGTCGTTAGGCGATTACTTTAAGGAAGGCGCCATACGCATGAGTTACGAGTTCCTTACATCCCCGGAATGGCTTGGCATACCGGTTGAAAAAATTGGCGTGACGGTGTTTGAAGGCGACGGCACGGCGCCCCGCGATGAGGAATCCGCTGCCGTATGGCGGGCGCTCGGCATTCCGGAAGAACGCATCAGTTACAGGCCGCGATACGACAACTGGTGGGGTCCCGCAGGCGCGACCGGACCCTGCGGACCGGATTCGGAAATGTTCTACGACTTCGGCAAAGAGCCATGCGGACCCGATTGCGCTCCGGGTTGCTCTTGCGGCAAATGGCTTGAAATATGGAATGATGTGTTCATGCAGTACAACAAGAAGGCTGACGGTTCCTATGAACCGCTCGCAAGAACGTGTGTGGATACGGGCATGGGGATTGAGCGCACCGTAACCGTGTTGAACGGCAAAAAATCTGTATATGACACGGAAATTTTTGTGGACATCATAGAAGCCATAGGGAAAGCGGCCGGATATGTGTACGGAACCGACGCGGAAAAAGACCGGTCAGTGCGCATTATCGCGGATCACACGCGAGCGGCGTCCTTTATTTTAGGCGATCCCAAGTCGGTGACACCCTCCAATGTGGGCGCGGGCTATGTACTCCGCCGCCTTATCCGGCGCGCGGTGCGGCACGGACGCAAGCTTGGCATTGAGGGCATGACGCTATCGCCCATAGCTGCGGTTATCGTAGCGCAGATGGCCGGACCTTACCCTGAACTCATCGAAAACAAAGCGCGTATTATTGATGAATTGAACAAGGAAGAGGAAAAATTCCGCGAGACATTGCACAAGGGCGAAAGGGAATTCGAGAAACTCATTCCCAATCTGCTCAAGAATCCGCAAAAGATTATGAGCGGACGGCTTGCCTTCAAATTGTACGACACGTATGGTTTTCCCATTGAGCTTACTTCGGAACTTGCGGCGGAAGCGGGTCTCGCCGTGAACCGCGCTGAATTTGACGAAGCGTTCAAGAAACACCAGGATCTTTCCCGCGCCGGCGGCGAGCAGGTCTTTAAGGGCGGGCTCGTCGATCACGGAGAGACAGCCGTCAAATACCACAGCGCAACCCACCTTCTCCAACAGGCGCTCCGCATCGTACTGGGCGAGCATGTCGTGCAAAAGGGATCAAATATCACTGCGGAACGTATGCGTTTCGACTTTTCCCACGACAAACCCATGACGGCGGAGGAAATCGCCCGCATAGAGGAAATCGTCAACGAGCAAATTAAGCGCGATCTGCCGGTGTCTGTGGAGATCATGGGTCTTGATGACGCCAAAGCGTCGGGCGCAATCGCCTTGTTTGGCGAAAAGTACGATTCGCAGGTGAAGGTTTACACTATGGGTGATTTCTCCATGGAGGTGTGCGGGGGCCCTCATGTGGAACGCACTGGTGTACTGGGCGTGTTCAAGGTACAGAAAGAGCAGTCCTCTTCGGCGGGAGTCAGGCGAATCAGGGCGGTACTGGAATAGCCTGCGGCGGCGGAGCGTGCAAGGCGGGCGCAAAACTGTATCCTTTTGAGAGAATGTTTTTTTATAAAGTGAGCCGATTTCAAAACGCGGCTGATCAAGCTGATCGCGGTTAATCGCGAGTGGTTTTGAAGTCGGCTCAAGCATAGATGCAGCAGAAACAGCATAGGACAAGGAAGTAAAGATGAAAAACAGACGGCTTTTAATTTTTTCGATTTTCTGTATGGCCGCTCCGATTGCGGGATTCGCGCAGTATAACGCCAAGGCGGTGGTCGCCACGATTCAGTACAACACAACGGAACCGGTTACCGCCGAACAACTGCGGATTCAGGTTGAAATACTGGAAAAACAGGCGGGCAGAGCGGCGACTGCCCAGGAACGGCAGCAAGCGCTTGACGGCATGATCGATCAAAAACTGGTGATTCAGGCTTCGGCAAAAGAAAAGATAACTGTTTCCGAAACGGAAATCAACCAGCAGATGCAGGTTATCAAGCAACAGATGGCGCAGTCTGCCGGCAGAATGCCCACAGACGCGGAGTTCACCGAGGCAATCAAACAGCAGACCGGCATGGATATGAGCGTGTACCGCGATCAGATGAGGCAACAGATGCTGATAAACAAATACATCACCCAGCGCTACCTTCCTCAAGTTGTCTCAAAAGCCAATGTTACGGTCAGCGACAGCGAACTCAACGAACAAATTCAGACTATGAAAAGTCAAATGTCCGCGAGTTTGGGCGGACGCCAACCGACCGATGCGGAATTTTCTACAGCCATTAGGCAACAAACCGGTTTGGAACTCACCGCGTTTAGAGCGCAACTAAAAACGCAGATGGCGCAACAGAAATACATTTTGAGGCTGGGCGGAGGAGAGCCTACGGATGATGATGTAAGCACCGAACTTCGCGCACATCCGGCTTTGTACCGGCAGGACGGCTATGTACAAGGCAATTATATCCGCATTCCCTTCACCACGGCGACTAAAACCAGGGCGAAAGACACGGCGGACAGACTCATCCGGCAGATTGGAAGTAGCGGAGAAGAATTCCTTTTTCATTTCACCCAGATAAAGAACAACAGCGATCCTCAAAACTATCAAAACTGTTTTGCTGGCGCCGACTATTTTGTGCAGAGCATTACGTTGCAACGAATGGGCAAGGAATTCTTTGATATGGCGTTCCCTTCCACTGGTCCGGATAATCAGGGCATACGGAAAGTGTCCAAGCTGATTGAGACTCCGCAGGAATACGTAATTTTATACATTCTCAAAAGAGAGAAAGGAAAAGACTTGGGTTTAAACGACACTGTTCCCGAATATCTGGGAATGGGTTCAATAAGCGTCAAAAGCTATATTGCTTCGGCTTTGTTGCAGGAGCGCATGAATGCCGGCACCGAGGCGTTAAGCAAAAACTTGACCAACGAGTTGCGTAAGGCGGCGGTTATCAGGACCTTTCCCCAATACATCAACTGGTAACGGGAACATGTCGTCACGAAGACGGGGGCGGATTCTTGCGTTTCAGGCGCTCTACTCTTGGGAAGCGGTGAAGGGGCGGTTCAAGCCGCCGCCTGAAAAACAGAGGATTCTTGAAGAGTTGCTGGAGTTCCCGTGGATGGATGAGAAAGACGGCGAACATCTCAAAGAGGAAACAGCGTTGTTTTCGCGTCTCCTTATCACAGGTACGATTGAAAATCTTGAAAAGATAGATGAAACAATAAAATCCCATCTGGAAAATTGGAATTTCTCCAGGCTCAGAAGAGTGGATCTTGCCGTATTGCGGACAAGCGTTTACCAAATTCTCTTTCAAAAAGAGACGCCCGCTTCCATAGTAATAAGCGAGGCGATAGCAATGGCAAAAATTTTTGGCGAAGAAAAATCCTATGGTTTTGTCAATGGGATGCTTGACGGAATACGAAAAACGGTAGAAAATACAGTGATATGAAAAAAAAAGCGCGTTTAAAGCAAGCTTCTCTCAATGCCGCTCTAGCAGCGGGCGTTATTGTAGGATGTATCCTCGTGGGCGGGCTTTGCATCGCCTATATGATCGACCGGAACCTTACTCGATCCGGGCAGGATGACGAGCGTTTTTTTCAGGCTTTGCAGGAATTCGACGCTTTTTGGGAAAATGCACGCGGTATCGCAAGCGCCGGTCAGATAAACCGCGCCTTCGATACCCTTGAGAAGAAAGCTCTTTCTGTAGAATCCCTGCTTTCCGTGCTGAAACGGAGAAGGTTTTTAGTCCGACAAGATGTACATTTTCTAGCCGCCTACCAAAAGTCCACGCAAAAAGCGGCGTCCCGTTATCCGTCTTCGGAGCCGCTTGCGGCAATTGCCGCTGAAGCCCTTCTTGTATTGCCGAGCGCCTCGGGTTCCGATGATCCCGAAACCAGCGTCGAAGTGGAAAACGCCGAAGCCGGATTGTTGCGCTTCTACGCTTCGCGCCTTTTCGGAACGCGGTATAAACCGGCGGCTTTGAGCATTTATGTGCTTTTAGGCGACATGAACGATCCGGTCAAGGCTTCTCAAATTCCTGAAAAAGAATCGCTCTTTCCTGAAACAATAGAGCAGGAACAATTCGCGCTTGACGATCTTATTTTGCGCATACTCGGCGGCGACATTGCGTCGGCTGCGGCGCGGGCTAACGAGTTGCTCAAAACCAGCAAATCCCCGGCCACGCGAAATTTTATCGCTCAATTCTTCTACGATTACGACAAGCCTTTGCAAGCGGCGAGAATATTCGCCGAAGCCTCCGGCGAGGAAAGCATTATCCGTCAGGCGGATGCGCTGTACCTCTCGAATAATACGGAGAGCGCCCGTTCGTTCTGGACCATGCTTTCCACTTCCCAGAATAACGTTTATAAATTGAAGAGCCTTTACAATCTGGCCGCAACGGAAACCAATCCTCAAAAAACCGCCGCTTTTCTTGATCAGCTTGCAGTCGCTTTGCGGCGGCATGACGATCCTTCCGCGACGTACGCCACATACGGCGCCATCAAGTATTCCCGTTTATTGCCGCCTGAAGCCGCGCTCTCCTATCTTGAATCTCAACAAGCCGTCGAACCGCTCATAGAGTTGGAAACGCTCCGCCGTGAACGGGAAATCAGGACTCCTGAAAAAATCGTAGCTCAAGCGTGGATATTGCTGAACAAGCGCCCCTCTGACGAGCGGTTTTACGAATGGTCGAGCTGGCTGTTCAATTTTCTGCGGCGTTCAGGGGAAATGCAGTGGCTTATCCAAAACGCCGCCTATAACAACATAACCGGCGCGTGGCTTGATCTGTACAAAGGCGTTTCCCTTATTTCCGAAGGCGATCTTGATGGAGCCTATGAACAGCTCAAAAGCATTCTCCCTGACACCCGCTCCTACTCCACGCCTGCGAACATCGCCCGCATCATGGAGGCGCGGCATAATGACGTTGCGGAGGCGATTGCTTACTACGAAGAGGCTGTTTTGCGGGGAATTCACAGTCCCGAAAGCGCCGCCCGCATCCACTACAGGATAAGCCGATGCCTCTATCTTCTCGGACGCACTGAGGAAAGCAAACGCGCCCTTGAAAAGGCGCTCGCCCTGAATCCCAATTACCTTGCCGCCCGCGCCGGGCTGAAACGTCTTGACTCGCTGTAAATTTTATTCGCAGTGGAGTCTTTAATACCCCCGCCGCTTGGGCTAAACTTGACCCCACAAACGACAAACGCTACAAACGGAGGATTTAACTCATAGCTCCACGATGTCAAAAGTGTCTGACGCCACATCGTCTAATAAACTACTTGGCCTGTGCAACCGGTGATACAAGCTCCCAAACACCCAGTCCGCCGCTCGCTCCGCACGCCCAGCCTTCACCGGATTCTCATCTATATACTCCCGCATCCGCAAAAAATCCCTCATCCCATTGATTATCCGCGAGTGGAATCGCTCCCCCCATACATGCCCCTTCCGGCCACGCTCTTTGTTCCATGACTTGGCGAAGTCGCGCTTTATCCATTGCATTATTTCCGATAAAATCCCGCTCTTGCCCGGCTTTATCAAGAAATGGATATGGTTTCTCATAATACAAAAATCCCACAGGCGGAAATGAAACTTCCGCTTCGCTTTTTGGACGAAAGAGAGGAAGAGCTTCTTGAACTGCGGCTCAAGAAGGCTCATGTCGTCATGGTTAATTTTCGACGTGACATGGTACGTCGCTCTGTCGTGGAGTATTCGCAAGCTTCTCATACTATAATACGAGGTTGTCATAAGAATTGCTTTGATGTCAGACACCGACTTGCCAAAAATGCTGAAAATATTTCGGTGTCAGACACCGCCGACTTAGAGTGGGGCAAGTTTAGCCCTTGCCTCACGCAACAGTACCAGTTTCGCAATTAAAAAAGGGGAACCTCTTTATAACCCGCCGGTATAAACCGTTAAAATCAACGCCGCCATCAAACAATTGAATTTTTGACTTTTGAAGGGCTTGCGTTTCAGTCCAGTATGTTTTCAATCCTCATCGTACGTTTTTAGGTTTGATTGGACAAAGAGCCTGACAATCTCTTCCTTTGCTTGGGAGCATATAATGGATTAAGATGAGGCATTTGATTAAACTGTATGCTATAAAGAGGAATTCCCCCAAAATTCATAATTCCAGCGCCTTATATCCTTGAAAGAATTTCTTCAGGATCAAAATCAACGGCAATGCTAAAGTTAAAGGCGGCGATTTTTTCTTCCATGCTATCCTTCTCTTTTTTGAGGTTCGCAAGCGTGGCGGCGACCGCTTTCTGATCGACAAGAGACTCTTTGACGACTTTGATTCGCTCGCCTTGCTCATCGTATTCGAATTCGTACTTCCTGCAATGGCGGCGTTTTTGCGCGATTTTTTCGTAAAAGGCGATCTTCGCTTTAAGCGTTTCCAACATGATAAGGAAATTCCGGTTGACCGCGTTGGCTTTCTCTATTCGGACATTCAATTCCTGAAGAAGGTCCATGAGGGCGTGAACTTCAGCGATGGCTTCCTCCAAGGTCTTGCCGTCACAGGGGCTGACATCTTCTTCGGCTCCAATGGTCTTGCTGAATTCCGCGCCTTCAATAGCGTTGATTAAACCACTGATCCGTTCTTTGAGCTTGTTTCGCAAACGAAATGAACTTGCCAAACTAAACATTACCGCGACCTCCTGGTAAGTATTGGAAATTGAGATGAGGCTGTTCCAAAACTAACCCGAACGCAGTTCTCATTTTGAAACAAAGTTAATTATATAGCAGATATGTTGTCATGTCAATAGCCCGCGACGCCTCATGTAAAATCTGACCGAAGGGAGGGTGGAATCTCATGTAAAAATCTGCACATGGAAACCGACGCTAGCTCCGGTAAATATGCTTGCCGGAGGAAACAATGGGGTTATCCATGAAAGAAAAAGACCGATCACTTGAGAGTTCACCGTCCGGTACCGGACAGTCAAGACAAAGACTGAGAAGTCCCGCATCCTTACCGACTTTACCGCCGCTATCGGAGTCAACCGGAAGTACGCCGTCGGCATCTTGAGCGGCGAAGGGAGAGCCAGGCTCCTGCGCCTTGCGCCTAGACGGAAAATTGGTCAAAGCCCGCATCACCCGCAAGTCCGGAAAAAACGGGTCTATGAAAAACGGTATGTCCCGGATGTGGCAGCCTGTATCATACGGTTGTGAGAGTTTTTCAGAGGCATGTGCTGAAAACGTCCGGTCCTCTCATAAGGACAAACATCACCGCCCTCGCCGCAGACCCCCGCGTCCACATCACCCCGGAAATCCGGAGGAAGCTGGTCCAGACAAGCCGATCCACGATGGAACGGACGCTCAAAAAGGAACGGAAGAAACGGCGGGGCAAGGGGCGGTCAACGACCAAACCCGATTCTCTCTTGAAGCGCCAAATCTCGATAAAAGTCTTCTGTCCCTGGGACGATCAAAGGGTTGCTTTTTGTGAGATAGACGCCATTTCACACGACGGCGGCAACGTTTCGGGGGAATTTCGCTTCACTTTGACCGTCACCGATATCACCACCCAGTGGACAGAGGAACGGGCGCTCAAGAACATGTCCACCGCTGGGTCAGGGAAGCATGGATGATGTCTATGTCTCCTTCCCTGTCCCCCTTAAGGGCGTCGACAGTGACAACGGTGGGGGATCTCATCAACACCGCTATGAAAACATGGTGTGAACAAACGACAACTGTTACGTTAAACAGAAAAACGGGGATGTGGTCTGTAAGACCGTCGGCTATGCCCGCTATACCAACGAGAGGGCTTTGGCGGCGGTGTACCAGGTCATCAATCTCCCGCCCAACTATTTCTATCCCTGCGCCAAGCTCATTGATAAAATGCGGGACACACAAGGAAAGACGAAGAAGACCTATGACCAGCCGGTTACGTCTGCGGAAACGGCTTACCATCGTCCGTCTCCAGAATGCTCTGGATAAAGCGGTTGACCAACTGCTCCAAAGCGCGCAAAGATACTGACCGGTAAAAACCATGGCCAGAATTTTAACGTGAGACTTCATGGTGATTTATTCGCACTGTGATTCGCAAGTGAGGGCAGATACCCTCACTTTTAAGGCTATTCTCTTGCAAAAATCATAAAAAAAAAGTATATTATATATGAGGTTGTTTCATAAAATGCGGTTTTGCGCGGCGTGAGCCGCACCTTGAATGGAGAAACTGGAATGGACCCGCCTGATGATACGCAAAAATGCCGTTTATAACACAAAGTTCCATACAGGAAGTCATCGACAAGATGGACGCCGTGGCGGTTATGGGCGATTATGTGCGCCTTGAAAACCGGAGCGGACGGTTCATGGGTCTCTGTCCCTTTCATAACGAAAAAACGCCATCCTTTTCGGTGAATCCCGATCTCAAGCTGTACCACTGCTTCGGGTGCGGCAAAGGCGGCACCGTGATGAACTTCATCATGGAGATGGATAAGCTCACCTTTCCGGAAGCGGTGGAACGCCTAGCCAAGCGGTTCGGTGTGGCGCTCCAGTATGAGGCGGGCGGCAATGCTGAAACCGATAAAAACGCGGCTAAAACCGAAGCCCTATTCGATCTGTATTCCCGTGTTGCGGGCAGTTTTCACTATCTGCTTGCCAAAACGCCCCAGGGAAAACCCGCCCTGACCTACACGCTATCCCGGGGCATTTCGTATGAAATGGTGGAAAAATTCAAGCTGGGTTACGCGCCCGCTGACAGGGAATGGTTGTTCAAGTTTCTCTCCAAGAGAGGGTATTCCGAAGAATTTTTGGCGGATTCCGCTCTCTTTTCTCGGAAATACCCCCGAATGAGCTTTTTCGCCGACAGGCTCATCTTTCCCATAAATGACCGGCAGGGGCGTACGGCAGCTTTCGGCGGCAGGCTTCTTTCCGGGGACGGTCCAAAGTACCTCAATACGTCGGAATCCGCCATATATAAAAAGGGGCAGACCCTCTTTGCCGTGGACGCAGCCCTTCCCGAAATAAAAAAGACAAACGAAGCCTACATAGCGGAAGGCTATATGGACGTGATAGCGCTTCACCAGGCGGGCGTGACCAATGCGGTGGCGCCTCTTGGCACGGCATTTACCGATGAGCAGGCGCGTCTCCTCCGCCGGTTTGCGGAGCGCGTCAATCTCATCTTCGATTCGGACAACGCGGGGCAGACTGCCGCCGTAAAGGGGATTCTCACCTGTAGGCGGAACGGGCTTAACGCTTGCATTGTGACGCCGGGCAAGGCGGCGCGAGGCGACTCGATCAACCTTGATGAATCCGAAGACGCGGGCGCCGCCAGGGACGCCTTGAAAAAAGTTATTAATATGAAAGATCCTGCCGATATTTTGAAAGAATTCGGAAAAGAAGTGTTGAAAAATTGTGTGAAAAGTGTTATACTTGATTTGGACTATCTTATTGCCCGCAGCAAGGAACTCTACAATACAAATGTCTCTGAAGGAAAATTCAAAGCGGCGGCTTTTGTTTTTTCATATTTGGAAACGCTGGATTCAGACGTTATTCGGGACAATGCGCTGGGGCAGCTTGCCGATGCCCTGCGTGTGGATCGTGAAGCGGTGAGGAACGATTATAATAATAGGCGGACGAACGTGGTTGCGCGTCATTCCGCAACGGGAACTTCCCAAGATCAACGTCCTCATAATGTCCCCCTACGAATGAATGAGGAGCTTTTTTTACTCGCGGTGGTGGCGGTAAACGATAGTCTCTATTCCCAATTCCGGGCGCGGCTGTCGATAGAGGAGATCGAAGACCCCGCCGCAAAGGATATTTTTATCGCTTTAGAAGAATGTTTTGTTCACGATGAAACAGGTTTAGACGCCCTTTTGCCGCGTATAAGTTCAGAGAACGCGCGGAAATTTATTGTTGAACGAGGCGTTACGACCGAATTTTCATCCAACCCGGAACAACTCGTCTCCGACGGCATAAAAAGGATAAAACAGAAACGGATTGAACGCAGATCGGCTAAAATTGTAACGGAGCTTCGTCTTATTGAAGGCAATCAGAACAAAGATGAAAACACGTACCGTTTAGCGGCGCTTGATGATGAATTGCTCCTTGAAAAAATGCATATTGACGCCGAATTGTGTAAACTAAAGGAAAATAAAGAATGACGGAAACAAGAGAAGATGTAGCGCTTGATCCCGCAATCATTAAGTTGATTGAATACGCAAAAGAAAAGATGGTTCTCTCGTACGAGGAGCTTTCTGATTATTTGCCCGAGCATATCACTAACACCGACAAAATCGAAGAGGTGTGGGCGCTTCTCCAAAAGAACAATGTACAGCTTGTCATTGAGGAAGATGTCTTGGCCGAAGATGAGACCGGGGAAGAATTAGAAAAAGTCCAGAATCCCGAAAAGAAGCGCATGGTGACGACCGGCAAAGAGACTTCCGTCGATGATCCGGTGAAGTTGTATTTACGGGAGATCGGGAGGGAAAACCTTTTAACCGCAGAGCAGGAAATTGAGCTTTCCAAGCAGATGGAAGACGGGAAAAATATCATCCAAAGCGTGGTCAAGAGATCCGGTCTCATCATAAGCGAATTTTACCAGATCGGCGAAAAGGCTTTTACACGGAAAGATTTTAAGGAAATGAATCTTTCCAAAAAGGAGATGACCGAACATCAAAGCGAACATCGCAGGCTCAATCAGTTTTACAAAGAAACGCTTAAAGCCATTTTCCCCGATATAAAAGCCTATGTAGAGATGAAGCGGCGCATCATAAGCCGGGGCGGCAACCTTTTTGAAGACAAAGATCTTGCCGCGCTTCGCGCTAGAATCATGTCGGTTATTGAGAGAGCGGAGATTCATCCTGAAGAAATCTTGAGCTTTTCCGAAAAATTCATCCTTGCTTCCAAAAAGATCAAACGCTACAAGAAAGAGCAGGAGCGGCTCGAAAAATATCTGCGTGTTAGTTCCATGCGGGAATTGCGCAACTTGGGCAGGGGGCTTGCGGTGCGGGAACAGCGTGAGCGTATTGAAGAGAGCCTTGGGTTTTCCGCAGACGAGATCAAAGAGAATATACGCCTGATTCAGCTTACGGAAAAAAAATTGCTCCAGATGAAAGCCGAGTTTGAGGAAGCTATTGAGAACATCAACGCTATGGCAAAGGAAATCAATCGCGGACGCATTATGCTGAAAAACGCCAAGGACAAGCTCATCAAGGCGAACTTGCGGCTAGTGGTGTCTATTGCCAAAAAGTACACGAACCGTGGACTGCAATTTTTTGATCTGGTGCAGGAAGGCAACATAGGGCTTATCAAGGCGGTTGAAAAGTTTGAATATCAGAAGGGCTTCAAGTTCTCCACCTACGCGACGTGGTGGATACGTCAGGCGATAACCCGCTCCATTTCAGATCAGGCGCGTACGATCCGCGTGCCGGTTCACATGATTGAGCAGATCAACAAGGTGGTGCGCGAATCCCGGCAACTCATGCAGGCGCTGGGGAGAGAGCCGTCTGATGACGAGATCGCCGAAAAACTCGGTTGGACGAGTCAGAAGGTGAAAAGCGTGAAAAACGTCGCCCGCGAACCGATTTCCCTTGAAACGCCCATCGGCGAGGAAGAGGATTCTCTTTTAGGCGACTTCATTGAGGATAAAGATGTGGAAAACCCCGCGAACTGTACGGCGTTTGTGCTGTTGCAGGAAAACCTCGCCGAGGTGCTCAACACCTTGCCGCGCCGCGAGCGTGAGGTGCTTGAGATGCGCTTTGGTTTCGGCGATGGGTATTCCTTGACGCTTGAGGAAGTGGGACTCTGCTTCAATGTCACCCGCGAGCGCATTCGTCAGATTGAAGCGAAGGCGCTGAGAAGGCTTAGGAATCCGCGTTTGAGCAACAAGATCAAAGATTATTTGGATCATTTAAATTAAGAGGAGAAAAACATGGCAATGGATGAAGTTTTTGACAAGTTGCGCAGTTTGCAGGATATATTGTCAAAAAAGATCGAGTTGGAGCAAGAGATTGAAGAGAGTCCTAAAATTTTGACCGATCAGGAAGAAGTTTTAGCCCGCTACAAAAAAAATTTTATTGAAAAAAATCAGGAATATGAAAAGATAAGGACTACGGCAGGCGAATTCCGCAACTTGCTTTTTGAGGCGGAGAGTACCCGCGAACGGGCGGAGAGAAATATCGGGTCAGCTGAGTCGTTCAACATGCGGGAATACGAGATTTTGGATAAGGAACGGCGGGACGCTGGGGAAAAAGAGCAGCAATACCGTAAGGATGTGCAGCGGGAAGAGCGCGCTCTTTCTGATCTGAACGAGGATATCAAACAGATCACCAGTCTCATTGAATTGCAGGAAGCGGAGTTGTCGGAGCGCAGAAAGCGCATTGATGAAGATATGTCCGCGAAAAAATCCACGCTGGTTGAACTTGAGGCGCAGGAAAAAGAAATATCTTCCGGTCTTGACGAGGAATTGCTCTTCAAGTTCGACCGTATTATCAGGAACAAGATGGGAAAAGGCATTGTCGCCATCAAAGGCGGCGTGTGTACCGGTTGCCACATGATACTGCCCGCCCAGTTTGCCAACCGGGTCCACAATGGAGAGGAAGTTCTTTTCTGTCCATATTGTTCGCGTATTCTCTTCTATGAGGAATCCGATCAGTCCATTGAGCAGGATGATTACTTTGACGGCGATACGGCCGGCAGCCTCTCTGATCTTGAAGGGTTGGAAGAAGATGAGGAAGATGAGGAAGATGAGGAAGAAAAGATAAGCATGGACTTTGACGAATAATTAAAAATGAAGAAAAATATGAATATATGCGGTAAATCAGACCGCCGCGGCGCGGGTGCGCAACAACGCTTCCAGCGTCGAGGAAAGTCCGGGCTCCGCAGGGCGTGATGCCGGGCAACACCCGGGCGGGGCGCGTACTTGTACGCGCCCTGACAGACAGCGCAACAGAAAGCAAACCGCCAGCCGCTTGCAGCGCGTTTTCAGCGTTGCAAACGGCTGGTAAGGGTGAAAAGGCGCGGTAAGAGCGCGCCGCGGAACCGGCGACGGTTCCGGCGTGGCAAGCCTCATCAGGAGCAAAGTCAAACAGCGCATGCATCCGCCTATAACGTTGCGTTATGAGCGGATGCGCGGATTGCCCGTCCGTTAAGCGCGGGTAGACTGCTGGAGATCATTCGCAAGGGTGATGCCAGATAGATGGCGGTGTAATACCGGTTCGCCGGTACTAACAGAACCCGGCTTATGATTTACCGTTTTTTTTTAATCACTTGGGGTTTAATTCTCCGCTCATTAGGGCGGTTCAATTAATAAACGAAATAAGATGGAATTGAAGGATGAGTGAATTTATACATGGATCACATAAAGTCTCTGTATTGTCTCATATCATATTGCGTGTCCAGCGAAGCGCCGGGGAATGGCAATAGATGAAAGAGTAGATAGGACAATAAAAGAAACCTGTGAAGAAACAAGCGAAAGGCGTGAAATAAATTTTCTAGAAATGGGGGCGGAAAGGGATCACGTGCATTTTCTGGCTCAATCGACGCCAACATATAGTCCGATAAAAATAGTAAGAACAATGACTGGGGGGACATAGACAGGTCCCATACAGATGGTCGAGCGCCTTGTTTATTTGTACCGGGTTTGAGGAGGCGCGATAAGGACTTGAGAAGTTGCGGTTTTAATTTTTTTAATTAGGGAAGCGATGATGAAAATGGCAACGCAGAGGCGCTGTCAGACCCTTGCGGGTCCGGCGCCGAATTGATATTTGCAAAGGAGAAAATGATGATCAGCAAAAGAATAAAGAAACTATACGATGTGGATCCCGCGTCATGGGAACATCCGGCGGACAAAGCGGCTTTAAGCGCGCTGAAGCAATTGAAAGGAATAGACGAACTGGTTAAACTGCTCATATCGGTTACCACGGAAAGATCCTTGCGGCTTATGGCCCTGTCTTCCTCGATAAAAGTTTCACAAAATCAATATCCAAAACTTCATGCCATTCTGAATGACGTTGTAGAGATATTTGACTGGAATTATACGCCGGATATGTTTGTCGCCCAGAGCCCGTTCCTGAACGCGGGTACTATAGGGGTGAAGGAACCGTTTATCACAATAAACAGTTCCCTGTTAAAACACCTTGAAGAACCGGAACTCAGCGCGATCATCGGCCATGAGATGGGTCACATCATGAGCGGGCATACCTTGTATAAGACCTTGCTATGGCTGCTGACCAACGTATCATTGAACATGATACCAATGGCGGGTTTTTTGATTACCCCGATAATAATCGCCCTTCATGAATGGGATCGCAAGAGCGAACTGACGGCGGACAGGGCGGGGTTGCTGGCGGTTCAGGACCCGGCGTCAAGTTATAACGCGCTTATGAAGCTGTCGGGCGCTGATGATTTAACACAGGTAAACCTCAATGAGTTTTTTAGCCAGGCGCAGGAATACGAGAATCAAAAAAGCCTGTTGGACGGCATTCACAAAATATTAAATCAGGTGTGGGCGTCACATCCGGTCCCGGTGATTAGGCTCCAGGAATTAAAAAGCTGGGAACTGTCAGGATATTATCAAAACATTCTGGACGGAAATTATCTCAAGAGGGGGTTCTATCGCGGGAACGTGAACAAAAACATCAAGGATGGGTATGACTATTACAAAGAAACCGTTCAAAGCAAAGACGACGCCTTGTCAAATATTGTAAACAATGTAGGGGAAGGGATAGGGAAGGCGGCGGACGAGTTAAATAAAACGCTCAAAAACATATTCAAAACAAACAGTTGACTTGTTCGGCAATTGGAGGATGTAGAGTAAACACACCTCTTAAAACAAAAGATGTAGGAACGGCTAATTCCCACACCTTTTTGACCAAATATTCAAGGCGATTTGATCGATAAATAGAGAGTTAGCAGACAAGGCAAACGCTCAAAACGCGACTTGAAACCAAGTGACCGTGAAAGGGACGAATGGAACAGAACTCATCCACGACCGCAATGCCGCTGTCAATCTTATAATATATTTCGAGTCTTTCTCAAAACGCACGCGGCGGCAGTTTTGAGAAAGACTTTTTCATTTTTTTATTTTTACAACAATATCGTTAAATCCACCTGGTTGTAAACAAAAAAATATAATTTCGTGTTTACCACTTACAAGTATTTCATCCACAGCCCTAACTACGCCATAGGGATTATTTGTCGCCCAATCATAAAGAGTGTAATCATTAAATTGTATAATGCCGTTATTTTTTACCTTCTTTAATAAAACTTTAATGTCTTTTTTTACACTGCCATAGTCATGCGCCGCATCCAAGTATACATAATCAATTCAACATAATTCCAGCGGGTAAATGCAACTCTTCTAATACATGGGGGGGGGGGG
>JAISCC010000061.1 GCA_031265845.1 Treponema sp.
AGCTGCTTGCTCGCCGCCAGCGTCAGCGGATACAGCCTCGTCCCGCTCCCTCCCGCCAATATTATCCCTTTCATCCTCCTCCCTCCTTCAAGTCGACAGAATCCCCATTATCATTAGTAAAATTTCCTTTTTCATCTCTAAAATCCGCGAGCCTTCATTTACGCATTGCTCATGGAAGCCTCGTAAGCGGAGCAAACTTCTTCAACGCCGCCCGCCATAACCACGCCGCCTTTTTTCAACCAGAGCGCCTTTTCGCACAGATTTCGGACGCTCGTATCGTCATGGGAAACGTACAGCAATGTAGTGCCGCCCGCAAGCATCTCTTTCATGCGTTTTTCGCACTTTTTCTGAAAAGCTATGTCGCCTACAGCAAGCACCTCGTCAACTATCAAGATGTCAGGCTTCACTAGCGTTGAAAGCGCGAACGCCAAACGCGCGTACATTCCTGACGAATAGTTTTTAAGCGGCATCTGCATAAACTCGTCTAGTTCGGCGAAAGCGACAATTTCATCCCGGCGCTCCAGCATGAATTTTTTGCTGTGGCCCAACAGGGCTCCGCCCAACACAATGTTTTCTTCCGCAGTCAATTCGGCGTCCAAGCCGGCGCCTAACTCAATAAGCGGCGCTATGCTTCCGTTTACTGTAATGGAACCGGTGTCGGGATCAAGTATTCTACAGATTAGTTTTAATAACGTCGATTTGCCGGAACCGTTGGCTCCTATTATCGCCAGAGATTCGCCTTGATTCATCTCAAAACTGATGTCTTGCAACGCCCAAAATTCTTTGAAATAGAGTTCTCTTTTTACAAATTTTATAATATATTCTTTCAGACTGTCCGTCTTTTCAGAGGCTATATTAAAACGAATCCCTACGTTTTCAACTTTAATGATCGGATTATTCAAAAAACAACCTCAAATATACAAAACAAACTTTCTTTTTGTGATCGAAAAAGACCATAGCCCAATGACAAGCGTTACAATCGCCATAAGGGCGCCTGACGCAATGCTGCTCATACTCACCGCCTTCGCCCACAACCCAAAACTGCGGAACATGTCAATGTAGATGAACATGGGATTAAACTGCTTGACTCCGGACTGGAGGGGTTCAGGCAACAGGGTCACCGGATAGAATATCGGGGTAAGATACAGCCAAATGGTGCTGATAATCCCCCACAAATACTGGGTGTCTCTAAAAAACACCGCAGATTGAGCCAGCAACAATCCAAGTCCAAGACAAAACACGTATAACTCAGCGACCGGTATGATTATCAACACAATGCGCCACGTTAAGGGGCTGTGTGTTATTATAACGACCAAAATGAGCGCGATTAACGAAAAAAACAGGTTCACCAGTTCGCTCGTAATAGACGAAACGGTGAATATATATTTTGGTACAAACGTCTTTTTTAAAAGGGCGGCGTTTCCAACAATCGAAAAAATGGACCGCGACACCGCGTTTGCCATAAACGAAAACATCATGTTGCCAATCAAAAGATACACCGCAAAATTGTCAATGTTCCATTTGAACATCTCGGAAAACACTATATACATCACCATCATCGTAAGAAGAGGGTTCAGCACGCTCCACAAATAACCCAGTACACTGCGCCGGTATTTGAGCTTTACATCCCTGACAACAAGTTGAAAAAAAAGTTCTCTATAGCTAAAAAAGAAATTAAAACGCGCTATGATTGTCTTTAACAAATCTGTATCCTTCGTGCCTGCAAACCAAATTCCATCGGCAAATTTCCACCTTCTTCACTTCGCTTCTTCAATAAAATCAAAAGACAGCCACACGGTACACGGTATCTTTTCAGATACAATTTGAACTGCGGCGCATTTCTGCCGTTTGTTTACTTTTATGATTTTTCCTTCATATTCTCTCAAGGGGCCGCTAATTATTTTGATTTTCGCCCCTTCCTGGACGACTTTTGACGTTTCAATGACGCCGTTATGCCGCTGAAGCCAGCGGGCAAATTCCAAATCCCCGCCGCGCAGACACATATCGCCGTCTCCATATCGCAACGGACGGCTGATATACCGAAAACGGATTAACCCATCCCACGCGGGCGATTCATCGCTCACCATGAAGACATATCCTGGCACCAGGGAACGGAATTCTTTGCATCGCTTTCCATGCTTTACAACATGCCGTTCAGCAATAGCTGAAATCACCTTGTAACCGGATTGTTTAATGAAATTCTCTACTGTACGCTCTTGTCCTGAAAAACAGGCGAGGCAGTACACAGATTCCCCGGTACTTTTCATACTAAACACTCCCTCAAGCTTACACATCGAAAACATGAGATGGCATAGATGGGTTAGCCGTCCGCCGTTGCGGATCAAACGACCCGTTTTCAGGGAGTCGCGCATACGGCTGACCGTACACGCGCCGCTTCCCTGTATAGTAATGGTAATTAATGTACCACATCATAAAAAAAAAATCAATAGTACAACTCATTTTTTTTCACATCCAACGCTTTTGCGATTACCGTATCCATATCATAGTATTGATACCGCCCAAGGCGCCCGCCAAAAATGACATCACGGCGCTTGTCCGCCATCTCTTTGTATTTGAGATACAAAGCGTTGTTTTTCTCGTTGTTCACCGGATAGTACGGCTCAAGCCCTTTTTCCCACGCGACCGGATATTCACGGGTGACAACCGTATTCGCCTGCCTGCCAAATTCAAAATGCTTGTGTTCAATGACGCGGGTGTACGGAACCGACCGCTCCGTATAGTTCACGACGGCGACGCCCTGATAGTTCTCTTCGGCAAACTCCTCGGTCTCAAAACGCAACGAGCGGTACTCAAGCGCTCCATAGCAATAGCCGAAAAACTCATCGATAGTCCCGGTATACACTATTTTTTCGGCGATGCGCCCGTTTTTTTTACTAAAATCAGCATAGTCCGTATTGAGTCTAACCTCGCTGCCTGAAAGCAGTTTTTCAACTATCTGCGTGTAACCGCCCATCGGAACGCCCTGATACCGGTCGTTGAAGTAGTTGTTGTCATATATAAAACGCAAGGGAAGCCGTTTGATAACGAAGGCGGGAAGCTCCGTACAATCCACGCCCCACTGCTTTTCGGTGTACCCTTTTATCAGCTTCTCATAAATGTCGCGCCCTGCGAGAAACAGCGCCTGCTCCTCAAGGTTTTTTGGTTCTGTAACGCCGGCTTCGGCGCGTTGCTTTTCAATAACGGTCATCGCTTCCGCAGGGGTCTTGACGCCCCACATTTTGCTGAACGTGTTCATATTAAACGGCAGATTGTACAGTTCATCTTTATAACGCGCAACAGGCGCGTTGATGTAGTTGTTAAATTCGGCGAATCTGTTGACATACTCCCACACGGTTTTGTCGTTAGTGTGAAAAATGTGCGCTCCGTACCTGTGTACATTGACGCCGTTGATGTTTTCGGTGTAAATGTTTCCGGCAATGTGCGGGCGTTTGTCAATGACAAGACAGGTCTTGCCCCACGCAACCGCTTCATGCGCGAACACCGCGCCAAACAGACCGGCGCCGACAATCAAATAATCGTACACCTATTTCTCCGTCAAGCCAAGATGTCCCCGCCAAAAATCTTCGGTGATGAAGCGGCGGTAATTCTTGACATAATCTGCGGCTGTTCGCTTAAACTTCACACCGAAAACCCACAACAACTTCAAGAGCCGCGCCGTAAGCGTCACGCCGGCAAGCAGGCTTTCAAGCGGGTTTTTTCCCGCTTCTTTCGCAGCGTATTGCTGGACATCCCGAAGCAACGCGGCGGAATCCGTTGCGCCAAGCCATTCTATCCCCCGGCAGTAATCCTCCACCGCCATCATCATCAATTCGGCGTCGTTGAACCTGAAAAACGCTATTCTATAGAATATCTTGATAAAAACCATCGCCTGAAAATACAGTCTGCCACAGCCTCGAAAAGCGGAGTCTCTGTGCAGTGTCGCTACAATGAGTCGGTTGCGCATGGAATAGTAGTCTCTCCAGCCAGCGCGCCTTGCGGCGAAGGACTCATGGCGGACACAAACGCCGCTTACCACGACTTTCTCAAGCCGCTTGTTTCTCAATCCCCATTCCGTGTCATCGTATTGAAAAAAAAGCGGCAAAGCCAAGTTGCCGCTCAAAGCGTCATCAAGTTGGAAGCAGCAATACCACCACCCGCAATAATTCACCGGCATTTCAATCTCATTAAGGACTATTGACCTGATTTCAGCAAGATCATAGCCGCGCTTATGTTGTACAACGCCGGAGGGTTTTATAATTTCCCCAGACGCATGTTGAATATGCGGCTTGTCCATCAGGAGCATCGCGCCGCTTATCACGATGTCCGCATGTTCTTTTTTCAGCAGCCGGAGAAACAGGTAAGTGCGCGCCAGCGCGTCGTACGTAAAAAAGATGTCATCATCCATAAGTACGATATGCGTCAGGTTGTACGTGTCCTTGTCGGCAAGCGCTTCAATCATACAACGCGAAAAACCGCCGGAACCGCCGCTGTTGATATTGGAAAAAAGTTTTATCGGTTCGCTCTCAATTTCTTCCTTCTTCAAGGTTCGTCCGTTGTCCGCAATGTACACCCGCACATGACCATTCAAAATTGAGCGGCTGTTGGAAAAGATCGTCTCATTAAGCAGAGCTATGTTCGTATTGATATAACGCTCCCGTTTATAGGTGCAAATGGCAAGCGCAAGGTTAATGTCCGGCAGGTCTTCGTCAACAACCGAGCGGTACGCGCCATCGTACACCTCCGAATCTTCAAACGCTCTGATCGTAAAGGCAAGCAAATCGCAGTCGCAATCGGGATAGACAATCTCACATTCACCCGGTTCCCGCAAAGAAAACGTCTGTTTAGCCAATATTTTCTCAACAAACCCGCCTTCCAGCGCGCCTTTCAAGCCGCGGCGAATCTGAAACCCGACAAGCGTCGTCTCAAAACATCCTTTTGCGGTCAACGCCAAAGAAATCTGTCCGACAACGGTATATTTCTTCCATTTTTTCAAAGCGAAGCTATTGTAATATGTTGTAAACGCCGCTTTTCCCCGGGCGTTAACGCTCATTTTTTTGTTTTGAAGTGTAATATCCGCGCCGTGCGCGCGAACATAAAGCTGATCTATTGTTTCAGGAAGCTGGAGGTTTTGTACTACCATGATTCGCCAATTCTTCACAAAGTTCATACACTTTGTCCATCATCCTGTCAAAGCTGTATTCTTCGTATACTCGTTGTCTGGCATTCGCCCCCAAACGGCTACGGAGTTCGCCGTCGTCAATCAAGCGCTGGATAGCGCGGGACAAGGCGTCCGCGTCGTTCACCGGCACGGTTAAGCCAGTCTTTCCGTCAACACTCACCAAAGGGACTCCGGTGGGCAAGTTGGTGTTGACGACAGGCTTGCCGTAGAACATGGCTTCCATTTGCGCAAGCCCAAAAGCTTCGACATTGGCGTTGGACGGAAACACAAATACGTCGCAGTCCGCGTAAGCGGCTTTCAACTCCTCAAAGGGCAGGTAGCCGAGAAAATGGATTTTTTCTCCCAGTCCTTCCGCTTCAACGCGGGCTTTCAACTCGCATTCCAAAACACCCGATCCGGCGATGAACAGTTCCGCCCCCCGCACCGCCCGCATCGCCTGAATGAGGATGTCAATGCCCTTGTAATACACAAGCCTGCCTACAAAAAGCGCTTTTTTATTCTGTTTGTTGAACAACCTATCCATGAGGTAATTAGCCATGGACACTTGTTCATAATCAGAAAATTTCAGGCCAAAAGGGATCACCCTGCACTTGTCTTTATACGGACCCAAGAAAGCCGAGTTGTCTATATGCGCCTGCGTCGCCGCCACAACAACATCCGCCCGGCGCAAAAACCATTTCAAAATGGGTGTTATGACTTTCAACAGTCTTCGCTGGCTGATAATGTCGCTGTGCCACCACACAACAATTTTTCCCCTGTATCCCGAAAAGAGACAGGCCAGATCCGCCAATGGAAAGGGCGTGTGAAACAGCAAAATATCATACTGTCTTGACAGCTTCCACAATTTGAATATGAAATCAAACGACACAGGCATTGAGTAAAGGACGCCAAGGCTTGAGGAGCGGATTACCTGAATGTTGTTCACAGTCGTCTCCTCGGCTTTACCTTGACTCTGGCATACCAGCACCTTCATATCACTTTTATCATTGAGCCCTTCCGCTATATTTTGAACGACTCTTTCAACTCCTCCCACCCACGGCGCGTAGAATTTGTTAATTTGAAGCACTTTTATCTTATCATTGCATTTTTTTTTCATTTATAATTATCCCATCTATGGCTTCCACTAAAAGTAACTGTCAGCGCAACGCTGAAGGGGCGATTTTTCTCATCTGTATTATGGTGGTAATAGTGACCGTCTCTGTCGCCAAGCGCCATTAGAACGCCTAAAGACACCGCCATATTCGGAAACGGAACAACACGTATTCCCGGCACAAGCGTCATGGTGTTGTCATCAATGCCGTAGAGGAATTTGACGGCAAACCGCAAATCACGCCACCCGGGTTTGAAAGAAAGGTTGAGCGCAAGATTGTTGCCTTTAATAAACTCGTTGGTTTTGCTCGTCAGTCCTTTCTCAATATCGGCTTCGGTCATCCACTGAAGGTCTGACTCTCCATTATAGAAATATTCAGCGCCCACCGTGAGTTTTTTTGAAAAAAAATCCCGCGCAACGCCGATGCTGCCGGAAAAAGCAACCGCACCCCATCTTCTTTCACGGATAGACGGCATCCATTGATCCTTTTCTGCCAATTCCTTACCTTTATCGCTCACCAAAATCTTTTCCCCCTCTACAAACTCGCTGCTTCCAATGGAGGCGAGTCCTTCAGCGTATACTTCGGTGTTCAGGATAGTTGTCTTGACTGAAAGCGCAAAGCGTAAAGGCATAATCTCGCTATACATGACTCCGGCGTTGACATCCACTTTCTTGAAGGCGAGATTGTACTTGCCGCCCCAATAGATCAATTCCTGCTGAATGTTGGTCTCACGAAAAAAATCATCACGCGCTATAGCGACGAATTCCAAACCGCCTATCCCAATGGGAATAGACAGCCGCGCTGTATAGGCGTCATTTTTTCCACTGTGTGTATAGCGAGCGACTTTCCTGGGGTACCACCCTTCCTCAATATCAGCATCCCCTTCATAATAAACATCCTCCCTATAAAATGCGCCTGCCCCGCGCTGGGAAGCTGACGGAACGAGCGCTAAAAGATTGGCGAAAACAAAATCTCTTGAAATTCCCCAGTTGTATGTAAATTTACCCGCCCGTAAAAAAACTTTGTTGTTTATTGAATAATCAAGGTAAAAAGCCTCCACCGCAATGGCAAATGAGGGAAAAGAAAACGAGAACGTCGACCTAACCCCAAACGTATCGGAAATCTGGTAATTGAGACCCAGGGAGGATGTCATAATGACGGCCGGCAACCGGGTTTCTTTATAATGAGGGTATTCATCCCAATACCACGGCGCTTCATCCCATCCGGGGAAATAGCCTCCGGTAAAAGAGTAGTTCGCGCTTAAGCTGAAGCCTTTTTTCTTGAAGTTGGAAGACACGGAAGCCGACGCCGGAGGCTTGGGCTGCGGCGCCGCAACGGCAGGCTTTGCCGGCGCCTCCGTCTGGTTGGACGCATCGGCTGCCGGCGTTTTCTCTTCAAATAGAGAATCAATGTCGCTTAACGCGCCCACCGCGTCCATATCCAATAAGCCGTCAGATCCCTCATCTTCCACGGTCTGAGCCTTCAAAAAGAGCGCATTACATAAAAATAAAAAAATCGCGCCTATAATGAGTCGTCTCATTGATCGTTTACCATCTCCAAATAGGTTTTTGAGAAGATATAATCGCCAACCCCGGTAAAAGAAGGTTTCGTGATAGTTATCAAGGTTCTTTCTTTAACAAACACGCCGTTTACATTGGCGCCTTTAAGCGCGTCTTCAAAAAGAATCTGTTTGGGAACATACCGGTCTCCCATTTTGTAGTAATCAAGAATAGCCGAAGTACGCAAAAGCTGTCCTGAAAGGCTGCAATCTTCACTTTTACGCACCAATCCGTCTTCGCTTATCCACAATCTCATTCTGGGATACTGTACGCCCCTGGATTTTGAAAGCAATGTGAGAAGCCTGCACTTGTACTTGCCAAGCGTCGCATCTTCTCCGGCAATCACTTGGTAATCTTGAGATAAAGTTGAGCGCGTGAAATCGGAATTACTGGCGTTGGTGTTTTGAAACCGGTCGCTGCTGCTCGTCGTGTTAAAGCGCTTGCTCTCAGGATCATAAAACCACAGCGTGCCGCCCTGTTTGAGGTAGCCCTGTCCGCGGCTTATACTCGGCTGGAGGATCACAATGACATACGCTTCTTGAGCGTCCCGTCTGAAAATCGCCGCCACAGTTGTGGTCCGCGCCTGTCCCGGCTTGTCTTCAACAATGGTATATTCCGCAGAAAAATCAGTGTCAAGGTAACTGACCAGATCATCCGCCCGTCTCAGCAATTCCACGTCCGTAAGGGCGTTCAACGAACTGATCATCAAAACCGCAAAAAGTGAAGAAAAAACAACCCTCGCTACTATACCTTTCATGGTATTATAATATACCACATTATAATGCTTTTTCAATTTTTCCCCCTTATTTTAGCAGAAATTTTCTCAAAACTTCAATTTGCGGCTCCGATCCTTGTAATTGCCCGTGGGAAAAACCGGATTTCAATCCGTTTTTTCCCAAGCGTCATTTTCAGAACGCGCCTTACTCGCCGTTTCCGCTGAGCATTTTGGGAAGAGAGCCGCGTGAAGCGATAAAAGCGGGAATGCCAAGAGCGGGCAACAAAGCGGCGAAGACAGCCAGCGTATTGAGCAAAAAGGTTTCAAAGCGGTACAGCGCAAAAAGTTTCCCGTCTTTCATAAACATTTCAAAGCCCGCAATGTTCGAGAACGGCAATGCGGAAAGAATGTTCACCAAAACGATGGAGAACAAGAACCCTACGGCAACGGAAATCAGCGCCAAACACGCGGATTCTATGACCAGCATCCAAGTTATGTCTCCCTCCTGGAAACCAAGCGCGCGCATGGTGCCCAACTCCTGCGATCTCTCGTAAAGGATCAGCTTATAAGTCACCAACGCGCTGACAAACACAATAATGAGCATCATGGCAAACAGCAGATACGAAAGGATATCCATGGCTTTTAACAAATCGTCAACCTCGGACAGGTAAATCTCAAGCGTTAATATAAAAACCTTGATCCCACTCCACTCCGCAAGTTGCTCCGCTTCAAAATCAGAACGGTTTTGCAGTATGCCGGCGGTATTCACCTCACTCTCCACAAGCCCCCATTGAAGCAATGTCTTGTTCCAGTCAATATCGCTTCTCTTGTCATCAAAGAAAAAGCCAATGCTTGAGCATTCTCCCGCGTTGAAACCCACCAGTTCATTCAACGCGGCTCGTGAGACATAGCTCTTAAAATAACCAAAAATGGTTTTATCCTCAATAATGCCGGCGACAACGAAACTACCCGTGTTTCTCTGCCCCAGGTAGTTTCTCACCTCAAGAATAAGGCTGTCGCCCTGCCTAACGCCCAAATAGTGGGCGATAGGCGAAGAAATCAGAATCTCTTCATCGCCTTGCGGGCGTTTTTCAGGCTTCGCTTCATACTTGAAGCTGTTAAACAGTTCTGTTTCCCCATCCCAATCAACACCGTTTACGTATTTGAGCCGCGCCATGGTCCCATTGTAATAGAGCGACGCTTCGCTCATAAAGTTGGTGCGCATCACGATGCGATCCGGGTTGAAATTATTTTGTTCCGCGACGGCGAGGATCGCGTCTATTTCCTCTTGTCCAAGACGAAACGTGCTTCCGGCGCCGTCATGATCCCAACCCAACGCAATCAGATCGCCCGCGTAATGGGATTGAGCCGTCCGGTATAGCATCGCAGTCATGCCTTCTTTTATCGCCGTAATCGCGGTGATGACCGCAAAACCAACGCCGAGGGCAAGAAACAGAAAGAAATACCTGCGTTTGTACCGGGAAAGATAACGGACGGCAAGTGAAACTAGTTTTATCGCTTTCATCTTACGCCCTCAAATCTCTGAGCGCGGCGGCAGGTTCCATGCGCGCCGCTTCTTCAACCGGATAGATTGAAGCCCCAAGCCCCAAAACCACAGCGAGCGTCAAAGACGCCGCCGCGCTCTGCGGGAAAAATTCTATATTCAAGACGCCTCCTCCCAACAGGGACGCCAAGAGGTCGTTTGAAATCACTATGCGCATAGAATTGATATATTGGAAGAAAAGGATTCCGGCAAGCACGCCGACGATCCCCGACACGCAAGACAGCGCAAGGTTTTCCCCCAGAAAAAGACTCCGGATGAACCGGTCCGCGGCTCCTATTGATCTGAGCGTTCCTATTTCGCGCTTGCGCTTGAAAACAGAAATCAACAGGATGTTGATGACGGCGATAACGCCCACAATGCTGACCAGACTTATGCCGCTGTTAAAGAGGGTTTGCAAAATGATCAGCATGACAGCCGATTCGCCTGCGGCAATCTGCCAGTTTACCGCCACAACTCCGTAAGGGGAAAGTTTTTTGTTCAAATCGTTTATAAAGGAAGCGGTGGATGAAAAAATCCCCTTCTTTAACCGTACAATGATGAAATTCCAGTCTCCGCCCACAGTCTGCGCCGGCTCCTTTTCTCTGGACTCGCTTAAAAATGAAGAAACCGCATCCGGGGATATCTCTTCGTCCGCTTCCGGAAAACTAAAAGAACTCTCCCCAAAAAGGTCGTCAATGCCGTCCGCCATAAGCGGCGCGAATTCTTCACCGGTCCCGACGCCCAAAAGCGCGTCTGAAGTCGCAACCTGAATTGAGACAAGCGCCCGCGCGGTCTGAACGTCCGTTATAACAATTTCATTCATAAATTGTCCGGCGTTTTTGTATTGGTAGACGCCGGCAATCGGCGCTTCCCGTATCTTAAAGCCTACAATTCCAGCTGACGTAAGCAAGATTTTCTCCCCCACGCCCGGATATTTTCCGGTGTCCCGCTCAATGGCCAAGGCCTTTTCTTTCGATATCATGGCGCCCAACTCGCCGTTCCGCAGAAACCGCCCTTCAACAAGCTCTATGGACGGGAAAAGGGGGAAATAGGCGTCAGGCTCAACGCCGCACAGCAACGCGGGGCTGCGATAGTTTTCAAAATCAAGAAGCGCCTGCCCGGACACCTGTCCGGTCATGCCCGCGACATCGGTATCCGCAGCGATGATCTCGACAAGCGCGTCATAGGCGGGAAGTACAGGTATGGAAAAATATTCGTTTACAACCGCCATATTCGCGCCGAAAAGGTTCATGGTGACATCGCCTGACTTTTCTATCACCACATCGCCTGTAACGCCATTTATGAACGTATCCCTCATGCTTTGAACCGTCCTTCCGATGATGCTGTGGCCGACAAAGAAAAGAAAGGTGATGCTGCCTATCAGAAGAATAATGACGCCGTTGCTTTTCCTGTTACGGAGAATGTTCCGCAGGATCAATTGCCATATCAATGCCGCTCCTCCGATGCTATAACGCCGTCGCGGAGATGAACAATCGTCTGCGCTATCTTCCAGATGTCCGGATCGTGCGTGGAAATGATGAGCGTCGTTCCCTCGTCTTTCTGAACTTTCCGCAAGAGTTCAAGCACACGCTGTCCATTCTCGGAGTCAAGGTTTGCCGTAGGTTCATCCGCGATGATGATGTGCGGGCGGTTGACCAGAGCGCGGGCTATAGCGACCCGTTGTTGCTCGCCGCCTGAAAGCTCGGCGGGCATGTGGCGCATGCGGTCGGCAAGTCCAACTTCCTCCACCAGCGATTCAACCCACTCGCGCCGCTCAGCTTTCGAACCGGAATTTTTTCGGATGATCATGGGAAGCTCAACATTTTCAAAAACATCAAGCACCGGCAACAGGTTGAAGGATTGAAATATGAAGCCAATCGCCTCCTGCCTCATCCTGACTATTTCTTCCCTGCTCAGATCGCCGGTTTCCTTGTCGTTTATCAGCAACGCGCCGCTCGTAGGCTTGTCTATAAGCCCGATGATGTTCATAAGCGTTGTTTTTCCCGAGCCGGACGCGCCGGCGACGGCGATAAACGCGCCTTTGCCTATGTCAAGGCTGATCCCCTTAAGCGCGTCTACCGTCACCGCCCCCATAGGATATGTTTTACAAATATTCTTTAGCGCAATTAACATAGTCCTATTTTAAAAAAAGAACTTCTCTTGTCAAGCGCCCTAAAGGAAAATATGATTATAACTCGCTCCTTTTTGTAATAATTCTTGAAATAAGTCCATATTCAACCGCTTCTTCCGCGTTCATCCAAAAATCACGATCCGTATCTCTTTCCACTTTCTCAATGGCGGCGCCTGTTTCACTCGCTATGAGCCTATTGATCTTCGAACGCAGTTTCTCCAGTTCCCGGGCATGTATCTCAATGTCGGTCGCAACGCCCTGGATGCCGGAAAGCGGCTGATGAATGAGATAATGGCTGTTCGGCAGGCCGATACGGCGTTCTTTCGGGCTTGCAATCTGAATAATCGCCGCCGCGCTTGCGACAAGCCCCATGCCAACAGTCCACACTTCCGGCTTTACAAACCGGATCATATCGAAAATCGCGTAGCCTGCGTCCGCGTCGCCGCCAGGCGAATCGATAAATATGCGGATAGGATCGCCGCCCATATTTTCCAACAGTAAAAGCTGCCTGATCGTCTTTTCAGCAAGGTCTTTGTTTATCTCACCGGACAGAAGTATTGTCCTTGTTTTGAGCAGTTTTGACACAAGCGGATCAAATTCATGGGATTTCGCCTCACTCTTTTCCTGCTCATCGTCTTCCTCATCAAGCAAAATGTTCATCGTGCCTCCTGCTTTATATAATAAGGAAATTCCGGAGATAAGGCAAGGGGAGCGCCAATCAATCTTTCTATTCTTCTATTGGCTCGCTCAATTCGCTGAAGTCGTCCCACACTTCGGTAATGGAACGGGCGTCGTTTCTAAAGCGGAAGCTGTTTGCCTTCACCCACTGACGGGCGGATATAAATTCCTTCCACAGCGCAAAGAGACGCCCCTGGGAACGTTTAAAAAACCCGGGGAAACGGCGGAACGGGAGGTATGCGCTGTCCCCTCTAAAAACAGGGGCTATGTTTTTGAGATAAAATCTACGGTAGCATTGCTCCGCAGTGCTGTCTTCAGGCGGAATGTCGCCGTCATACGAAATCCTGATGAGTTGGGTTGAGATGATCTCTTCGCCCCACAGGTGGGCGCGGAATCCAAAATCCATGAGTTGCCAATACGTACGGGTGAGCGTCGTGTCAAAGCCGCCGATCCGAAGAAAACGCTCCCTGTCATAGACGCCGACCCAGTCAAACGGATACAGCGAGGGCTTCCCTTCCATAACGGGCGTGAAGGACAGGGTTTTCACCGAATTGCCGTACAAAGCCGGCGCTATAAGGGTGGGAAGGGTCTCAAAACGGGAATTTTGGATAAGCGGCGCCGTGCAAAGTCGTTTGTATTGACTGGTCTGCTGACTTATGGCAAGCTCTTCCGCGCTCAGAAGCAGACGCTCAGCCATACGAAACGCTCCGCCTGAGTGAAGGATGCGGAGATCGTTCCATAAAACGAAGAAGAGCGGGCTTGAAATTTCCAGAGCGGCAAGGTTTATCTGTTCCCCGATTGAAATTTCGTCTTTCAGCAAAATAAATCGGATATGTGGAAAACATCCCGACAATTCTTCTATGTCATAGCGTTCACGGGGTCCTTCTATGGAAATGATAAAATCAAACCCGATCTTTTCAAGTTCCTGAAAAAGCGTACGGCGCGGATAATGTCCGCTCCGGTTGAGCAACACCGCGGAAAGCCCGGTAGACCCTCCGCGCTCCATGCCTCCCACCACTGTGTAAGAACGTCCGGCGTCGTCATATATTGTAGGTGTAATATTCATCGCAACCTGTACATAAACCCGTATACTTGCAAGCGGCGTGTTCCATGTACACGCCATCCCCTCGCCGCCAAACAGCCTCCAGATCCTCGGAAAAGGCGTTTCCGAGCGTTAAACCAGCGGCGCAATCCGCGTCGGCGCAGATTGCCTCTCTACACAGCGGCACGGCGCCATCAAGCAAAATAGGCATATCCCGCATAAGGTGCCAGCACGGCCGCCTTTCCACAGGCGACAGATCGGACACACGCAAAGAAGGCAACGCGCCGCAAAAATTATCGTATTTCTGAATGATCACCTGCAACCCTTCGGCTTTCCAGAAACGGTAAAACCGTTCAATGTCGTCCTCGGCACCGCTTGCGCGCACCGCCTGCGCGTACACATTGCCGGGAAAATATTTCGCAAGCGACTTGGTGGTTTCAACAGCTTCGGCGCAACCCGCGCCACGGACTTCCCTGTACCGCTCCGCGTCATAGGCATCAAGCGACACGATCCACGAAAGCGGCGGCAGACTGGTCGCCCGCGCCCCACTTTTTGCGGCGCACGCGGCTTTTTCCGATGCGACCGCCGCCAGAGCTTCCAATTCAGCCTTATTCCACCCTACGCCTGATGTCTCAATGATGAGGGACAGCGCCGGTCTTTCAAGCGCCGCGTTAATCAAGTCCGCCTTTTGGGGATGAAGGCTCAACTCTCCCCATAATGAAAGATCAATGACCGCGTCGCCGGAAAAATCAATTATCTTGTCTAAGAGATTTTCAAAGACACCATGGGGCATAAAATCCTGTTTGTCCATGGATTCCGGCGCTCCGCGCATTCCATAGCGCGGATACGGACAGAATTTGCACGATTGGGCGCAGGGAAGGGCGATCTGAACCGGAAAAAAGGCGGGAAGCGTCCTAAAAATCTCCGGTTTCTCAACAACAAATCGCTCCGAGTCCAAAGCGCCGGAAAAACCCGCGTCAAAGAGTCGTCGCAACAAAAGGAGGTTGCGTTTCGAGTCAGCGGCGAAAGTCAAACGCCGTGAACGCAGATCAAAAGGCGCTATCTCCGTTTCAATGTCAAAAGCGTTGATGTCTTTCTGCAACACTGAAAAAATCGCATCCCGCTCAACCGCGCCGTCATCGCCAGCGATGTCCGCAAGCCTGCTTATACACTCCGGCGAGAGCAACTCAGGCGCAAGCCCCGCAGGATAGCCATCCGCAAAGGTGTAATCCGCGCGGTACCGCGTGTGTCGTCTTGCAAGGGCGCCGGCAAGCTCCACATCAAGAAAAGGAGTGTCCGCCCATACGAAGTATACCATTTCAAAACCCGCGCACACCCGGGCAAGCGCCTCCAAGAGCGCCTTTTTTGTCCACTGGTCTTTCGCAATCACCGTGATCTTTTTATTTTTTTCAAATCTTTCACTTTTCTCAATACCTGAACTGCCGTCCCATCTCTCGTCTGTCAAAAGGATCATATTGACAACACACGGGAAAGCGGCGCTTTTTTCTATCGTCAGATCAAAAGCGCTTTTCCCGGAGAAGAGGGGTTGAGAAGCCGTCTTTTGCAGATTTCCGCCAAAAAGCACGGCAAGGGCATTATCCATATTTTATAATTATCGGCAGGAATAAAAACGCGCTAAACTTTTGAGGCGAGGTATTCCAGATAGATTTCTTCTATGGTCCTTTTAGGAGCTTCGCTGGCTTCTTCCATAAAAATGCGCTTGCGGAACAATGTCTTCTCATACCGTTCAATGAAAAAATCGTAAAACCTGCTCGGATCAACGCTTTTTATGCTGGTATATGCGAATTCTATCGCCCCAAAAACTTTTTTTAACTCAGACTCGTTTACAGACTGCATCTTGGCGCGGGACAAGCGATCCCGTTCTCTGACAATATCCTCATAAGAAAGCCCAAATACAAATTCCAGCAAAGCGTTTATCGTTTCTTTATCATCTCCTTGCTCTTTCAGGAAGTCGTCCCATTCTTCCGGCATTTCCATTGACAAGCGGATTATTTCGCTGTTGCCATCCATAGTGCCATAAGTGGGCGGCGTTTTGTCCCTTGCCACCCAAAGTTGTTCCAAATAGCCAAAAAAACAGGCTTTTTTTATATTCAACCCATTGTCCCATAAGGAAACAAGCTCGTCAGCCAAACGGTTTTTCACCTCTTTGGATATAAAATTGTCCCGCAAACAGGAGGAATACACTTTTTCCATTGTAAAAAAAGAGGTAATGGTCAACATGCTAGCCCGAAGCGGGACGCCAAACGCGGAAATATCCTTTAGTATCGCAAAAAGAGTTGAAAAAATATGCAGTTTAGTGACTAAATAATTGCGGAGATTCATCACTCTCGGCGGGATGTGAAGCGTATTAGACGCAAGAATCCTAGTAAGCGTATCAAGCGATGTGTCTCTTTCCCAACCATCCCGTATTTCAGGGTGATGAAGCGTAACCTTTTCCAATGTCTCAAGCCACGCAAGCTCATTTTTTATATGTTCGCTTTCTTTCAAATGAGTTTCATCAAGATAGGCTAAAATTTGAGCGATCAATTCATTTTCATTCTCTTTGGAAACAGGCATAACATAACTCCATTATATATTCTATCACAAAATTGAGATAAAGCAAGTGTTTTTCACTATTTTTTGCTGAAATTCAGAGAGCGGCAACTGTCGCAAGAACAACGCCGCTCCACTCTGTTCTCGCCGCTCTCCACCTTGATAAAATTCAGTCTTTTTTATAGTATTTGAGACTAAATCTGAAACAAAGGAATACCAAGGAAACAACTCCATGCCAAAAATCGAAGTAAACGAAGAACTTTTCCACTCTCTGGCAGGACGCAGATGGGACAACCGCGCCGAATTCGAGGAAGCCCTTACATGCGCGAAAGCGGAATTGGATGAAGACAGCGACAAAAGCCTGATCGCGGATGAGCGTACGCTTAAAATAGAATTAAACGATACGAACAGACCCGATCTCTGGGGAACAGCTGGCTGCGCCCGTCAGATCCGCATCTATTACGGGAAGGGGAAACGCCCCGAATACCCGTTCTTTTCAACGCCGGGCGACGCCCAAGAGTCAAATGAGTTAAAAAAGCCAAAAAAGTCAAAATGGACGGTGAAAGTCGAAGAATCCGTCAAGAAGGCGCGCCCTTACCTTGCGGGGTTTGTCGCAACGGGCAAAGCCGTCACCAACGCTTCGCTCAAAGATATGATCCAGACCCAGGAGAAGCTGGCGTGGAATTTCGGGCGCAAGCGCCGCACCATCTCAATGGGATTGTACCGCATCGCCATTATCACGTGGCCCATCATTTATAAGGGCGTTGATCCCGATTCGGCGTCCTTTATCCCGCTTCAATGGGACTCGCCGCTTACTCTGAGAGAAATCCTCAAACAGCACCCCAAGGGCAAGGAATACGCCTTTATTCAGGAGCATGAGCCTATTCACCCGTTGCTCGTTGACGCGAAAGGCAAGATTCTCTCATATCCGCCCATCATCAATTCGGCTGATATAGGCGCGGTTCAGGTGGGCGATACGGATCTGTTTGTAGAACTTACCGGCACGGATCAGCCGTCCGTAACTCTGGCGGCTTCCATCATGGCGTGCGATATGGCGGATCAGGGCTACACCATTGAGCCGGTGACTGTCGAATACGGCTATGACACGCCCTTTGGTCGTACGATGACCACGCCCTTCTACTTTCAATCGCCGGTCTTCTGCTCTCTTGAGCGTATAGAAAAATTTTTGGGCGAAACGTTGAGCGGGGACGAGTGCGTTGCGGCGCTTGAGCGCATGGGTTGCAGGGCTGAAAAGGCTTTTGATGTTGAACGCGGCGGCGCAAGCGCGGCGGACGGCGTACGACTCTATCCCCCCGAATACCGCAACGACTTCCTCCACGCCGCAGATGTCGTCGAAGACGTGATGATAGGACGGGGGCTCGCCTCGTTTAAGCCTGAACGCCCCAAGGAATTCACGGTTGGGCGGCTCTCTCCCATAACGATTTTCAGCAGAAAGGTCAAAGAAATACTTGTAGGTCTCGGGTATCAGGAGATGATCTACAATTACCTCGGCTCCAGAAAAGATTTGGTGGACAAGACGCTGGGCGACGGCAGCCGCGTCATTCAGATTGCCAACCCCATGACGGAAAACTACGAGTACGCGCGTGATTCGGTTCTCGCGTCCCTTTTGATGAGCGAGTCCGTATCGGGCAACGCCGTGTACCCACATCACATCTTTGAAACCGGCAAAGTGGCGTTCAAAGACTCTTCGGAAAACTGCGGCGCCGCCACGCGGCAACACCTCGGCATGTTAAGCGCGAGCAAAGAGGCGAATTTCAACGCCATAGCCGCTCAAATTCAGACGCTTTTCTACTATCTTTCGCGTGAATACACGGTGGACGAATCAACGGACAGCCGTTTTATTCCGGGTCGCGCCGCGTCAATCGTGTACCACGGCAAAACCATCGGCGTGTTCGGAGAGATTCACCCGGCGGCGCTTGAAAACTTCGGCGTCACCGTTCCGTGTGTCGCCGCGGAAATTGATTTGGACGCGCTGATGTAATCCCTTTTCCGCCCTGCCGCGTCTAGGTTACGGATTCGGCGCATCCGAACGCGCCGTTTTCCGTCTGATTATCCGCAACAGGGCGTACACCTGTTTGTCCTTCGTAATGACAAGAAGCGCCAAGCCTGCGGAAAAATACAGCGTTGCGGCGATGACAAGGGGAACGCCGTAATGGATAAAGCGGTTGTACCGGGCGAATAGTTCAAGGAGCAGGGGATTGAGCGACAGAATCGGCGCCACAAGAGCGGCTGAGAAACAGCACATTTTGACAGCATAGAGAAAGGTCGCCCAAACAGTTTGCGTAATATTGACAAGCGGATTTTTTTTTAGAAATACGAGAAGCAGAATGGTGTTGATCGCGCTCGCTATGGTGAGGGCGAGCGCGACGCCCGCCCCGCGCAAGGGACTGACAAGCGCGGCCGCAACCGCCATGTTGACCACAAAAGAAATGACTCCCGCAATGGTCGGGGATTTTGAGTCGCTCTGGGCGTAAAACGCGGGCGCAAGAATACGGTTTAAGGCGACAAAGAGAAGCGCGGGTATATGAAACGCGAACGCCGTTTTGGTTAACGCCACCGATGTTTCAGTGAAGCGTCTGCCTTGAAAAAGAAGCCGTATGAGGCTCTCGCCTTGCGACAAGGCGAAAAACGTGATGGGAATGGTGATGAACGCGATGATATGCATGGCGGATTTCAGGCGGTCGTTGTAACAGTCCCAGTTTCCTGATTTCGCGTGTTCCGAGAGGTCGGGCAGCAACACCGTGCCGATGGACACGGCGAATACGCCGAGGATCAATTCCTGCAAGCGCAACGAGTATTGGAGGCTTGACACCACCCCTTCCCCCGCGTTGCCTGCAAGGGCTGTGGACACCAAATCGTTGAGTTGGTACGCCGCCATGCCTATAATAGTAGGTCCCACGAGTTTCAGGACAGTTTTTGTTCCCGGATGATTTATAGCCTTTTTCAGCCCTGTAAAAAAGAAGGTGAACCCATGCTTGACGACAAAAGGGACTTGCATCGCAGCCTCCAAAAAGCCGCCCAGGAGAATTCCGGCAGCCATTGCCCGCGCCGGGTTGCCAGCGGCGTCTTTGAGCGCATACGCGCATGCGATAGTGATGATGTTGAGCAGGATGGGCGCAAAACCAGACGGCGTGAAACAGTTGACGCTGTTCAAAATGCCCTGAAACAGGGCTGCTATGGAAATAAACGCCAAAAAAGGAAACATGACGCGGGTAAGCAATACGGTTTCATTAAATTCTTCAAGTCCAAACAGTTGTATGATAAGGGGCGCAGCCAGAATTCCCAGCGCAACCGCCAGAGATACGAAAAAACTCAGAAACGTAAGGATACAACAGAGAAATTCCTGCACTTCCCGCCCGCTCTTTTGCAAGAGGTATTCCTTGAATGTGGGAATGAAGGCGACCGATATGGAGCCTTCCGCAAAAAGACGGCGGAAGAGATTCGGCACCATGAAAGCCACCGAAAAAGCGTCTGATAGGGCGGATGTTCCAAGCAGACTCGCCTTGGTCATCTCCCGCAACAACCCTAAAATCCTTGAGAAGAGTGTCAAGAGAGACAGCGTCGAACCGTGTTTCAACAAAGACCGTGATGTCAAAGCCATGTTATAACCATAACGCAACGGAGTTTTTTTTTCAATGGAAAACGGGAGATAATTGTCTCTGCGTCACTCACGCCAGCGGTGGCGCAATACCGCAATGCCGTTGGCGAAACGTCCTCGCGCCTTACCAGAAACAAGCGCCGCGAATGGGAGTCCGTGCGCCAAGCGCGAACCTTTGGTTCGACTGTAAGAAAATTTATCATCTGTGGGGTCGCCGCCATTTTTTGCTGGCATCGCTGATTCGAACCATCGCAGAGCGCCCGAAGCGGCGGAGTATTAAACCCATAAGCGTATAGTTAACAAAGCGTTAAAAACGTGACACGCGCTTAACGGCACATTCTTGTTTTGGCTGGACGCTCTCGGCGTTGAGTACCTAGCGTATATTTCAAAATTGGCGTACGAGCGCGAACTGTCTATCTCTGTAAATATCGCCCGCGCGGAATTGCCGACGACAACCGCAATGAACCGCAACTTTTTCGATGAATGGACGGGGGCAAAGAATGGCGATAATGGAGATAAAAGACTTGATGAAATAAAGCACAAAGATACAGGCGGGTATAACTTCACAAAGAACGAGTCGCCTATCTACCTCGCCGGGGAACTGGATATAATCGCTGATGTCATAGACAGGGCCGCCACTGAACTTGCTTCGCGTCATTATAAACGCTTCTTGATTGCAAGCGACCACGGGGCTTCGCGGCTTGCCGTCTTGCGTCGTAAAGAGGAGCGGTATCCGGCAGAGACGCAGGGGGAACATTCAGGGCGTTGTTGCAAGAAGTTCGATCCCCATGATTTGCCTTTTGCCGTTGATGAGAACGGTTATCTAGCGCTTGCCGATTATGGCAGATTTAAAGGAGGCCGCGCCGCTAATGTAGAGGCGCATGGAGGGGCGTCGCTTGAGGAAGTCGTTATTCCGATTATTGAACTCACGCTGAAAAACAGCAATGTAACGGTTGATCTGGTGGAAGACAGCGTAACGGTTGACTCCCGAAACGGAACTGTGGCAACCCTTTTTGCGAATGCTCCTCTGAATAATGTGTCACTCGTGTTGAATGGGAAGCGGCATTCGGCTTCACCAATTGACAAAAACCATTACAAAGTCACCTTGCCTGACATAAGACGGGCGGGCGAATACCCTGCGGATGTTTACGCGGGAGACGACTTAATTGGCGAAGTCCTGATTAAGACGCAAGGCAAGAGCGGTAAAATTGATGACGGTTTCGACAGCCATTTTAAGAAGAATCTTTAATGATAGATAAACTCAGGAATTGTTTTGATGAAATGGTCGTTTATAAAGACCTAAAAAAAAGCAACTTTTTCTCCGCGCTGAGTCTGCCATCCTTTATGCGCGACTGGCTTTTGAAAAAGTTTGAAGACGAAAACGGCCGCTTTGACTCCGATGAATTGTTGCGTTTTGTGCGTACGTATTTGCCGCGCAAAGACGATTGGACAGCGATAAAAAATCAAGTGATAATCGAACACGAACGGGTCAAATTTCTTGCCAAGGTCTCTGTAGACATTGATATCAAAACAGGCGGAGTGTCATTCGCCTTGCCTGATTTCGGGTTGACAAGCAAAGACACGATTATTGAGGATTCTGTTTGGCAGACCTGCAAAGATGATTTGGTGCGCGGACGGGAAACTTGGGGAATAATCGAAATTGGCTATCGTCCGTCAGATAACTTCAATACAGAAAAATCCAAAGAAGCCAACAGAGGAAAAATAAAACTCACGGCTTTCAACACCTTCTGTCCCTATACAATTGATATCGAATACTACAAAAACGCCCGTAATGAATTCAGTGCGTCTGAATGGCTGGATGTCTTGTTGGGAGCGATAGACTACAATGCGAACGGATATTCGCTGACAACAAGCGCCCCTAACGATTATATTAACAAAGTGGATCCGGAAGAAAAAAAACTCACCATGCTGACCCGTTTGCTGTCCTTTGTAGAAAAACGTCTGAATCTCATAGAACTTGCGCCAAAAGGAACCGGCAAGTCTTACCTGTTTGGTCGTGTAAGCCGTTTCGGCTGGTTGTCAAGCGGTGGTAGTATGAGCAGGGCGAAAATGTTCTATGACCAAAATAAACGCGCAGTAGGATTAGTGTCAGGGAATGATTTCATAACCCTTGATGAAGTGCAGACTATTTCCTTCACCGATATAGATGAAATGAGGGCCGCATTGAAGGGCTACCTGGAATCAGGCATATTCACCGTTGGAAACTACGAAGGAGCCGCCGACGCCGGTGTTGTTCTCTGCGGCAATATAAAAAAAGAAACAATGGACTCCGATGGTTATAGCAACATGTTCAAAGAGTTGCCTTCTGTGTTCCACGAATCGGCATTGATTGAACGTTTTCACGGTTTCATTAAAGGCTGGAATATACCCCGAATGAACGACGACCTTAAAATTGCTGGTTGGGCGTTGAATTCGGAGTATTTTTGTTCGATGCTCCATGAACTTCGTGAAGATATGAGTTACCGCGCTGTGGTTGACGAACTCATTGAAGTTCCGGAAGCGGCGGACACCCGGGATACCGAAGCGGTTAAACGCATCTCGACAGCCTATCTTAAGCTGTTGTTCCCCAATGTGCGCAGTCCCGGTGACATTGCTTCCCGGGAGTTCAAACGGTATTGTCTTGACAGGGCCCGTAAGATGCGGGATACGATTAAATACCAGCTTGGTGAACTTGACGAAGAATATAGAGGCAAAAATATGCCAGTATTTGGCGTCAGACCGGATTAAGAGAGACAGGATGACTAAAAGCGCAGAAAAGAAAAAATGTTACGTTTGCGGAAAAGAACAATTGAGCAAAAATGAAATCGGCCTGACAAGAAAACTGTTTGATAGAGACGCCAAACGTTTCTATTGTCTTGATTGTCTCGCGGACTACCTGGAAGTGGACGGCGGATTCCTATTGGCAAAGATTGAAGAGTTCAAAGAAGAAGGTTGCATCCTGTTTTAAGAGAAAGGAGAACGGAACGTGATATACGCCGACAATGCGGCTACAACAAGGCTATCCGAGGCGGCTTTTGAAAAGATGCTTCCCTTTTTGCGGGAGCAATATGGCAATGCCTCAAGCCGGTATACTTTTGGGGTTAAAGCAAAGCGAGTCATTGAGGAAGCCCGCCGTCAAGTTGCTGTGGCTATCGGCGCGGAGCCTTCTGAAATTGCATTTACATCAGGCGGCTCTGAAGGAAACAGTTGGGTGATTCAGGGTATCGCCCGGTTGTTTAATGGCGAGAATATTCATGTAGTCGCCTCTTCCATAGAACATCACTCCGTTTTGAACGCTTGCCGCAAAATTGAAACATGTGGCGTTTCGGTAACGTACGTGCCTGTGGATAGTGTGGGGCGTATTTCTGTTCGGGATGTAGCGTCCTCAATAAGGCCGAATACGAAACTCGTGTCGGTTATGTTTGCGAACAATGAAATAGGGACAATTCAGCCGATAGCAGAGATTGGAAAATACCTGCGGGAAAAGGATGTCCTTTTTCACACAGACGCGGTACAGGCCGTCGGCCATATCCCCGTGAATGTAAAAGATTTGCAATTGGACTTTTTAACCGCTTCCGCGCATAAATTCAACGGAGCGAAAGGGACGGGTTTTTTATATAAGCGTTCAGGCATAGACCTTCCCCAATTGATTTTTGGCGGCGAACAGGAACACGGGCAACGGGCTGGAACGGAGAATGTGGCTGGGATAACCGCAATGGGATATGCGCTCGAAGAGAGCGTCGCTGATATGTCTTTGATTAGTGAAAAACTAACCGCTCTTGCTGAGACAAGCATTAATGGACTGAAAGCTGAAATCCCCGAAATCAGAATCAACGGACAAGGGGCGGAAAGGCTGCCCGGCATTGTCAATATCACTTTTCCTTACGCGTCAGGAGAGGCGGTTATGCGCCTGCTGGATTTGAAAGAGGTTTGTGTATCTACAAGTTCTGCATGCAATTCCGGTAAAGACGAAGCCTCGCATGTTCTACTGGCGTTGGGACTATCTGAGAAACAAGCAAAATCATCAATCCGCATCTCATACGGAAGATATAATGCTATGGAGGAAGCGGAGAGAATTGTTTCGACGGTTTCAGATGTATATGCAAAAATTATAGCGAATCACAACTACTAATGGCTTGTCCCTAAATACTAAACGCCTTACGGAAGGCGATGAAGGCGCGCGCGGGCATAAGCAAGACAAGGCGCGAACTCTCCAATCTCTGAAAGCGAGCCGGTATTTTGCGAAAACGATTCATCCGCGAGCGAGCGGATTCCACTATCCGTCGGCGCGCCTTGCGCTCAGAGGCGCGCCGCTTTTCCATTTTTTCCTGCCCGCGGCTCTTGATATGAGGGATGAACCCGCATAAAACAACAAGCTCTAGGTCCGGCCCCCCGCTATAGTCTTTGTCAAGGCGCAAACGCCGAGGAGTTTCAACACTGTCAGTCCGTTCAATCTGAAAAGAATCCGGCGCCGCTTCAAGCTGGGATACATCGCGGCGGTTGGCCTCGGTTGCCACCGGCGCCGTCCATCAGAAGACGCCGTTTGCCCCCTGGTTTCATATCGGAACCCAGGGGAAATCTATTTAGGGATAAACCCTTAATTAGATCGCCGTCAAACGCAGTAAATCAGGAGCATGTACAATCTCCCCAGCCCACGCTATCGGCTTATTAACATCGTCATATTGATGAAAACTCCTACCCTCAATCAAAATCTCATAAGGACAAATCGGCGAATCATGAGAGCAAGAAAACGCGGCCTATAGAGCGAAAAGAGCGTTTCCGGCGGTTGGAAACGCTGGACAGGAGTGAGGCGGGTATTCCCGATGCGTTGATCTTTATGGAGACGGATCCATCTCCACGCTCTCAAGAGCGCCGTACGAGTCGCGCGCGGCAATCACATGCAGGATATAAGGCGCGAAATTTCCAGCCGCTATTCACATTCTTGAAAAAAAGGCTTGACAAAAAAGAGCGTTTTCGGTATACTTTTTTCATTAATGCGGCGATGGTGGAATTTGGTAGACACGCCAGCTTGAGGTGCTGGTGCCGAGAGGTATGGAAGTTCAAGTCTTCTTCGCCGCAATAGTATAAAATAGCCAACATTGTCCTGCGGCGTATGATGGAATTTGGGGTCCGCGTGGGAAACATCACTTATTCTTATGAATACGATTAAAGAAGCCACATACATTGAAATCCTTGACACAACTTTGCGGGACGGCGCGCAAGGCGAGGGCATCAGTTTTTCCGTACAGGATAAACTCGCCATAGCGCAGACTCTGGATGAACTTGGCGTACGCTGGATCGAAGCCGGAAATCCGGGCAGCAACCCCAAGGATATGGAATTCTTCCGGCTCGCTTCAAGTCTCAAGCTCGAACATGCGGAACTCGCCGCGTTTGGCTCAACCCGCAAGAAGGGCGTGTCAGTCGCCGAAGACATGCAAGTGCAGAGCCTTCTTGCCGCAAAGACGGGCGCCGTGGTGGTTTTCGGCAAGAGTTGGGATGTCCATGTTACCGAAGTCTTGCGCGTTAGTCTTGATGAAAACCTCGCCATGATAGGCGAGACCATCGAATTTCTCAAAAAAAACAACCGTACCGTCATCTTTGACGCAGAGCATTTTTTCGACGGCTACGCCGTAAATCCACATTACGCGCTTTCCACTCTCAAAATCGCGCTTGAGTCCGGCGTCGACCGGCTTGTATTATGCGACACCAATGGGGGGGGCTTCCCCGACAGCATAGCCCATGTTGTGAAAGAGACTTTGGCTGCGTTGGGAGGGGGAACGCGGGAACCGGAGAATGAACATCCGCTTTGCGCAAAGCTCGGCGTCCACCTCCACAACGATGGCGGCATGGCGACCGCATCCACCCTCATGGCAATAAAAGCCGGCTGTTCCCACATACAGGGAACGTTGCTTGGTTTCGGCGAGCGGTGCGGCAACGCGGCTCTTGCGGAAATCATTCCCGGCATAGAACTGAAACTCAAGCGTTGTTGCATTGCGGAAGGCTCTTTGGAGCGGCTTTTCTCCACAGTGCGCAAAGTGGCGGAAATTTCCAATGTCGCGGTTCCGGATTCCATGCCATACATAGGCGCATCCGCTTTTTCGCATAAGGCGGGCATGCACGCGGACGGCATTCTCAAAGTCAGCCGCTCTTTTGAACATATTGAACCGCACACGGTTGGAAACAGCCGCCGTTTCCTTATAAGCGAAATCGGCGGACGCTCCGCCATAGCTGAGCGGGTCAAGAAAATCGACCCAAGCGTCACCAAGGATCATCCGGCAATCGCCGCGCTTGCCGCAAAACTCAAGGCGTTGGAGGCGGAAGGCTGGCAGTTTGAAGGCGCGGACGGCAGTTTTGAGATTATGGCGCGTCAGGAACTCGGCAAATACCAGCCTCTGTTCACCATTGCGGACTACCGTGTGGTGAGCGAACACTCCGCCTGTGGCGTCGCGGCGTACTGCCACGCATGGGTGAAGGCGCTAGTCGACGGGCAACAGGAAATAGCGGCCGCTGAAGGCGACGGACCCGTCAACGCTCTTGACGAGGCGTTGCGGGGCGCGTTGAAACGATTTTACCCACAGCTCTCTCAGGCGCGCCTCACGGACTATAAAGTCCGTGTCATTGACGGAAAAGACGCGACCGCCGCAAAAGTCCGCGTGCTTATCGAATCTACGGACGGCATGCACACATGGACAACTGTGGGCGTCTCAACGGACATCATTGACGCGAGCCATATAGCGTTGGTTGACGCCATTGAATACAAAATCATTTCCGACATTGAGCGGCGGTTCAAGGCGTATTTGTAACCATATACGACGCTTGCGGACGCTTGCGGAATGCGCCGCATCCCCCCTCATTTTTCACCCTTGCGCCGTCTGCCGTTCCGGCTGTAGCGAGCCTGCGGTCTGCGAATTGCGAGTTTGCGAACCAAAGGTTGCGAGTCGTAAATTCGACGATGTTTGGGCGGCGGCGCGTCAGGCTTTTCGCTCTTCCAAAAACGCCATGAGCGGCTCCGTCCAATCCGCAGACAGCGCCCCTTGGGCGAGGAAGCGCTGGTACAGCGAAAGAATATGCTCCCTGACGCAGGCCGCCGCGGCAGGCGGCAGGGTGTTGTCCGTGAAGAGGTCTGCGACAAAAGCTTCCGCATCCTTCCCGGTGAACAGCGGCGGATCAAAGCGGGTCATGGCGTACATCGCGGCGGCGACGCAGTTGACGCTGTGTTGCTTTACGTACAGCACGGATTCCGTAATGGCGAGCGCGCGCCGCCTGAGTTCCGCAGCTTGTCGCGCGAAAGTCTCGCTATCGCCCAACGACCGTATAATGCCGGCGAATGCGGTATAGACATGTATCACCACCATGACGTGCAGGCTTGGTATGCACATGAGATGCGGATCAAAGGCGTGGATCAGCGCGAAGCGGAATGTACCGAAGTACCGGGGACGTTTGGTCGTGGAAAAACACGCGGCGTACACTTCGGCGGCGGTCTTGTAGAGCCTTCCTATAGAGACGATAAAACCGGCGGCGACCCCTTTCCGATCCGGATAGACGCAATTGAGAAAACTGGCGGTACAAATCCAGAAAGCGAAAAAATCAAGATAGACGTTCACCTTCCGGGGCAGGAACGGAATTTCTTTGTCCAGCGGGTGTTCGACATTGACAACGGGAATGTTCCGCAACAACGCGCCTTTGTACTGGATAAAGAAAAAATTATAGAACACCATGCCGATGCAGGCGCAACCGGCTCTTCTGAGCGCACGGTTCAGCAAGCAGGTAAAAAAAAATTTCATCGCGGATTGTTGCGACGGCATGGATCGCCGCCGACATGAATGCCGCGACATACGTTCATCAATGATACGTGCAGATGACGCCATAGAGCGCTCCTTATATTTGGAGTCGTATCACACCCAGCGATACGCTCGAATCACACCTTCTGATAAAGGGGAACCTCTGAAAACGCGAACCTGCGGTTGCGAACCTGCGGTTCGACAGTTTTCAGAGGTTTTCTTACCCTGACGCATCAAGGGAATCCAACAAGGTTTCCAGAAGCGCCCAAAAATGTTTTTGACTTTTCAGATGCCTTTAAAACGCAACATCGCCGCGATCCTTCCCGGCTGCGCCCAATTTATGGTTCCTCCCATCCTTGACAAGAGCGAATAGCGCTCAATGGCGGGATGGGACAGGTATCAGCAGGCGCTCGGCGGCGGCTTTGTCCGCGCATGGAATAAATGCATGCAACGCCTGATTCGCCAGCCAGTTTCCGCAGAATAATTGAGGCTTAAAAGACGCTTTTCCATACGCTTCCCATACAATTTTGTATGTTGAGCCTGTTCCAAAACGCGAACTACGTTCGGGTTAATTTTGGAACAGGCTTGAGGAAAAGCGGTCAAAAGCCCGCCGCAGCGAATTCCGCCCATCTCGCGGGCGTAAAAACGGCGCCTGTGATCAAACCGCCGGATGCGCCGGTTTTATGGCTGTCTTCGCCGCCATGCGCAACGCAACCCTTTCATAACATTAATTCCCAATACCCCACATCAAGCCACCGGTTGAATTTAAAGCCGATTTCACGGAAGTGAGCTATCTTGGCAAAACCAAATTTTTCGTGCAAGCCGACGCTTCGCTCATTGGGTATGGTGATGCAGGAAACGACGGCGTGGATGTCCATCTTTTTCACCTCGTCAAGAAGAGCGGCGAGCAGTTTTTTTCCGGCGCCGCGCCCTTCGCAACCACACTTCAGGTAAATCGTGTCTTCCACAGAAAAACGGTAGGCGAAACGTTCCTTGAACGTGTTGACATAGGCGTAACCCAACACTTCGCCGTCTTCCTCCCACACCAGCCACGGATATGCGGCGGAAATCGCCTGAATCCGCTCTTCCATATCCCGCGTCTCAAGCGCGCACTCCTCAAATGAGGCAACCGTCCGCGTGATATAGTAATTGTAAATTTCGCCAAGCGTACGGGCGTCTTTGCGCTGAACAGGGCGTATCATACGGCAGCCTCGCCTGTCAAGCCGCTTTTGGTTCCGTCTGTTGCCGTAGACGCGCATTCCACCAGGCATTCTGCCAAGCGTTCCGCTAGATAGTCGCCCGCCTGTTTTATAATGTCCACCTCTATGCTTCCATTAAAGATAGTGTTTGAGCTTGTTTCAAAACTCGCAAAACTCTGTTTGTTTTGAAAAAGGCTTAAGGGAAACGGGCTAAAACCCGCTTTTCCCCATGAAAAACTTGTTTTTTACACTATAGCATGATATAATTTTGAATGTCTAGAGTCCGTTTCAAAGATCGCGCAAAGCGGCGCGAAACGTTTGCGCTGGCAAGGATAGATTCATAATGAACTTCCCCGCCTTTCAGGGCGGGGCGTCTTGCAAGCTTCGCATTATTTACGAGGTTCGGCGAACCTTCGGTTTGCGATCCTTTGGGTCGACTGTAAGGAAATTATGTAACTGTCCTGCCGCCATTTTTTGTTGGCGTCGCCAACTCTAACCGCCCTAAATGTCCGCTCTTTTGGGCGCGGTATGAGACCCCGCTGTGAATAACAGAGAAAGGAGAGTTTGTGAGAAAAAACTCATCTGTTTTGATAGTAGCCGTGTTTTTGTTTTGCGGCTCATTTGGATTTGCGCAATCAATTTCGTTGAATGATTTACAAAATAGATTTGATGGATTTTCAGAGGCGCTTGCCAAGTCGTTGCCGTTCAACGCAAGTGTAGGACTCAACTGGTCGGATGCGTATATAGGGCAGTTTTTTGACGTACCGCCTCATTTTGGCGCCGGCGTTTCAACCGGCGCCACCACTATAGATGTTGGCGTTGCGGCGGATCTGCTGAAATCGTTTGACATTCCGTATTCGCTCGCTTTTTTTCCGCTTCCCGTCTATGTTGTGGAAGGGCGTCTTGGAGGTTTTGGCATTCCCTTTGACATCGGCGTGAAATTCGGAGCGTTGCCGGATGCGCCCCTTTTGACGGATGCCCGCGTCGATGTAAACTTCCTGCTTGCGGGCGCCGATTTCCGTTATGGACTCATAAAACAGGGAGTCGTACTTCCAAATGTTTCCATTGGATTCGGCGTAAATTATCTGAAAGGCGGAATTTCCGCCTCGACTGGCGATGGCGCGTCTTTTAGTTTTAACGATGGTTCTGGGAACCATACGCTTGCGCTGGCTAAACCCACAGTGAGGCTTTCATGGGAAACGCTGACTCTGGAATTGAAGGCGCAGGTTTCAAAGACATTGCTGATCGTCACCCCCTATGGTGGAGCGGGCGTAAGCTACGCCGCTGTGTCAAAAGCCAGCTATGGCGTAGAAACGCGCGTAACCTACGATGGCGGCGCCATTGATGACGCAGGCATTGACAAAATAAAAGAAAAAGTTCCCGGTCTCAACAACATCAACGCCAATGGGTTTTCTTCATCTTATAACCGGCGCGACAGTTGGGGAATCAGGCTGTTTGGCGGACTGTCTTTCAACCTTGCCATTATCAAAATCGATCTTACCGGAATGTTCAACCTTATCGATCAAAATTACGGCGTAACTCTTGGCGTTAGGGCGCAGTTGTAGCGAAACCGCGCGCGTCATAAATTCTGAATTCCCCTCTTGACAACCGGTTTATGGAATTGTATGATAAATACGGTGACATTTGTAAAAAGAGGTGTAGTGTGTCGACTATATTAACCTATAAACGTTTGGAAAATAACGCTGTCCAAAAGGCAAGACGTGTCTTTATATTGATTGGGAGAGGTTTAGGCGCCTTTTTTAAGGCTGTATTCACAGGCTTGCGCAAACAATATACGATAGTACTGGTTCCTCATTCTGAGAAGAAAGTCTATAATTTTCATATTTCGATTTTTGCGGCGATCTGCCTCGCGCTGTTGTTTGCGGGCGGAGCCGCCGCGCTGTTCCGGTACGGAGCGTCGTCGAATGCGGGGAGCATGGTTGCGGTTACAGACAAGGACGGCAGGCTCAAGGAGACGCAGGCGAGCCTCGATCAGCTTCGTGAGGAAACCGCTCTGCTCATACGGGAAGCGCGTGGATTTGAAGCCGCGCTCTCCGGCACACTTTCCGCGCTTGGGGCGGATATGCCCGCCTTTAAGGAAGACAATTCAGGCGCAGGCGGGGATCTGTCGTCATTTTTCGATATACAGGAAACGCCCGAAGGCGTCCTTCAGGAAGTGAACGACATGCGCGGGCTGAGAGGTTATATTGCTTCCACCATTGAACCGATTAAGGAAATCGGCGCGCTTCTCAACTCGCACAACGCCTTGTTTACAGAAATCCCCAGCATTTGGCCCATAAAAGGCGGCATCGGGCATATTTCCATGAGCTTTGGTCAGAACGAAAACCCCTTCACCGGGCAATTCTACATCCATAAAGGCATTGATCTTTCCACGTACCGGCAGGGCGATCCGATTGTTACGACTGCCGATGGGCAGGTCGTTACGGTGGATTTTGATCCGGGCGGATTTGGAAACTACGTCATCATCAAGCACAAGCACGGGTTTTACACCCGTTACGCGCACATGCTCAGTGTGCGTGTGAAGACGGGGCAACGCGTTCAGCAGGGCGATGTTATAGGTTACATAGGAAATACTGGTCTTTCAACGGGTCCTCATGTTCATTACGAGGTGCATATAGGCTCCGATGTAGTCGATCCCTATAAATACCTTAACATACGCGACACCCTCATCAAACCGGTTGAGAAGTAGGCGTCCATGGCAAATGAATTTTCAGTGAACACTATTATAGGCCCAAATTCCATCGTCGTAGGCGATGTTGATTCTGCGGGTTTCACCCGTGTGGACGGCAGTTTGCGTGGCAATCTGAGAGCGAAGGGCAAGGTGATTATCGGTGAGAAAGCTCGCATGAAGAGCGATGTGGCGGGAACCTCCATTACTATAGGCGGCGTGGTGTACGGCAACGTCATTGCCAGCGAGCGGCTTATTATCCTTTCAAGCGCCCTTGTGTTGGGCGACATCATTACGCGGCGTATTCAAGCTGATGAAGGCTGTCTGATTCATGGCAAGGTTTCGGTTTGCACGAGCGACGAGCAATGGGAAAAAACCCTCGCCGAGTACCGCGACATGCGGGGCATGCTTTCCGCGCTTTCAGCGGCGTCAAAAACAGCAAGAATACGGCGTTGAAGAGCGAAGCGGGACGCGCTTGTGGACAAGATAGAAAGTGCCGCTCCATTTTTTAACCCTGTTTCATATACGGGGCTTAAAAATGAAATGAGAAAGACCCAAAAAAAGTCTGAAGTCAAGTCGAAATCTGTATTCCGTACCCTTTTGGAACGGGCGAATGAGGAAACTGAAATATCGGATGTGGGGCGACTGCCGGTTACTGAAGAGACCGTCAACCAACTGCTTGAAGATGTCCACAGCGCGGGCGATGCTCTGAGAAAACGTCCTTTGCCCGCAGAAATCCTGAAGTATAAACAGGTGGTGCGGAATTTTCTTGCTTTTATTGTACAAAACACCTATGATATTGAAAAACAATATACGGGCGTAAGCCTTCGCAAGCGCAAGGAAAAGACGCTTGTTCAGATTGTAGACAAGAAGCTTGATCAGTTGGCGACGGATATTCTTGCGGGTCAGCGCGATCAGCTTGCAATTCTAGAGCGTCTTGAAGAAATCACCGGTATTCTGGTAGACTTGCTTCAATGAAGGCGAGGTGACATCATGAGCGATTATTTAGATGAAGATATTATTGATTTTGATGATTCCGAAGAATTAGTAGAGCAGATCGCCACCGTTATTGTTGAGAGCCGCGAGATTATGCCCGATACGCCCGTGTACCGGTTGCGTCTTTTCTACTCCAACGAGACGTTTCTTGCGGCGTATAGCGGGGAAGTCCTTGAAAATGGACGCATGGTGATCGTGCCGACCCGCTATGGCAGGGACTTGGCCAAGGTTATGGGGCAGATAAGGAAAAGCTCTTACTTTTCGGAAATGGCCGTCATAGAACGGCTTGCGACAGAAGAAGACTTGAACAAAGCCGCCAACAATAAAGCTCTGGAATGTGAAGCTTTTGCTATATGCAAAGAAAAGATAGCGGCGCATCGCCTTGATATGAAGCTGGTGTCTGTACATTACCTTTTGGAAGACTCCAAGATACTGTTTTTCTTTACCGCTGACAACCGCGTTGATTTTCGGGATCTGGTCAAGGATATGGTGAGCGTGTTCAGGGCGCGCATTGAATTGCGTCAAATCGGCATACGTGATGAGGCGCGGGTTCTGGGCGGGCTTGGCATCTGCGGCAGGGACTATTGTTGCCACGCCGTCTCCGATAAATTGAAACCCGTGTCGATCAAGATGGCGAAAGATCAGAACCTGTCTCTCAATTCCATGAAGATATCGGGTCCCTGCGGACGCCTTTTGTGTTGCCTCTCTTATGAACACGCCTTCTACTGCGAACAGCGCCGTTCATGCCCCCAAGAAGGAGTGAGGGTGTCTTATAATGGCACACTATGGCGGATACTGGAAGTGAATGTGATCTTGGGGAAGATAAAGCTCGTTGCGGAAGATGGCAGCCAACTGGATGCGCCTATCGCATCATGTGAAAAAATAGATGGGCACTGGCGAATACGTCCGGAATGAGAGGACCCGCCTCCAGAATGGGGGCGCCCGCGCATTCCAATACATCCTCGGCGAGGACGAAGGATGTCCGTCAACCGTCGAGACGGCTTTTTAGCGCGGCGTTTTCGCTAAATCACAAATTTTACGCGCCATGTTTTGAAGGGATACTTGCTCTTGTACGTGACCCAGTTCAAACGCAACGCGAGGCATGCCGTACACGACGGAAGAGGCTTCATCCTGACCCAAGGTAAGCCCGCCTTCTTTGTAGATTTCGCCGATTTGTTCGGCGCCATCCCGTCCCATGCCGGTCATAATGACACCGAGCGCATGGTTGCCGTACCATTTGGCGACTGATGCGAAAAGCACATCGACCGAAGGTCGATGCCCGCTGACAAGGGGAGCGTCGGTAAGGTGAACGATGGCGCCGTAGGGTTGCCTCTCCACTTCAAGATGTTTGTTGCCCTGGGCGATAAGGGCGCGTCCGGATTGAACGGCATCGCCTTCTTCGGCTTCTTTGACTTCGAGGGGGCAAACGCGGTCAAGGCTTCGGGCGAACTCAAGAGTGAAGCCGGGAGGCATGTGCTGAACAACCACAATCGGCGCCTTGAGGTCCGCGTCGAGTTTTGAGAACACGAAGCGGAGCGCATCTGGACCGCCGGTTGAAATGCCGATGGCAATGATGTCGGTTCTGCCTGGTCTGCGCAAGGGAGGACGTATCTTTACCGTACCATGCGGCGGAATAACAAGACCGTCCGCAGATTTAACGAAAGATTGCGATTGGGTGGTTCCTATCAGCGATGATCCGCCGATCTTTGCGGACGGTTTTCCCGTAGAATCAACAAGCGCGGCTTTTTTACCCTGTTTTCTGCGGTACTGTCCGCCGTAGCCTAGAAGCATGCTGGTGAGGAGATCTTTCACCGTGTGAATGTCATCCGAAATGGAACCCGATGGTTTTTGAACAAAGTCGCTTGCGCCGAGCGCCAGCGCTTCCATGGTGATTTCCGCGCCGCGAGCGGCAATAGACGAAAGAATAACAACCGGTATCTTTATGCCTTGCTTTCTGCGCTCTTTCAAGAATTCAATGCCGTTCATTTCCGGCATTTCAAGGTCAAGCACGATGACATCAGGATTGACGCGAGGAATTTTTTGAAGCGCAAATCTGCCATTCATCGCCTTGTCGGCCATTACAAGCCCCGGCGTGTTTTCTATCATGCGGCCTATCAGATTTCGCATCAACGCGGAATCATCAACAACTAAAACGCTAATGTCATCAGCCATACATCATAACTCCTGCTTACGCGCCTTTTCGCGCACACGATAATCAAACGTGAACTAAAAACCACGCTATATCCATTTTTTGTAAAATGTTGACCATTGAGTTTTTACAAATTCAAATTTTGTATCCATACCGAACAGCGATTCCGAGTGTCCGATAAGCAGGAATGATTTTGACGCCATCGCGTCCCAGAAACGCTTCATCACTGCGGTTTGCGCGGCTTCATCGAAGTAAATAATAACATTACGGCAGAATACAATGTCCAAGTTGTGCAATCCTGAATCATTTTTAAGATTATGGTAATCAAAACGCACTTTGGACATCAGATCGTGCTTGATTTTGTAGCCTCCGCTCACCTTGTCAAAAAATTTGTGCAGATAGTTGTCGGGTACGCCTGCGATGCGGCTGTCCGCGTAAAAGCCCTCTTTCGCGGTCATAAGGCATTTAAGGCTTATATCACTGGCGATTATCTCAAACTTCCAGGGGGCGGGCGTTATCTGACTCATCAACATCGCCAAAGTGTATGGCTCTTCTCCAGTTGAACAACCCGCGCTCCATATCTTGATGGTGGTGTTGCCGAGCGATTTTTTCAATTTCATCAATTCGGGCACTATATGATGCTCCAGCACATCAAAATGAGCTTGGTTGCGAAAGAAGCGCGTCAAATTTGTTGTGATTGAGTCAAGAAAGCTTTTCATCTCCTCCTTGTCTCTGGAAATAGTATTGTAATACGTTCGTACGTCAATACTTTTTTCCCGCAACCGGTCTTTAAGCCGGCTTTCCAAGATGGAGCGGTTCGTCGGCGTAAAATGAATGCCGCTCTCATTATAAATGAGCATGCGGTATTGTTCAAAGTCAGCATTGCTTAAAAACACTGTATCTGCCATGATATTTAATCATAAGCTACTATCTAAAAATTGTCAATGTCAGAAAAAACACTTAATGGCAATTAATAGCTGGAAAATATCCGGCGCGGAGGACTTGTCAATCCGGTTCTCTCTTGGCATAATACTAGGGCATGAATAAGTTTATTTTTGTCTCTGGCGGTGTATGTTCCAGCCTCGGAAAAGGCGTTGCCGCGTCCTCTCTGGGCGCTTTGCTTGAGTGCCGGGGGCTTAATGTCTGCATGGTAAAATGCGATCCGTATATCAATGTGGACGCCGGCACCATGAACCCCTATCAGCATGGAGAAGTCTACGTTACTGATGACGGGGCGGAGACTGATCTTGATTTGGGGAATTACGCGCGTTTTACGAACAGTCCGCTATACCGGGCGAATTCCATTACAACCGGACAGATTTACGACTCCGTATTGAGGAAGGAGCGGGAAGGGCGGTACCTCGGACGTTGCGTGCAGGTTATTCCGCATATAACCGATGAGATCAAATGCCGGATACTCGCGGCGCCGGATCCGGATACTGATGTGGTGATTGTGGAGATTGGCGGAACCGTCGGCGACATTGAGTCGATCCCGTTTCTGGAGGCCGCCCGGCAGCTTATTCACGAATACGGCAAGGAGAACGCCCTGTCCGTACATCTGACGCTTATCCCGGAGGTGGGCGAAGGCGAGCTTAAAACAAAACCCACGCAACATTCGGTGAAGGCTATGCAGGAAATGGGCATACAGCCGGACATTCTGATCTGCCGCGCTCCGGTGACGCTTGACGAGTCTATGCGGAAAAAAATAGCGCTTTTTACCAATGTGGAAACCGAAGCGGTTTTCACTTCTTATAATATTAGCACTACAATATACGCCATCCCCCTCGTGTTCTACGAGCAGAAGATGGATCAGGTGGCGCTGAAAAAACTGGGAGTGGCGAGCCGTCATTCCGATTTGAAGCCGTGGCGCAAGGTGATGGAAGAATTCGAGGCTCGCACAGGCAAAGTGCGCGTCGGCGTGGTTGGAAAGTACATGGAACTGCATGACGCATATAAGTCCGTGTACGAGGCGCTCTTCCATGCGGGGCTTGAAGCTCATGTGGAGGTTGAGTTGGTGAAAGTGGACTCATCCCGTTTGGAGGATCCCGCCGCAGTTGACGGCATTTTGGGCGATGCCGCTGTCGGCGGCGGGGTTGACGGCATTTTGGTTCCCGGCGGCTTTGGACAGCGGGGCGTCAACGGCATGATAAACGCCGCGCAATGGGCGCGTGTACATAAGGCGCCGTATCTGGGCATCTGCCTGGGTATGCAGATAATGGTGATAGAGTGGGGGCGCAACGCGCTTGGCTTCAAGGACGCGGACTCCACGGAGTTCGATCAAAACGCCAAACATCCGGTGGTGGATTTGCTGGAAGAACAGGTTGATGTGAAGAACTATGGCGGCACCATGCGGCTTGGAAAGAGCGAATCCGTTGCAGTTGAAGGGAGTCTGATTTTCGCGGCTTACAAAGGAAAGCGCATTTGGGAGCGGCACCGGCACCGCTACGAGTTTTCAAACCGGTACCGTGAGGACATGTCCGCTTCCGGTCTTAAACTGACGGCGTTTACGCCGGACGGAAGTCTGGTCGAGTGCGTCGAGTGGACCGATCATCCGTGGGGCTTGGGCGTCCAGTTCCATCCCGAATTTAAGTCCAAGCCTACGTCGGCAAATCCGCTGTTCAGAGATTTTATAGCCGCGATACGAGACAGAAAAGCTGGAGGATGAAGAGATGGCGTATACACACAAGTTGCGCGAACATGCCTTTGCGAGCGGCTCTGCCGCATCGCCTTCTGATGACTTCCATACAAAGGCGTTTGTCGCGCCTTCTCGCGTCGTTTCCACCGCTCTCTACTTTAGACGCGGCGCGTTTCACTGTCTGCTCCCTCTGATTCTGCTCGCCTCCTGCTCCTTTGATTATGGCGCGACGACAGCGGAAACGAGTGATCAGCCGGATATTATTATGAATGAGGTTGAGTATGTGCGGGTGAGAAACGGAGACCCGATTGTGCGGTTCAAGGCGGATACAGCGGAACGCTATGAGAAAAAACAGGTTATGAGCGTGTGGGAATTTGAGTTTGAGCAGTTCCAAAACCACGGGGAAGAGGTGAATGTACAAGGCAGCGTGGGCGCGGCCCAGATTGAGATCGACACCGGAAACGTTCAAATGCAGGACGGCATCCGTATTGATGTCATCTCCGATGATATTTCCATTAGAACCAATATGCTGTTTTGGGAGGATAAGACCCGAGCCATTTCCGCAGGAAAGGAGGATGAGGTGCGGATCGAGCGATCCGACGGGACGTCTTTTTCGGGAAAGGGGTTTTCCGCCAATGCCAGAGAGCAGATTTTTACGTTTGACGACGGGATACAGGGCGTGTACTTTGAAGAGGATGAAGAATGAGCGAAGAAAGCGCATGTAAAATATCTGCGGCGCGGTCTGCGGCGCGAGGGGAAAGTGGACGGAACGGATGGAATGTTTATATATTATTTCTCGCCGCTTTTGCCGTTTCTATCGCGCCGCTGGACGCGGATACGTTCACGTTCAGGGCGGATCAAATGAGCGGGGGACGAGCCGCAGGAAAGGAAACGATCATTTTAACCGGAAACGCCGAGGTGCATTCGGATAATTTGGTGTTGCGGGCGTCCAGAATTGAGATTTTAGGAGAGAACAACCAGTTTATTGATTGTACGGGCAACGTATGGGGGCAGGAGCAGGAAAAGGAGATTTTTTTCCAGACCGACAGGCTGCGTTACGACCGGAAGTTGAAAATTGCGCGGCTTGAGGGCAACGCCTCGCTTGAGGATAGAAAAAATTCGATTGTCGCCAAGGGCAGGTTCATTGAATATGATGATGAAAAAGAGGTTACGATTTTTCAGGTGGGGGTCAGATTGTTTAAGGACGATCTAGTGTGCCGCTCCCAATACGCAGTGTACCGGCGCAAGGAGAAGCAACTCGATCTTTCCGGCTTTCCTGTTGTTTTTAAGAAACAGGACGAGTTCCACGCGGATCGTATCCGCGTGGATCTTGACACCGATGATGTTACGATGGACGGTTCGGTGGCCGGTTCCATAAAAGAGTGAGCGTTTCGGCGTAAGACGACGATATGGAAATGAAAGAGCCTCTTGGCGGCGTCACCTACATATATGCAACGACTCTCGACGGAGGCGATCCAAGTGCGCCGCTATTGGCGGACAGCCAACCAGTCAAACTGCCTCCGGCTGTCCGCCGTTTTACGCCAGACGCGGAGACGACGTATATATGGATTACCGGCGGCGAACCGGAACCTGAACCTGAAGAAGAGGATTTTGCGCCGGCCCGCTCCCACATGCTTGCGGTGAACAACCTTCACAAGCGTTTTGGAAAAAAAGAAGTGGTGCATGGGATAGATTTTTCCATGTATAACGGGGAGGTGGTGGGGCTTTTGGGGCCGAACGGCGCGGGCAAAACCACGACATTCTATATGATAGTGGGATTTTACCGCCCTACGCAAGGCAATGTTACAATGGACGGCGTTGACATCACCCGCAAGCCGATGTACAAACGGGCGCGTCAAGGCATCGCGTACCTGCCGCAAGAAGCGTCTATTTTCCGCAAACTTACGGTTGAGCAAAACATTTGGGCGATTCTGGAGAGCAGACGGGACATCAACTACCGGCAAAAACGGGTGCGGCTTGAAGAGCTTCTTGAAGAGTTCGGCATCACGCATCTGCGGAAGCAACCCGGGCATACGCTTTCCGGCGGGGAGCGCCGCCGCACTGAAATAGCCCGCGCTCTGGCGACGGAACCAAAATTCCTGCTCCTTGACGAGCCGTTTGCTGGCATAGATCCCATCGCCGTTTATGAAATCAAGCGGATAATCAGGCAGCTTGCGAAAAAGGGAATCGGCGTGCTTATCACGGATCACAATGTGCGGGACACGCTTGAAATTACCACCGAAGCCTTCATCATCAACACCGGTACCATTGTCGCCCGCGGAGACAAAGACGCCATCCTTGCCAACGAAATGGTGAGGGAAGTGTATCTGGGGTCTGAGTTCAGGATGTGAGCGCCCGCGCCTGCCAATGTAAAAAGCGAGGCGCTCTTTACGCGGCCGACTTGTGGGATGCATAGCTTCTCACAAGCCGGCGTTCAATAAGGGTTAATTATTCAAATCAATGTACGCCCACTCACTGTTTAGCGCGGCAAGTTTTTTCTGCGCGGCGTTGTAGTCAAACGTAAATTCTGTGCCGTCATTTCTGGCAGCCGTCCCTGTCGCGCCGTTGGCGAATGTAAAGGTTCCTTGAAGGAGACGAATCTCCGTCGCTTTATCATATATCCACCAGTTTTTACCTTGTATACGTAATCTCCATTGCGTAGCCGCATCGCCTTCGCCTTCCAATACGCCTGTGTAGCCATAGAGACCTTCAAATGGGCTGACGATAGACCAATCGCCGTCTATACCGGTGTAATAAGACGAATAGGTTCCCGCGCGTTTATTGCCGCCGTCCGGATCGAGATAGTATTTGACAAATGCATAACTAAGTGGAAAACCATAACTGTAGTGAAGATCATCAATATTATCAAGTGTGATGATCGTACCATTCACTTTAAAGACGACATCTGTCCCTAATGTAATTGACTGTAAAGAGAGGCAACTATGCAAAGAAGAGTCAATCTCTTTAACATAGGTCATCTCCAGAGTATCAAGTTGTTGTAAGTTGGGAAAGGTGTGAGCATCCAATTTGGTAAACTGAGAGCTTTCGATGACGAGGTTTTTTGCAAGATAAAGACCGTTAAGCAGCCAGCCGCCCGATCCTACAATAGGAAGCGTGTTGATGCGATCTGGAATCGTGATCGTTTCTCTTGACAAAACCCTGTCCGTATGCCATGGCAGAAAAACGGCCTGGGCGTCTTCTCTTAAAACAATAGAGAATTCTGACCATTGCGCGTACAGGGTAATATCGCCATCGCCGAAGGTTACGTCGCCTTTTCCGCTTAACGGCGCGCCTGGCGTCCGAATTCTTTCGCCAAGTTCGTTTATAGCATATCCCGTGGCGGTTTCCCAGCCGTCAGGGAAATACGCGGCGCCGGTTCCGTCCCGCTTGGTGTTCCAGCCCGCAAAAGCGTAGCCGTCTCTGTCGAACAGCAGGGCGCCCTGCTCATCGCTTTGACTGGTGACACGCACGGTATCGCCAGCCTGTTTTCCTGTAATCTTCGCGGGCGGCTCGCCGATGTCGGCGTAATTGAGATCGTACGTGAGCGTGAGTCCTTCGGCAACGTCTTTGCCGCCGGGTGTTTCGTCCGGCGGTCCAAATGCGTCGCAACTTGCAAACAACAGCGCTCCGCTTACGGAGCATACTGCCAACTTAAATAACAATTTCTTCATATTGTTACTCCTATAAAAAATAAAGCCCTCGTACGAGGGCTTATATAACGCATAGATAAAGAATTGATTGCAAATGTATGTTGAGAAAAAATAAATCCGTCAGCGAGTGAGTCTGTCAGTCCACCTGGGGGGGGGGGGGGCAGGGACAGTGTTACGGCGCGTGGGTTTGACATATTTTTGAGATTTATTATGTTCGTTAATTTTTCTATGTTCATACGTTTATGATACTCTGATTTTCTTTTTAAGTCAATAGCGCATATAGAAAAAATAGAAAAAAGTATGCGCCATCCAACGGAAGGGCGGGAGGATCCGTCCTCCTTTTCTTCTTCATTCTTTTCTGGTATACTCTCCGTATGTATGTTCACCCTACATTGAGGGCTTTCACCACCGCGTTTGAGAACCTTTTGAGCGAGGTGGATGAAGAGATGGAAGACAAGTACGTCGGCATGTTCCCTTTGCGCCCGAACAGACCCGCGCGAGGGACGCCCTCATGTCCTAGCATGGATGGTCCTTTTGAGATCGCGCCGGATTTTACGCCCGGCATACGCTCGAAGCATGGGAGGGTATATCGCATTTCCTGTTTGAGCGGCCCGCGCTGGTGGTGAAATGACGAAAAAACAAAAGGCATTGATTGCGATGCTCTGTTGCGTCCTGTTTTGGGGTTTTTCTTTTATATCAATAAAAGTTGCGATAGCGGTGTATCCGCCAATGACGCTGGGATTTCTCCGTTTTGCGCTTGCGGCTTTTTTCTTTGTTTTATTGCTGTTCATTCTGCGCCTCCAGCGAAGGTTCAAGCGGATCCCTAATTTTACGATTCGAGAAAAAGAAAGAATCGAAAGCCGCGATCTTCCCTGGCTGGTAGGCGGAGGACTTGCCGGCGACACGCTGTACTTCTTTTTCGAGAATAACGGCGTGGCTCTGATATCCGCATCCGAAGCCTCTCTGATCGTAGGGGCGATTCCGGCGCTTGCCCTGATCGTTGAATGGATTGAGCGGAAAGCGCGAGTTTTGCGTGAAGCGAGCGCCTCAACGGATGAGAAGGATGCTTTTGCGTTGTGGCGATGGATCGGCGTGTTGTTGTCCATTGCCGGCGTATGGTGTGTTGTCGGCGCTTCTTTGGCGATCTCCGGCGATGTGCGCGGCTATGTCTTCATGGCGGGCGCGGCTACGGCATGGGTTGCGTACTGTTTTCTCACTCGTCCACTTTTCAAGCGGCACAGCCAGTTTTTCATTGTTTTTTGGCAGACGATCTTCGGCTTCATCGGGTTCATTCCTTTTGCCATATTTGAAATCCCCCGATGGGGAACGCCGAATGCCGGAGAGATCGGACATATTGTATTTTTAGGGATATGCTGTTCCGCCCTCGGCTATTGGCTGTACAACTATGCGCTGGAAATTCTTGGCGTCGCCGTTTCGTCAGTGTTCATCAATCTTGTCCCGGTTGTCACCGTGGCGGCCGGTTACTGTATTCTCGAAGACCGCCTCACCCCGATCCAGTGGGCGGGTGCGCTTCTGGTGGTCGCGGGCGTTTCCCTCGCTGTTCGAAGCAAAGAATAATGTACGAATATATGTCTTGAGCGGCGCTAATCCGTTGAAACTCACAGACGCATAGCTTGCCGTGTATGCGTCAGTTGAAAGAAAATGTGCGCGGCCGCCGATTGCGAGATCAACAGGCAACTTATACTTGTAGTCCTCGTAGAGAAGCGTTGTCGCATGTTTGACCCGCGAAGATCGCCTCGACTTCCTTGCAAAAGAGCGAGTTCTTGCCGATGACAATCGGGCATTAATAGTTTCATTCGGCGTTTTTATAAACCCGTTGAACTTGTCGGCGTTGAGATAGACCCGGCGGTTCAGCGCGGCGCTGTTTTTCGGGAAATGAGCGGCGCTTGTGAAAAAAGGCGCCTCTGTTTCCGGTTATGGCGCGGACGGGTATGCAAAAAACATAGTTATCTTTGGTTTTAGAGGGTACAAGAAAAAAAACATAGGAGTATACACTTTGCCATGACCAGCATAAGCCGTTGTTCACACCATAAAGACCACGCTTTATTGGGTACTCCTTCCCGCAGAGGGGGAAAAACGTCCCCGGTTAACCCAGGTTTCACACAGGGCCGCCAATAACAATTTCCCGTAGAACCATGCCCGGGCGCTCGGTTCACCATGAACCGGCGTCTCATGATATTTGAATAATGACTTTAATCTCTTGAATACCATATCTATCCGCCATCGCTGGCGGTACAAATCCAGTATCAATTCAAGAGTTGCATCGGTTATTGACGTAACCAGCGCCACATGCCGGTTATGGGACTCTGCGCCTCGCTTAACTTGTTGTTCCCGTATTTCCTCATATGAGTCTTCCCAAGCTTTCAAGGATTTTTTCCTCGGCTTCTATAGTTTTCCGCAACACACAAAAACGAGCGGTTTGTACTCCCCCTCATATTCATAATAGAGCGTCTTCTCTCCGCTTCCTCCGGGCTTTAATCCCCTTAAAATACCCAAGTACGTCCGCCCTCCCGGTTATACACATGAAACCGTTTGTTCCAAAACCGGAACAGAAAATCGCTCTTCTTTCCTAATAGACATGCTATCCCCTGTTTGCCACGATACGCTCAGACCCCCTATCACGACATTCCGCTCCCCAAAGGTCTTGAAATTGCTTGCCTTCTCTCTCTGTTTCATTGCGGTCAGCGCCATTCTTTTCATTCCCAGGTCAAACAGCCCTCGCATAATGCAACCAGCAGTCCGCTTTGTCGCTCTCACGCACCGGCTCATCGCCGATGTATGCCAGATACACCTTCCGGTTTCCCAGTCATAACGGCGCTTCCCGGATCGCCCGGTTGTTCCGGCAGAGGCGTTTGCACAGCCACCGCAAGCATTCCTCGCATCTTTGAAACCTCATGAACACCGCTTTCTCGCTTATCGAACAAACACCGCCATATAGTCCGCCGTTCCGCTAAAAGATTTTCCTTCGGTCAGGTAGAGGAATACCAGCCGCAACAACTCAAGATCACTCTTTATCTCCCGTCCGCTACACCCCAAGCTCTTTCGCCTTGTCTTCCCACCCTTCGGGCATTTCCGACAGCAATCACTCAAAACCTATTTTTTCCCCTCTCATTTATTGAATGCATCATGTTTTTATGACCTTGTTAAGTAAACGCATATGCCCCATCACCACCACCCCCCTCACCCCCAACCCAAAAAGAGATTAAAAAAATATTGAAGAAAACTTAAGAGGTATTGACAAATTGGGAAATTTATAAATAATGGATTTAAGGAGAATAAAATGCGGAAGTCGTTTTATGGTATAGCGAAACCTCTTTTAATGAAAAAATATATTAAAGAGATAATGCAACTCAGAAAGGGAGAAATATTTATACAAAATGATTTTATTAATGGTTTTAGTAAAGTGTATCCTCTATTCAAACAATCAAGTATAAAGATGACGTTAAATAGGTTAACCATAAATAGAAAAAGGACAAGAGTTACAGGTGAACTTGATGAGAGTGATGATGTTTTATGGAAAATAGATGGACATACATATAGATTGTATGATAAAACCACAGATATTATTAGCTAATCTTCCATGGTTAATACTAGACTTGTTTAATAACCGCCTAAACGTTTCTGTCATAATTTATAAGTCCACAAATCAAGGTCATTCCCAGAGAATGCCGGTTGCGGCGACATTCTTTTATCCCGCCGTATGCAAGATCAGCGTCAGCCGGCGCCGCCCTTATACGCCTTGAAATCATGATCACCGCCTTTGGCCTCGTAAACATCCGGCATTTCCCGGGTGTTCCGCTCAATTATGACCCGCGCCTTTGCAGGCGCCATATTCAGCCGCGTCGCCGCCCGTCGTCCGGCATTCCCGCAAATATGTTAGGTGATGTACAGCTTGTCTTCGGGCGTCAGTTTGGAGTGGGGGGGCCCCCCCCGGGGCCGTGGGTTGGGGTGGGGTGTGTGGGTGGGTTTATTTGTTTTTTTTGGGGGTTATTTTGGAATTACCCCCCCCCCCCCCTGTCCATTTGAGTATTGTACTGTTTTTTGAGTTATTAAATAAGTCTATTGTGAAAAATAAGCCTAAAACTAAATTGATAAAAAAAAGCAAATATCAAAATTCAGATTCTATATATAAAAAATATTACGATATTTTTTATATATAGAAACAATCTATCAAAAATTGAGCAAAGGATTAAAACTATATATTGATGATCAATGAAAAAAGGAATAGAATATTCTGCTGGTGGTAGGTTTATAGATATTTTAGCAAAAGATAAAGATAATAATTTTGTTGCAATTGAATTAAAGGCGTCAATGGGGGCATGAGAAAATTGTTGGACAATTTTTATATTATAAAAATTGGGTAAAATAAAATTTATAAAAATGCCCCCCCCCCCCCCCTGAAGTCTAAACTTGACTCACCAAGTCGGTGTCTGACACTGTGTCTAAAGCAATTTGCATGACAATCCCGTTATTATAAGTATGAGAAGCTTGAGAACGCTCCACGACGGAGCCACCTATCACGTCACGTCCAAAATTGACCATGACGACATGAGCCTGCTTGAGCCGCAGTTCAAGGCGCTCTTCCTCTCTTTCGTCGCAAAGGCGAAGCGGAAGTTCCATTTCCGCCTGTGGGATTTCTGTATTATGGGGAATCACATTCATTTCTTGATAAAACCGGGTAATGCGGGTAATTTATCGAAAATAATGCAATGGATAAAGTGCAATTTCGCCAAGTCGTGGAACAAGGCGCAGGGCAGGAAGGGTCATGTATGGGGTGAGCGATTCTATTCGCGGATAATCAATGGGATGAGGGACTTTTTGCGGGCGCGGGAGTACATCGCAGAGAATCCTGTGAAGGCTGGACTTGCGGAGCGAGCGGCGGAGTGGGTGTTTGGGAGCTTGTATCACCGCCTGCACCGGATAACTAGTTTATTAGACGATGTAGACGATGAGGTGTCAGACACTTTTGACTGCGGAGCTATGAGTTAAATCCGCCGCCGTTTGTAGGTCAAGTTTATCCTTCAGGACGGAGCGTCTTGCAAGCGTTGCATTATGGACGAGGTTCGGCGAACCTTCGGTTTGCGAACCTTCGGTTCGACTGTAAGGAAATCAGTTAACTGTGAAGGTTTGCTATGCAAACCAGCCTGCCGCCATTTTTTGTTGGCGACGTCAACTCTAACCGCTCTAAAGGGTCGTCCTTTAGGGCGCGGTATGAGACTCCACTGCGAATAAAAAGGTTGGAGGAATAATTATATGCAAAGAGATAGTTAAAGATTTACAATATGCGTGTAAAAACTCGCAAGATATTAAACTTATTGCATATACAGTCTCGTCAGAATTTAAAGAAAAACCTATAAAGATAAAGCAACCGCACTTTCGCCTAACAGGTCAGCTTGCGCTTCGGGACTAAATGCCCCCGCCCCTTTGCGCAAGAGAACGCTCCATTCCCGCACCGCCGCTCCGCTCCATTTTGCCAGCCCTGGCGACGCTTCTCGCGGAAGCGAAGCCCTTATTCTCAAATGTCGCCGACACGAAAGGGCGCAACCTGCGGTTCGCAAATCGCAATGTCCGCAATAATCGAAATATCATACAAAATGATTCCAAAACCAGTTGGCGTGGAAACTAACGTTTCCGAACTCCGCCGTTTAAAAACCAAGTTTTGCAACAACCGTCATTGTTTTCAATGACTTCAAAAGCGTTGGCTGTCAAATGAATGCTACGGCTGAAAAGGGCTGAAAGCATCGCCAAAAACCGGCGCTTCGTCCTAATGTACGGCTTCTATTTTTCCCACCTTCACCGCTTCCATATTTTCTTCAACGCCTTCGCTTCTGTCTTCATACCCCTGTATGCGTTCCTTCATTTCGTTCATTTTGAGTTTGAGTGCGCCGATCTTTTCGTCAATGAATTCGTACGCTTCATCAAGCGCCTCGCACACAAGGTCTTTGTCGTTCAACCAGCGGAGCAGTTCGGACTCCTCAAGGTTGCCGCTTCGTTTCACCAGACTTTTTTTCAGGAGGCTGCCGCCGTTCCGTACGCACACGTAGCTTGCCCCCCGGCCGTCACGATCAAAACTCCATTTGTATTTGGAAAATTTGTTGAAATCCCGCAACCCTATTCTTTCAAGATGCTCGTATGTTTTTCTGATAATTCGATAACACCTATTGTAATCCTCTTCCAACTCGTTTAAAGCGACATCAATATTGTTCTTCTTTTTTCTGTTTCTTTTTTCTTCTGTCGCATCATGATCGGCGTCACGCTTCAAGGAATCAGGGGGCCGCGCGTCTTCCCTATAATCGTATTTCACGGCAATAGTTCCTCCAGCATTTTAAGAGCGTCTTTAAAATCCGACACCAGAATAAGATCGCCTATCTCGCTGATTTTTTCTTTTACCTTCACATTGAAGTCCTTTTCGCTGAGCGCCTCAAAACATGCGTCAATATTGTATATATCTTCGTTTTCGAGCGCCATTTTCAGATTGAGAAAATCGCGCCTGTCTTCGGCGTCAATCTCCCGATTTTGCGAATCATCTCCCGAATCCTCCTGCTTGGGCAAAACCCGTTCGATGCGTTCAATAATAACCGCGAGATTGCTGCAAAACAAACCAAGGTTCTGTTTGATGAATTCAATAGCCGCAGCTCTTCCGGCCATTTCGAGTTTCAGCGCTTCTTCGGAAAGTTTTCTTGCGCCTATGCTTGCGGACGCGCCCTTTAAGGCGTGTACCTGCGTGGTGAAAATGGAAAGAATGTGCGGATCAGGGACGCTTATCTCAATAGTTTGCAGAAAGGAACAGAGCGTACCGTACCGTTCTTTGCTGTCTTTCATGTACACCGAGAGGATATCAAGATAGCTTTCCACAGAACCATTCGCCATCTTGATCCCTTCATTAACATCAATGCCTTCGATTGCGAGGTTCGCAACATTTTTCATTCTTTTATATATATGGAAGGCTTGCGATTTTTGATGTTTGTCTTTGGGTATCCATTTGAGCAAGATGGCGTCTAGTTTTGACGTGTCAATGGGCTTTGAAAGGTAATCGTCAAACCCTTCGTTCATAAACATCTCTTTCATGCCGACAACGGCGTTTGCCGTGAGTACGATAACCGGCAGGTTCTGGTACTTTTCGCCTTTTTCTCTGATCTTGTGCAGGGTCTCTATGCCGTCCATGATGGGCATCATATGATCCATAAAAACGATGTCATATTCGTTTTCATTGATCAGCTTGAGCGCTTCCATTCCTGATGTCACCGTATCAATTTTCAATTTATAAGGCAACATCAAGCCCGTGGCGACTTTAAGATTGGTCGGTACATCGTCAACTATCAGTGCCCGCGCGGACGGCGCGCTGAAATGTATTTTTGGCAATGTATTTTCAGTGAAATCAAGGTTTTCAGTGTTCCCGTTGAGCACATTTGCCACTGAGATGGCGTATGCGGGCGTTGTAATGGTTACGCAGTCCGGCGGTATCGCCACTTCATGCTGTTCGGTCAGGATGCCGATGGTCGCGTTTTGAGAGAACTGGACCAATACCGCGCGGGCGACAGAGTAGAAATTGACGTTGATAAACACGAATTTGTAGCGCTTCTTTTGCACGGCCAATATAAATTCTTCTTCATTCAGGGCAATATCACATTTTACGCCCAGATCGTGTACGGTGCGGCTGATAGATTCCGCGTACACGTTGCGGTTGTCGTATACCAGTACGCTTTTATGGGTTGGATCGTCGACAACGGCGAACTCCGTGTGGTCAGTTATTTCCTGAGTGACGCTGGCTATAAAAGCGCTGCCTACCCCGTACTCAGAATCAACGGCAATATCGCCGCCCATAAGCCTGCACAAACTGCGGGAAATGGCGAGACCAAGTCCGGTGCCTTCGATATTAGTCGGTCTGGCGTTGAGTTGGACAAAATTTCCAAACAGTTTCGGCATATCTTCTTTTTTTATGCCGACGCCCGTATCTGAAATCTGAAAATACAACATGATGCGGTCGCTGTTTTGCACCCGTTCTCCGCTTACAAACAGGGAAATATACCCTTCCACGGTGAATTTTATGGCGTTTGAAAGCAAGTTCAGCAACACCTGGCGCACCCTTGAAATGTCGCCGAAGAGGGCTTTCGGCAGCCTGTTGTCAATATTGACGATAAACAGAATCGGTTTATCCGCCAGTTTCACCCTGATTATATTGATTACATCGTGGATAAGAGACGCAAACGGATACTCCGTAGGGGTAATTTCAAACTTGCCGGATTCCATCTTGGAGAAATCAAGTATATCGTTGATAATGGCAAGCAAATTTTCACCGGATTGTTTTATGGCGACGGCGTCTTCATACACATCGGGGGCGATATTTTTGCGGAGAATCAACTCCACCATGCCCAGAATGGCGTTCATAGGCGTACGGATTTCATGGCTGGTGTTCGCAAGGAAAACACTTTTTGTCTTCGCATTCTGCTCGGCTTCAAGTTTCGCCATCATAATGCCGGTAACGTCATTCAAGTACAAAAAATCGCCTTGCATCTTCTTGTACGGTTTCTGATACAGTATCTGATAATACCGTTTTTGCTGATTTACAAGAATTTCCCATGTGCCTTCGTACGGTTTGTCCTCATGCATGACAACGATGAGCATGGAACGCAATTCAGCATTATTAAGCGTATCCGTTATGGGACACCCTTTCATCAGTTGCGGACAGGTGATATGGAAAGTCTGCGCCATCGCTTTGCTGATGTACAGCGCCCTGTGCATCTCGTCAATTAACGCGAAGCAGTTAGGCGCCCTCTCCAGAATAGTTTGGGAATAATAATGGGATATTTCCGCAGCTTGCTTGTTATGGGCGACGCGGTAGGTCATGTATAACAAAAAACAGGAAATGACGAATGAAATGCCCCAGTTTACGAGAATAACGGAGAGCGACTCTTCCATAATCGGACTGCCCGAAAAAACAAGCGACCCGATGATCACATTTGAAATAACGATGTAGAGCGATGTCGCGCCGACTTCATGGCAGATGTAACCAACCCAGATGATGCATACGCAGACAATAAAAAAATAATCGGCGCCGTTTGTCATCAGCACAACCAGAATATAAAAGAAAAACAAAAGCAGGGACGTTGCAAGTGAATAAAACCACAGTGACGAAAGCGCATAGATCAATACGAGAAAAAGCATAACCATCACCGCAAAAAACAGCAATGTAAATTTTCCCATATACGCCGCGTCGCTCTTTAAATATTCAAACGTTTGAATCAAGCAAAAAAAGTAGACGGTAATCGTAACCAGCAAAGAATCTTTCTTTAAGATGTCGGCGTTAAAATATGCGTCTTTCATGTATTGCAGTCCGTCTAATTCACCCGCTCGACGTACTCATTTGTTTCGGTGTTTACCAATATCTTTTCACCCTGTTTGATAAAGAGCGGCACCCTCACCGTAAGCCCGGTCTCGGTGGTGACGGGCTTGGTCGCGCCGGAAACGGTGTCGCCTTTTACGTAGTTTTCGCTTTCAGCCACCGTGAACACGACTTTATACGGTATCTTTATGTCAATGACCTTGCCTTCCCAGATCGTCAATTCGTACGCTTCGTTTTCCTGAAGGTACAACTTTTTGTCTTGCATATCGGCTGCGGGAACTTCGTATTGCTCGTAGGATTCGTTGTCCATGAAGTGATAAAAGTCCGCGTCGGAATACTGATACTGGCAGTTCCGCGCGTCAACAACGGCGTCTTCAACTTCCTGCTGGGTTGGAATGGTCATGGCAAGTACGGAACCGTCTTTAATGGACTTCATTTTTATGCGCGCGATGGCAGTTCCTTTTCCCGGATTGTGAAATTCCCGCTCGACAACCAGAAAAGGCTGCCCTTTCTGAAGCAGGCAACTTCCTTTAACAATATCTCCGCCTCTAATCAATTTTTTCTCCTTTTCCTATGGCAGACGCTTCTCACTCACCGAACCCTGGGAGCATAAATATTCGGACGAAGCTTTACGTCTCTAAAAATATCTTAAAAAACTTCTACCACTATACAGCATTTCCCAATAAAAAGCAATGAATATTTTAGGGAAAAGCGCGGCGTGATCTGGCTTGCGCCGCCCTGCGCCGCCGCTTCATTCAAGGGTATAGTCCGCGTTGGCGAGTGTAAAACGCGCAAAGCGCGCGAGGCGCCCAAAAACGCCCGCTGTAGCCCGCACCGTTTTGTCCTCAAACACAAAGATCGCCTCGACGCCCCGCGAAATCGCAAGCGCCTCGCCTTTTTCATACCCCAACGCGAACACCGCAGTGGAAAGCGCGTCCGCGTCCATAGAGGTTTTTGCGATGATGGTCGTTGAAAGCAACCCATTGTTGACCGGGCGGCCATCCCGTGTTGACAGTATGTGATGGTAGCGCTTGCCGTCGATTTCGAGAAACCGCTCGTACACGCCCGATGTTACGAGGGTGGCGTCGCCTTCAATCTCTACAACGCCCAGCCCCTTGTTCCGTTCTCCAAGCGGGTCTTGCACGCCAATCCGCCACGTTTTTTTCCCGTTCCGCTTCCCATAGACAAAAATATTGCCGCCCAGATCGATAAGCGCGGACTGAATTCCATGCTTTTTGATGATCTTCACCGCCTCGTCCGCCGCATACCCCTTGGCGATGCCGCCCAAATCGAGGGTCATGCCCGGCTGCGAAAGGAAGATAGTCCGCTTGTCCTTGTCGAGCGCCACATTCCGGTAATTGACCAGCGGCAACACGGCGTCAATTTCCTCCTGCGCCGGCGCCCTCGCATCATCTGATCCGATTCCCCAGAGCTTCACCAGAGCGCCTACGGACGGATCAAACGCCCCGTCCGAGAGTTCAGCGTAACGCAGGCTCGCTTCCACAACCTCAAACACGTCTTCGCTCACCCGCACCGGAGCGACGCCCGCAGCCGCGTTTACGGCGTCCACCTCGGACCCGTCTTTGTTTATGCTCATGCGATCCTCAATCTCTCGAAACCGGCTGAAAATCTCGTTGTATACGGAACGGCTTCCCGCCTCGTACAGGTTTACGGTACACACGGTTCCGAGCGCCTCTTCGCTTTGAGGCCGAAGTCGCGCGCATGAAAAAAGCAGAATCAAAACAGCGCCTGAAACAACGCCTTTCGTCATGTTCATATCTGAAAAATCATCCTTGCAATACTAAAATATATGATCAGAGACGCCGCGTCAACAATGGTTGTGATAAGCGGCGCCGCCATAATCGCCGGATCGACTCGCGCAATTTTGGCGAGCATGGGAAGTACGCAACCCACGCTTTTCGCGATGATGACCGTTACAAACAAACTGGCCGTAACGGTTAGGGCGAGCGCCGCGTTTCTCCCGTTAGTCAGATAAATACGGAAAAAGTTGATGAATCCAAGCGCCGCGCCACAAATAAGCCCGATGCGTATCTCTTTCCACACTACACGGAGCATGTCTCCGGCTTCGATTTCGCCCAGCGCCATGCCGCGAATGATGAGCGTTGACGATTGAGAACCCGCGTTGCCGCCTGTATCCATGAGCATGGGGATAAAAGCGACCAACACCGGCAAGATGGCGAGCGCGTTCTCAAAGCCGGAGATGATGCCGCCCGTCACCGTAGCGGATAACATCAGGACAAGGAGCCACACGATGCGGTTTTTCGCAAGCCTGAAAATGTTGGTCTTCAAATATGGCTCTTCCGAGGGACTCAACGCGCCCATGATTTCAAAGTCCTCGGTATTTTCCTCTTCAATGATGTCCACCACGTCGTCAACGGTGATGATGCCTACGAGCCGTTCTTCCTTGTCGACGACCGGCATGGAGAGAAGGTCGTATTTTTTGAATATGGCGGCCACCATTTCCTGATCGTCTGTGGTGTGGACGCGGATGAAGTTGGAATCCATGATGTCCTCTATTTTTTGATCGGGTTGCGCAAGCATAAGGTCTTTCGCTGACACGATGCCCACAAGCAGCCTGTCCCGTTTGATGACGTAACTCGTGTAAATGGTTTCCTTGTGTACGCCCGTTTCCCTGATGTACGCAAACGCCTCGCTGACGGCAAGCCCTTCCATTAAATCCACATATTCCGTGGTCATAACGCTGCCCGCAGAGTCTTCCGGGTATTGCAGCATTTGATTGATGATTTTGCGCTTTTCATCCGAGACGCTCATCAAAACCCGCTTCACCACATTGGCGGGCATTTCTTCGATAAAGTCCACCGCGTCGTCGACAAAAAGCTGGTTGATGATTTCGCCCACTTCACTGTCCGTAAGCGCTTCGACGATGAGTTGCTGCTCGTCGCTTTCGATATTGGCGAACACTTCGGCGGCTATGCCTTTCGGCAGAAGCCTGAACACCTGTACGACTTTTTCTCTGCTGAGATTGTCGAGCATTTCCGCAATATCGACTTCGTTCATTTTTTTAACTGCCGCTTGAAATGTACACACATCAAATGGCGCTGTATTAATTAGTTTGAGAATTTCCACAATAACGCCCCTTTTTAAGAAAAAACAAGAAAAAATGGATATGTTCCATATCGGGGTGAGTGATCGCTAAAAATGATTTTTAGGATACCGCATGAGGCTCCGCCGCTTTCAGACGGAGCGTCTTATTTTGCGGACGGGCAAGATCGTTTCAAATTTTTAATTAAGAAACAAAACATCCGCAGGGAAGCATATATACTGTCGTATATGATAGTCGGTACTACCGTCGGGATCGTCCATATATACCTCCTTACTGAATATTTATATAATACCGGTCAATGTAACTGATGCGCTTTTGCGCGTTGCTGTGGTGATTGCTGAACGGGTATTCTTTGACAATGCGCTGATAAAAGTACCGCGCCATTTTTATGTCTTTGGTGGGACCGTTGGCTTCGCAGGCTTGGGCGTAAAGCCACCACGCCTCGTCGTCGCCGTCCGCGCCGTTTGGATACTGGGTGCGGAACTGTTCCACTATGGACAAGACAGCCGCGTAGTTTTTCGCGTCAAATTCGGCTTGAGCGTTTTTGAAGAACTGATCAGGCGTTGCGGGCGTTGCGTTGACAGAAGCCTCAACAGCGGCGGCCGACGCGGCGTCTGCGGCATCCGTCACAGGCTGCGCCGGTTCGGGCTGTACGGCGGCGGCCGACGCGCCCGATGCGACGCCGTTTGCCGACGCGACGGCCGGTTGCACGGCTGCGCCTCCTCCTTCGGCAATGGCCGCCTCCTGCTCCGCCGATGGCCAGCGCGGCTCGGCGACAACGGCGCCGCGGTTGATCGCGGCGTATCCGCCCGCCGCTGTCGCAACCGGCGCGGGCGTAACGATCACCTGCACGTAGTCGCGCAAGGTGTAATCCCGTATAAAATCTTGTTTGTAGAATTTGAGCGCATAGGCGCCGACTTTTTCGGCGATGAATGTGAAGCTCTGCCCTTCTTTTTCAAGGCGGTGCGAGGAGTACGCGACGCCTTTCTGTTCGCTCATTTCACCTAAATACACCCACCCGTTTCCATTGAAAGGGATTTCCACCTGTTGTCCTACAGCAACCTTCACGCTCCGTGAAAAAACAGGCGATGCGTCAAATCTCGCGGGCGCAGGCGGCGGCGTTCTGGCGATTGGTTCAGGCGGCGGTGTGAGCGGCAACTGGAGCGACTCCCGCTCCGGAAGATTTTCTGGAATAAGAACCGAATCCAAGGATTGCGGGGCTTGATTGATCGGATAGCCTGGGGGAAACGATTCGCCTTCGCGCATGGGTTCGGCGACCGCATTTAGAGTGGCCATAGAAAAAAGAATAAAAAAAACAGAGAAAACAACGGCGCTCCGCGCCGGGACATTCGTTTTTTTTGTATTTTTCATAAGCGCCTCCTATTGGATAAACGGATTTTTCCTCACGGAACCTTATCCATTATATCGTCAACTACATTCGTTATAGTCTCCCGCCAATTGATGTGTTCGTTTTCCAGCGGATTCGTCCAGTATTCGCGCGCGTCTTCCGCGCTCCATATATGAGGATCCCACTCAAGGATCACTTTCGGCAGATAGTCAGGCTCATCGGGCAGAAAAATGTCTTCCACCGGAATAGACGGCGCATCGCTCGCCACCCGCAAAGACGCCTGAACCGTTTTCGAGCGCTTTGTATCAGCGTCTCTTTTTATGATATCACGCTGTAAAAATAAAATCCCTGTCAGCAGGCACAAAATAAGGGCAAGCGCGCCGAATGTCGCTTTTACTATTTTCTTATGTTTTTCAAATACATTGTTTAAGGCGGTCAACGCCAGAGCAAGCGCGGTCAGCAGTTTGTCCAAGATCGCCGAAATTTGAGCCATATCCGCAGTATACTACACATGCAAAAAAAACTCAAGCGTTTTTTGCAAGAAAGAAGTCAATGCAGGCAAGCAACTCCGCATAGGAATCCACACACGGAAGCCGTGTGTTGGACTCTCTGATGGACTGCGGCGCTCTGAAAAGGCATCCATTTCCAGCTTCGGCTATCATAGCAAGATCGTTGAAGGAATCTCCGGCTGCGAACACTTCGACGTTAAGCGACTTAAAAGCCACGACCGCGTGTTTTTTGCCGTTTTCCTGTCTGAGTTTGTAACCGGTTATGCGGCCGTCGGGCGCTGTCGTCAAGCTGTTGCAAAAAAGGGTGGGATAGCCCAGTTTTGCCATGAGAGGCCCGGCGAATTCCTGATACGTGTCCGAAAGTATGATGAGTTGCGTTCTTTCCCGTAACGCTCTGGTAAATTCGCCGGCTCCCTCAAGCGGCTCCATGCCGCCTATTACACGGGTGATATCCGGTAGCTTCAGATTGCATCGGTTAAGGAGATCAAGCCGGAAGCGCATGAGTTTATCGTAATCAGGTTCGTCACGGGTGGTTCTGCGGAATTCGCTTATACCCGTAGCTTCCGCAAAGGCTATCCAGATTTCCGGAACGAGAACCCCTTCAAGATCAAGGCATACCAATTTCATGGTGTAATTGTAGTGAAGCGCGCGTTGACAGTCAAGGGCGTTTTCATTCGCAGTGGTTTGACGCCCCGCGCCTTGCGCACGCCTTGCGCACACTGTGGCAGGGAGGTTCATTTGAGGGCTGTCATACTTTTCATACTTTGTGGAGCATATTCGAAATAAACCGATGTTAGGGCACCGCCTGCGGTATCTGTCGAATCGCCGAAGACGGCTAAACGCATGCCATTGCGGCAAACGCCGCTCTCACAATTTTATATTCTGACTATTAAGATTACCCCTATTGCCAAAAATAAGGATAAGGAGAGGAGAAACATGGCAAACCATGAAAAATAACACTCTTACAAATCCAGCGAGTGTTTGACAATGAAGAAATCAGCCGGGAACATGTTTAAGATGCGATGGGCCGAAGGGGTTAAAACGCCCTCATTGCGGGTACGCCGATTATGCCAACGGCTATGAGGGCGTCTATATCAAAAGATGATGGGGCGATATGGTAAAGAAATGTGGAGGTGAAGACGCAAGCTTCTGCCGACGACGTTCGGGAGCATGTCGAGCGGATGGAAAAATTGCGCCGGTACTTTGATGCGCATAACGACCGGAGGAAGCTCTATGGAGCCGTATCTGCAACGATATTCTAGGATAATGTGTCAAATTCGCACTGGAAAAAGGAAGGGGCGCGAGTCCTAGCGCCTCCCTCTGTTTGAGACGCATGGAGAAAGCCCGGCTGGTTCGACTCCAGTCCGGCTTTCTCCATTACGCCTGCCCGCTGTCAACAAGTCAAGAAATATGCGGATTACACGGATTTTCACAGAGTTACGGAGAATCGGCGCTATCCTTCCAGCCTTTTTGGTTTATAAGAATTCACAATAGCTATTTTCCCAATCGTATCACGTTCCATGAAGCCGGAGGCAGGCTGACATCCAGCCTGGATCCCTCAAGTTTTCCCGACGCGGACGGAATGGGCTTTATCTTTTCCCCATGAGGGGAGTTGACCGCGTGAATGTCCGGGTTATGCAGGATGATATGCTCAAGAAACCGATAGCCCGCAAAGCCATATATATCAGCTTCCAACTCCATGGGCTCCGCAAGGTTCCTGTTGACCGCGAAAATCGTAAGGGCATCCCTCGTCTGGTCATGGACCGCCACGGTTTCCAGGTAAGGTATGTCTGAATATTCCCGGGAATCGTACTTTTCACTGGTTGCCGGACAGTGGAGGACGGTTCCCCGTCCGTATTTTGAGGCGTGCATGAAGGGGTAGAAGATGCTCTGCCGCCAAGCCTTTCCACCCTTTTCGGTCATAATCGGGGCGATAACATTGACCAGTTGAGCTAGGCAGGCTACTCTTACCCGGTCCGCGTTTTTGATCAAGGTGATAAGCATGCAACCGGCCACTAGGGCGTCTTCCATGGTGTAGATATCCTCAAGTTGGGAGGGCGCGACGGTCCACTTTTCTATCTTTTCATCCGCGTCCTTACTGTGGAACCAGACATTCCACTCGTCAAAAGAGAGATTCACCGTTTTCTTGCTCCGCCGTTTTGCCTTCGCCAGATCGCAGATTCCCGTTACCGTTCTGATAAAGGAGTCCATCTCCAAACTCTTGCCCAGGAAATTGGGGGTGTCATTATCCCGGTTGCCAAAGTAAAGATGAAGGGATATATAATCCACCTGATCATACACATGGTCCAAGACTTCGGATTCCCAATTGCCAAAGCTGGGCATCTGATCGTTGGAGCTGCCGCAGGCCACGAGTTCTATGGAGGGGTCCGCCCACTTCATTACTTTGGCGGCCTCCGCAGCGATTCTGCCGTACTCGGCGGCGGTACGGCGGCATATCTGCCAGGGGCCGTCCATCTCGTTTCCCAGACACCAGAGCTTAATATTATGGGGAGCCTCACAACCGTGGCTTCGCCGGAGATCGCTCCACGCGGTGCCCCGGGGAAAGTTGCAGTACTCCACTAGATTCCGGGCGGCGTCTGGACCCCGGGTTCCCAAGTTCACCGCCATCATCACCTCAGATCCGGCCCGGCGCGTCCATTCGATAAATTCGTTGGTCCCGATCTGGTTGGGCTCCAGCGCCATCCAAGCCAGGTCCTGCCGGACCGGACGTTTTTCCACAGGACCTACCCCGTCTTCCCAGTTGTAGCCGGAAACGAAATTGCCGCCGGGATAGCGCACGATGGGGACATCCAACTCCCGAACCAGTCCGATCACATCCTTGCGGAACCCGCGCTCATCGGACTCATGATGTCCCGGCTCATAAATGCCGCCGTAGACCGCCCTGCCCAGATGCTCAATAAAAGATCCGTAGATCCGCTTGTCCACCTCGCCGATTGAAAATTCATGGTGGATGGTCATCTTCCCCTTCATGTAATACTCCTTATGCTCTCTATTCAAGACTGAACGTTGAAGCTTAAAACATTCCAAGAATGTTTCTGTATATTCACCACAATACTGCCATTTTCGGGATTTCGCAAGCCAGCGATTTCAGATGTTACCGCCGCCTCATTGTCGAAGCTGTTAGCGCTATGAATGTCATCGCGGTACAAAATTGATCGGCCCGCCCCTTTCAGCTTGTCAAAGGAGCCGAAAGACAAGGTCAGTTCACAGTCTTCCCGCAGATCGCAGTTCATCACAAAAACCTGTAGCTTCCCATTTTCCTCGTCATGGGCAGCCGCTACAACCAGGGATTTTTGCATATCGTGGTGGTTAGTCTCGATCTCGGGAAGTTTCGCTACAGGCAACAGGGCATGGCCTCGGGCAAGGCGGGCCATGTCTCTAAAAGGATAAAATACCGCCTGTCTTATGGCCTTCTTGCCAGGCAAGGCGGAAATCATGCCCCCCACATTAACCAGCAGAGATTGACATGCTATCTTCACCCGTTCCGCATTATTAATGAAGGTGCAAAGAAGCCCTCCGTAGATTATCGCATCCAAGAATTCAAACTGTGCGAAATTGGAAGTTCCGGACGCCGCTTCATTGGGAGTAATTACACCCCATTCGTCAAATGAAATATTAATTGATTTCTTTTTACGATTCTTCCCTTTAACAAAATCGCAGGCGGAGATGATGGTGTCAAGATAATCCTGCAAGTCTCTAAAGATAAAAGGAATGTCGCTCATATCATCGCGCATGGGATAAGCCAGATGTATATTCGGGCGGTAATTAAAATAACGATGAAGCGACAGATAATCTATGTAGTCATAACATTCTTCTAGGACAATCCTGTCCCACTCACCAAAAGTCTTATGGTCTATTTCGTTGGTACAAGAGCCACAGGCGATCAATTTTGACGTGGGGTCCATCCACTTCATGATCTTGGCTGTTTCCTTCGCCTTTCTGGCGTACTCCTGAGCGGTAAGCGTATTGATCTGCCATTCACCGTCCATCTCGTTGCCAAGACACCAGCGCTCTATGCCATGAGGCTTTTCTACCCCGTGCCGCTTACGCAGATCGCTCCAGCAACTCCCTCCTTCTCCATTACAATAGTCAACTAATTCTCCCGCTTCCATAGGCGTACCGACGCCAAGATTCACAGATTCTATCAATTCTATGTCCAGCTCCTTGAGATAGGCGGCGAATTCATTGATTCCGACTTGATTGGTTTCAATGGCGCGCCACGCCATTTCCCGCCGCCGGGGGCGTTGTTCTTTGGGGCCGACGCCATCCTTCCAGTTATAGCCGGACACAAAATTACCGCCGGGATACCTAATCGCGGTGATCCCCAGTTCTTTTATCAATGTCTTTACATCATTTCTAAATCCCTGCGCATCTGCATCGGGATGAGCGGGATCATAGATGCCCTCGTAAAGACAATTCCGCAAATGCTCCACAAATGACCCCATAAGCCGCCGGTCAATCTGACCGATTATATAGTTTTTGTCAAACAGTACCTTTGCCTTCGTCATAATATACTCCTCGTGTATTGAATCAGCCCTTGAGGCCGGTAGTAACCTGCCCTTCCACAAAATATTTCTGCCCGAATATATAAAGCGCCAGCATGGGAATAAGCGAAAGGAAAGATCCTGCAAAGGCCGCTCCATATTCGGAAGTACGGGATCCCACAAAGATCGCCAGCCCATTTGCCAGCATAGTCATCCTGACGCTTGAAGTCATAAGGAGCGGCCAAAGAAGATCATTCCAATTGCCATTGACGCCAAGGATCAACATAGTGATGATGGCCGGTACAATCTGGGGCATCATAATTCTGTGGTAAATGCCAAACTCCGTAAGTCCGTCTATGCGGGCAGCCTCTTCCAGTTCCTTCGGCAATCCCGCGAAGGCGGCCCTGAGCATAAAGATCCAATATGCGGAAGCCACTCGCGGTATGATAAGGCCGTGATAGGTGTTATACATACCAAAAGCATGAACCTCAAGAAACAGGGGAACCATGATTACCTGAAAGGGTACCATCATGGTGGCAAGAAATATCATGAATAGTATGTCTTTGCCCTTAAATTTGTAGCGGGCGAATGCGTATGCCGCTAGAGAATTAATAAAAATCGCCGGAATGGTGGCGCCAAAAGCGTAGATAAGCGAATTTTTTATATAACCCATAATATCAATACGCTGCTGTACTTTGATGAAATTATTTATAGTAAAAGATTCCGGCGTCAGTGTGGGCGGGTATGCGATGATTTTGGGTTCCGGCTTAAAAGAACTCATTAACACCCAAAATATGGGCAGCAAAATGATGATGGCAAGTATAACATGCATGATCATAATCGGCGTCATGATGAGCCGGTCTTTCCATATACGAAGCTTTTTATTCATCATTTTTCTTCCTCCTATTGCTCAGTCTTTGTCATGATCCGATATTGGATAAAGGTGATAAACATGATAAACACAAACAAGAATTCTGAAATTGCTGTCGCGTAACCCATATTGCCGCCCATGGCAACCGCTTTCCGGTAAACATACGTAACCAGGGTTTCGGTCGTAAAGTTGGGGCCGCCGCCGGTCAATGTATAAACGATATCAAATATCTGCAACGATCCTATGGCTCTGGTCATCAGTAGAAACCAGAAAGCAGGCATGACGCTTGGCAGGGTAATGAAAAAGAACTGCCGTATTTTTCCTGCGCCGTCAATATCCGCAGCCTGGTAATAATCACCCGGAACATTCTGCATGGAGGCTACTAGGATGATGATTGAAATGCCAAATGTCCGCCATACCGTAACAAAGAGTACCACATAAAGAGCGAGAGTGGGAGTATTCAAAAAATTCACCCTGCCAAAACCCGCAGACCTTATCCAATAGGTAATAAGTCCGATGTTCGAATGGAGTATCATATTCCACATGATGCCAATGGCGGTGGCCGAACAGATGATAGGCAGGAAATAAACGCTTCTGAGTATTTTGTTTGATGTGGTGTTTTTGGCAAGCAACGCGGAAAGAAACAGACCCAGTATCGTCTGAACCGGTAATTCCAAAAGTGTAAACTTGAGCGTTACCCCGATGCTGTTAATAAACCGCCTATCCGCAAGGGCGTCAATATAATTTTTTAGTCCAATGAATTTAGCGGAGCTAAAAGATATTTGCATATCAAGAGTACTTATCACAAAAGACATAAGCAGGGGAAATATATTGAACATAAGGATCAGCGCCGCCGCAGGGAGCAGAAAAAAATATGGCGCTAAAGACCTGTGGCGATTAAATGAACGGACCTTTACAGTGGCATCCATGGTTTCCTCCTGTTTTTCGACGCCGCATGGGAAGTGGCAAGCCTTCCATGCGGCGAGTTGCACTTGTTTATAGCTGATTCTACCTTACCAGCGCGCTTTGCCCATGGTATTGTACGACAATGGCCTCGATATCCTTCTGGGCCGTCGCTAGCGCTTCGTCAATAGGCTTGCCATAAATCACTTCTTGTGAGGTGTTGCCGATGACTTCCAACACTTGGGTATTCGCCCTAAAGGACGCGGGTGCTCCCATCAAAGTTCCCACATCAGCGTTCTTTACTGTTAACGCCTGCAAGCGTTTCGACGCCTTGTACTCCGGCGCATTGATCAGCGGGATATACCCGGTCGGAAAGCCAATCTCAAAAGCCCACCTGCCGCCACCTGTTTTGGCGAGATCCTTGCCGTCATTTCCTTGGTACCACCACTGGATAAACCGCTCCGCCGCCAAGATCTGATCCGGCGTGGAATTCTTGGAGATAAAGAACCCTTCGACCCTGCCAACTGGTTCAATGCCAAAGATTTTAGCCATCTCGAAATTCACGCTGGAAGCATCAGCCCCAGCGGCAAGCCATGCGCCGTTAACCATAATGCCAATCTGGTTCGCCCGGAACATAGAATCAATGTCATCCTCCAGAGGATTGATGCCGTTGTCAAATAGATGCTTTTCCCATTCAAGACACTTTTTGTACCCCGCATTTCCCGCCAGATTCACCTTATACTTGCCGGGAGAAACTTCGGTTATGATTTTTCCACCCGCAAATTCCCAAAGGGGCATCTGTTGTCCATAGTAGGATTTAAAAATGCCGGAACCATACACGTTGCTCTTATGATCGGTTATCTTTTTTGCCATGTCAGTCCATTCGTCAAAATTCATAGGCGGCTTATTGGGATCAAGTCCGGCTTTGGCAAAAAGATCTTTGTTATAATACATAAACATCGAAGAATTCTGGAAGGGCAGACCGTATAGTTTTCCATCCACCCGGCATTCCTCCAAGTATCCCCTCAAAAAATTGGATTCTTGAAGGGTGGTATTGGTCCAGATATCGTCCATTTGATGTAGAAATTCCTGGTACATGAACCGCTCGCCAGTATTGAGCAACAAGAGGGTGGACGCCTCTCCCGCAGGAAACGAAGTGGCCAGTTTTTCCGCGATCCCGTTCATGATGGTCATTTCGACCTTGATGTTCCAGGGATTGGTCCTGTTGAAAGTGTTTACGATATCCACCAGAGCGTCTCCATCCGGACCAACCCACTGATTCCAGAACTGGATGGTGACTCCTTTGCCTGTGGCATCATCGCTTTTACCGTTCCCAAAAACAACCGCCGCTACGAGAAAAAGCGTCATGCAAAGCAAAAACGTTTTTTTGTAAAGCTTCATTTTTTCTTCCTCCGCAATATAAAGATTTGAGTGTTCTCCGACACTCTGAGAATAGAGTGTATATTATAATTTTGTTATTGTCAATAAAAATAATATATATCATTATTTATGATATATAAATTCCCTGTGGCTCTGCCAACCTCCGGCAGGCTGAGGATTCCGGGCTGGCTGCCCCAAGGGGGCAGGATATACCTCATGAGGTTTTAAGCATGATAAACCGGTTTTTGGTATTTGTCAATGAAAATAATATGAATCATCTATGATGATTCATAAATTGTCACGACCCCGGGTAAAGCCTCATGATAATGTCCTGATCATGATCCCCAAAGCCTTTGCCAAAGATATTGAGTCCTCCCATATGCTGAGCCGATTCATCGACCCCGATGCGGACCTTGATGGAATGGTGATCCTGGATACGGAGTTTCTCAAGATTTACGGTGGAAACTTTTCTGCGATCCATAAAGGTTCCCTCGACGCTCACTTCCCATGTGGTCAGGATGCCGTACTGGGACCCCTCCAGTTTCCAGAAAGGAGGAGTATATTTCCCCCGACGGTCGCCGAAGTCCCCGGGACTGGTCCAGACGCCGATTTTCACCTCGTTAATCCAGACAGAAATATCGGAAAGCCACTTCTTGTTGGTTCCGGGAATTTCGGAACTCATCTCCATGGAGAGCTCCAACCGTTTAAGGGCGCCCTTTTCCGAATACAGGGCGTTGTTGGGAAATTTGTACTCCACATAGCCCTTTTCAAACCATATCAGCGCGGCTTTGATCCGGTCGGGGGAGAAAAAGGTGCTGGGCACGTCAAGAAAGCCCAAAATTCCGTCTCTGCTACAAAGCCCGCACGGGGCAGACACGTTGTGGGAGGTGAAAAGCCCTACAGGCATCTCCACCTCTATCATATTATGATCTACCGGAAGGCTTGGAGGGCTAAAGGAAATGATGAATTCTTTGTACCGGGCGCTACAAACCTTCTGTCCCCCTTTAACGCCGTTAGCGCTGTGGCTGTTGATAAGCCCAGCCTCTTCCAGGGCAAGGATACTAGTAGTCGCGGTGGACTGGGGTATGGCAAGCCTTTTGCTAATTTCGGTAACGTTCAGTTCCTGGTTCTGGAGCAACTCCAGAATCCTTATCCTGATCCCGGAACTCAAGGCCTGTAAAACCTTGCTATCCCGGGAAGAATCAATGATCAAAGCCTGGGACTTAGAATTTTCCATAGATTTCTTCATTATCATAGTATGATATTTTATAGTGTGATTCATTTCTTAAATTCTTCATAGAACCGCAATTTGAATGATATCCGGACGCTATTATGTGCGGGAACTCTATGAAAACGCCCCAAAAAGCGGCGTTTTTGTTTCCTTATGCCAATGGATAAAATTATAGGCGGCGCCCCATTCAAGCAGGTAATGACCGATGTGGGTCCCGTGGTCCGTCTCCTCTTTAGCCTGCGCCACAAGCCGCTTCTCTATACCCTTACACCCTAACCGGTCGGTGTAAGCCGACATGGTAAGATAAAGGTATGCCACATAATATTCTACGTTGAGGTGATCGATTAACGCCTTTACTAGCGAATCCTTTATCATCTTTGTACTCCTTCCATATATTTTTACTCTCAGCCGCAGGCGATTAAACCGTATAGGCTTCGCCTAGTAATATTTGTTATTACATTCCATTTAGGGAACCTCTGGAAACCCCAGCTGGGTTCCCAGAGGTTCTTCGAAGTAATATAAATAATTACAAAAGGATGATTTTCTCATTAGGGTAAGAAAACTTTTAAAAACTGAAGTTTGGGAAAACCTCTACAACTACAAGCTATAGAAGATTGGATTCCTCTTTCTACAATATTCACCGGCATCCCAATTCCATCACTCCCGTTGCGCGTTCAAGGCTCCCTCTTACCCGCGCCTTCACCCGAAATGGCAACGCACCACAGGCGTACGCGCCGCCTTCACCTCATCAGGACGCCCGATAACGGCGGAACGCGGGGCGGAGCGCAGGCTTTCAGGATCAGACTCGGCGCGTTCACGCAACTCAAGCAAAGCGTCCACCGCTTTGTCAAGCGTTTCTTTCGATTCGGTCTCGGTCGGCTCGATCATAAGCGCCTCATGAACGATGAGCGGAAAGTACATGGTCGGCGGGTGCATGCCCATGTCCTGCAAGGACTTTGCGATGTCAAGCGCGGAAACGCCTTTTTCCGCTTTGAGCTTCTCAAGTGAAACGACAAATTCGTGCATGCAGGGGCTTCCTTTCGCATACACGGCGGACGGCGCAATGTCGAACCGCTCTTTGAGCCGCGCCATCATGTAGTTGGCGTTCAACACCGCGTTTTCCGCGACAGCCTGAACGCCTTCTCTGCCAAGCGAGAGCAGGTAGGCGAGAGCGCGGACGACCACGAGGAAGTTGCCGTGAAAAGACCTGACCCGCCCTATGCTTTCCGGCTGGCGATTGTTGAAAGAAAGCCCTGTGGCGTCGCTTTTGATCATTGGATTCGGCAAAAATGCCGCAAGCGACGCTTTGCACCCGACTGCGCCCGCGCCGGGACCGCCCGCGCCGTGCGGAGTTGAGAATGTCTTGTGCAGATTGAGGTGCGCCACGTCAAAACCCATATCCCCGGGACGCGCAATGCCGACAATAGCGTTAAGGTTTGCGCCGTCGTAGTAGTTCAAGCCGCCCGCTTTGTGAATAATATCCGTGATTTCAAGGATGTTCGGGTCAAAAAGCCCCAGCGTATTCGGGTTAGTGAGCATGAGTCCGGCGGTGTCAGGACCTGCCGCCGCTTTCAGCGCGTCAATGTCCACACAGCCATCCTTTGTTGACGCGATGTTCACAACGGAAAATCCGGCCATAGCCGCGCTTGCGGGATTGGTGCCATGAGCGGAATCCGGCGCGATGATCTTCGTACGCGCCGCGTCTTTCCGCGCCCTGTGATACGCTTTGATAAGCAGCAGCCCCGCGAACTCGCCGTGCGATCCGGCGGCGGGCTGAAAGGTCATGGCGTCCATGCCGCTCAGTTCGCGCAGATAGCTCCCGCATAGATCCAGAACTTTGAGCGCGCCCTGCACAGTCGCGGCGCTTTGCAAAGGGTGAATATCCGTAAAGCCGCGCAGAGAAGCCGCCTCTTCATTGATTTTGGGATTGTATTTCATGGTGCAGGAGCCGAGCGGATAAAACCCATCGTTCACGCCGAAAGAACGCTTCGCAAGGGCGCTGTAATGGCGCGATATTTCATTCTCGCCAAGTGACGGAAGACGTGGCGGCGTTTTGCGGCGGACTTCATCGGGAAGCGGCGCGTCCGGCACATCACAGTCCGGCAAGATTGAACAGGATCGCCCTGCGCGGCTCTTTTCAAATAGCAACTCCATCAAACGCCTCCTGTTACGCCGCGCGCAATGCCCCGCAATAGGTCGCATAGCGCGTCAATGTCCGCTTTGCTGTTCATTTCGGTAACGCACCACAAGACGCCGCTCTCATTCGGCGACAGCTCTGATAACGGCAAACCGCCCAAAACGCCTTCTTTTTCAAGAGCGGCGAGCGTCTTTGCGACATCAGGACAGTCCGTTACAAATTCGTGGAAAAAATTGCCGGTATATCTCAGATCAAAACCCGGAATTTCGGCGATGCGTTTCGCCGCATAGACCGACTTGGCATGGCATTGGCGGGCGGCCTCGGCTAATCCGTCCGCGCCCATCACCGAAAGGTACACCGCTGCGGCAAGGGCGCACAACGCCTCGTTGGAACAGACATTGCTCAACGCCTTTTCCCGCCTGATGTGTTGCTCACGCGCTTGCAGAGTAAGTACAAATGCGCGGCGTCCTTCATGATCCGTGGTTTCGCCAACAATGCGTCCGGGCAACTTTCTCATAAACGCGGCCTTGCACGCCATAAAGCCCAGATAGGGTCCTCCGAACCCAAGGGGCAAACCAAGCGGCTGCCCTTCGCCTGTCGCAATGTCCGCCCCCAAGACGCCCGGACTTTCGAGAATCCCCAAGGCTATGGGATTGCACCCCGCAATGAGCAATGCGCCCGCCTCGTGGAGAAGTTCCGCCGCAGTTTTGAGGTCTTCGATCTGTCCGAAAAAATTCGGCTGTTGCAGGTAAAGGCATAAAACGCGCCCGCCTTCTTCCGCGAGCATGGTTTTCAAGGCGTCGACATCCAGCGTTCCGTTTGCGAGCGGAATTGTTTTCACCGTATACTCGTATCCGAAACAGTACGTGCGGATCGTTTCAATGACATGGGGATGGGCGCCTTCCGCAACATATACGACAGCGCGATCCCGTGAGGCGCACATACGCACAGCTTCCGCAGCCGCGCTCGCCCCGTCATACACGGACGCATTGGCGGCGTCCATGCCCGTAAGCTCGCAGATCATGGTTTGATATTCAAAAATAGACTGCAAAATCCCCTGGCTGATTTCCGCCTGATAGGGCGTGTACGCGGTTAAAAACGTCTCGTTAGCAGTAATGCGCGTAACCGCCGCCGGAATATAATGCCGGTACGCGCCCGCGCCCCGGAACACGCTCTTGAACACGGTGTTTTGAGCGGCGATATCCTGCATGGCGCGAGCGACCTCAAGCTCGGACAGTCCCGAAGGAAGCGCGATTTCGCCCGTATACAACGCCTCCTGAGGGATTTCGGCGAATAAATCCCGCGTGGATTTCCGCCCTATGACGCGAAGCATGGCTTCGCGGTCCTGAATCGTATGCGGTATATAGGATCCCATTGTTCTAACCTATCAGCTTTTTATATTCCGCCGCTGAAAGCAAGATGTCCGCTGAAAGCGTTCCCCGCGCTTTGACAAGCCACGTCTCGTACGGCGCTTGGTTGATCTTCTCAGGCGCGTCAAGCGGCGTTTCGCTGGCTTCCACAACTTCGCCGTCAAGCGGGCTGTAAATCTCTGAAACCGCCTTCACGGATTCCACATCCGCAAACGAAGCTCCCGCAGTCAGCGCGTCGCCCGCCTGCGGCAAATTGACGAACACGATGTCGCCAAGCTCTTTCTGGGCGAAATCGGTCAAGCCGATCTCGTACACGCCGCCTTCAACTTCACGAATCCATTCATGGGATTTTGTATACTGTAAATTTTCTGGAATATTCATAGGTTTCTCCTCCTTTTCTCCTAACAAATAGAGAGAGCCTTTTTCAAATCTGAAAAAGCCGCCGCAGTACAATTCGCCGCGGAAAGTTTATATCACCGCTTGTAAAACGGCAGTCCGGTGACAACGGCTTCCACCCTGCGCCCGCGCACGTCTATTTCAACCTTTTGCCCGGGCGCCGTGCGCTCGCGCCGCACAAGCGCCATCGCAATGGCTTCTTTCAAATGGGGGGCAAACGAGCCGGACGTTGTTTTTCCGATGGCAACGCCATCCGCAAACACATCTTCGCCGCCGCGTGAAATGCCGCGCCCTATGACCCGCAATCCCACGCGGATGCGGGCGGGCGTTTCTCCGCCGGCGAGCCGCTGTTTGCCTATGAAATCCGGCTTATTCATTTTGACCGCAAACGAGAGCGCGGCTTCAAAAGGCGTAATATCATCGGTCATCTCGTGTCCGTACAACGGCATCGCGGCTTCAAGGCGGAGCGTATCGCGGCTGCCAAGACCGCAAGGAATAAGCCCGTCGTTTTCGCCCGCATCAAGCAGTTTTTCCCAGAGCGCGACCGCATCGCCCAGCGCGCAGTACAACTCAAAGCCTTTTTCGCCTGTATAGCCCGTGCGCGACACAATGCACGGAACGCCGCCAGCCACGCTGTTTTCAATGAGCGTATAATACGTGGAAGGAATTGACGCCGGATCCGCCAAACGCGCGAGAATGCGCTCGGACAGGGGTCCCTGCACGGCGATCTGCGCCAGCGAATCGGAAATATCTTCAAATTGCGCTGAACCTTCAAGGTGGGAGCGTATCCACGCCGCGTCTTTTTCGCGGTTTGCGGCGTTGACGACCAAAAGGTACCGTCCTCCATTCTCCTCACCCATCTTGCAGACAACGAGATCGTCAATGACGCCTCCATTATCGTTGCACATCAGCGTATAACGCACCCGTCCAACCGGCATCTTCGAGAAATCGTTGGTTGCTATGCGCTGAAGGTTGTCAAACGCGTCTTCGCCAGAAACAACGAATTCTCCCATGTGCGACACATCAAACAAGCCGGCCCTGTTTCGCACCGCCTCGTGTTCGGCTATGACGCCCTGTTCATACTGAACCGGAAGCAGGTGTCCCGCAAACGGCACGATTTTTCCACCGTGTGATTCATGCCATGCATAAAGCGGCGTTTTCTTTTCCATAATAAAAGAAACATACCATGTTAGTAAGAATTTTGCAAGAAGGCAAAATAAGGAAAGCGATCCGCCGCATCATAGTTGTCCTGTGTTGCGGAATAAGGCTCCTCAATGTAGCGGTGGAATTATGAAACCAATTTATGAATTGAACATTTTTGTTTTTCTTCAATAGTATATTCAAATGATCCGTCTATACGCCCCCGCCATTGTCTTAGATCCATTAAGTTAAGACTTAAAGCCAACCGCTGGCAAATCTAATTTCTTTTCCATCAAACGCCAGAAAAACCCCAGCCGACGCTATGCGTAGCCCGGGACGCCGCAAGGCGGCGAAGCGCAGGCAGTCCAGTCACGCGCCGCAACGCTTTTACTATTTATTTACAATATCAATAAATTGCTTCCACTCGCTATCTAATACTTTCATTTTACCAAATATTTCAACTTCTGTTTTGTAAGCCGTGGAGAATGAATTATTCCACATCCAAACTTCTAATCCCCAATTAGTTGTTTGTATATCAGGGAATATGGACATAAAGTCTTTATCTCCAGAGCATAAAATAATTTTTTTATTAAGGGCGCCGCCCTTTTGGGGTTTAATACCCCGCCACTTGAGGCGCTTCACGCTGGGGGTGCGGAGGATTCGTTCCCTCGCATACGCAAAGATTTCAATGAAAAATCTTCGATACCGCAAGGCTTGCCCTGCGGTTGTTCATTTCAGTAACAAAATCATCATTTTCTTCAAAAATATAAATCATTAGATTATTATTTCGAGATATATTAATTGTATTAAAGGTTATTTGTACAGCATCTCCTACACATGCTTCTGAGATAATAATAATATTTTCTGTTTTCCACGATAAATTATTAATTCCAACTTCGGCTTGATTTTGAGCAGGGACAGGCATTATTAAGACAAAAAACACAATATTTATCCAAATGATCATTTTCATAGATACTCCTTATGTTTTTTATTATTACCTATTTCATAAAATGTGTCAATGTTATTCTTTTTATTTCTTAACATATAATTTTTGGGTCTATTGCGCATAACGTTCCGCTGTTACGACGTTTGGGCGTGCCCAAACGTCTCCGAACCGAAGGTTCGAAACAGCCGGAACGTTAGGCGACATTTTGGCTTACATTTTCTCCAAAACATTTAAATAATAACAAAAATGTATACTATTTTATACACTCTTCGAATATAAAGTGGTAAAATTTAATAAAATTATATGATGTAACTCATTGTCTGTAGACCTATAGTATACATACCCATATTCTTTCATCATGGATCAAAAACTAAAAGCTTTCGGTGTCCTTCTACAAGAGGCACGAAAGAATAAAGGCATTTCTCAAGAAAAACTAGCAGAATTGTCAGGTTTGCATAGGACTTACATTAGTGATCTTGAACGTGGACTTAGAAATCCGACACTTTCAACCATTGTTACTTTAGCAAATGCTTTAGAAATGACTGTTTCTGAATTATTAAAAGAGTTAAAATATGAAAAATAATCAATCAATTTTAAAAGAATGGGGAATAACTGAACAAGAGCTTACTGATTTAGTTAATCAAAACCCAAGTTTAAGAGGTATGCTTCTTGGTTATATAGCAGAACATAAATTTCAAAAACTTTTTCTTGACGATCCAAAAATTACCGCAACAACAAAAGATGATGACCATGACAGAACAAAAAAAGGCGATAGAAGAATTATTTATAAAAGAAAATCATTTACAATTGAAGTTAAGAGCCTTCAAACTCATACAATAAAAAAAATCTCTGATAACAGTTGGGAAGGTAAAGCACAAGTAGACGGCAGTGATCGCCGTATTGTGACTTTTGTAGATGGGACACAACTTAATACCACACTACTTTTACGCGGGGAATTTGATATATTGGCTGTAAACTGTTTTGCATTTGAAAATAAATGGCGTTTCGCTTTTTGTAAAAACAGTGATTTGCCTGTTTCTACATTTAAAAAGTATTCACAACTCCAAAGAGAACGCCTGATTGCGTCGCTTATTCCTGTTACTTGGTCCCCGAAACCTCCTTTTACTGATAATTTATTTAAAATACTCAATGCGATGCTCTAAGTAATATTTTTATCCTCTTGGTCTTTTCTTTTTAGAGAATTTTACAAAAACCAAGAAATAACTATGATTTTTTCGTGCGTGAACTTGTTTTTTTAATCGGGTTATAGCAACTTTATTTTGTCGTACCACTACAAACAAGTCTTTGGTATAAAAGCCTAGTTCTTGGTAATAGGTAATAATTTCAACATGAGTAAGACATTGTTTATTTGCTGAAACTTCATCTTGACATTTTACAATCATAATACCATTTTCTTTTAATACTCTATAGGCTTCAATTCCAGCCTTATAATATAGGTCTGTAACTGCCCCATGCCATTTTGGGCCGCCATGATTTTCTTCATTACCATTTGAATAATACTCTCTAAAAGGTGAATAGGTAGAAGCGCCAGCTTTATGCTCTACGTTATTTCTTAATAGTCCTTCCATATAGGGCGGATCAAGCACAAGGGCGTCAAAACTTTCATTTTCATAAGGTAATGAACGACAATCAATTCCGTCGGCTATATCAGAAGGGAAAATTTTATATTTTGATAAGTCTACATTTTTCCAAAATATACCCGATCCATAGGTTACATCAGCAATTTTTGATCCAATAGGGACATGCAATTCAAGTATTTTTGGGAAAACTTCCGCATTTCCAGCGACAAAGGCGGACATTGTAACATCAGTAGTACAAATACCACCTTGAATACGCTTTTTAGACGTTTTTGAGGGTTTTTCATCCGTTAAAACAATATCTGAAAATAGGTCTGAATTCATGTAAATCTCCCAATATGTAACTCATTGTATTCGAAATATTATTTCTTGTCAAGCGGTTTAACAAAGATTTTAATAAGGGACGCCAAAACGGCGCATGACAGTCCTGCTTGCGCTTCGCCGCCAGTAGGCGGCTCGGCCTCCGCAACGGCTAGGTCATTTCGCTACGCTCCATTCCCACGCCGTTGCTCCGGCACATTTTGTCCGCCCTGCAAACGCTGCGCATTTGCTTATTCGGGCGGCCAAAACGTCGTAAACAGCCGGAACGTTAGGCGAAATGGGAATAGATATTTTTTACT
>JAISCC010000063.1 GCA_031265845.1 Treponema sp.
TCGGTGTCCCGGGGGTTTTTGATTTTGCCGTCAAGCAGGCGTATTGTTTCGTTACACTGGAGGTTTAGGTTGATGCCCGCAAAAATGTCGCGGTCAAAGCCCAATGACCAGGCGAGGGACGGATTGTGTACCGCGCCGTCATCGCCCGCGAGGTCTTCGGTGATATTCGCCGCAGCTTCGGCGCGAAGGTTAAAACCTGCAATAACCTGAGCGTAATCAAGGCCGATCTGGTGGTAGGGGTTATAGGCGAATGTTACCACAGGCGGCGTGTCTACCGTCATGATAACTACCGGTGTTGTCATGCGTCCGTAGTAATACTGCGCGCCGATGTCCGCCGCGCCCGCTATGCTCGTGGTGAAACGCAAGCCCGCCTGCGCGTAGTCAAGGGTTGTAGTGTCGGGGCGTATCACGTTTTGCGCTGGAAGCTCGTTTATCATTGCCATTTGCGGCGAAACCCAGGGGCCGCTTGACGCAAAGCCCCCCGATTCAAAGCTGGGTACAAAGACGCCTTCTAATTTGGAAAATTGTCCCAAAACAAACGATGCGTGGATAAGAGGCCGGGCGATTTTCAGATGTATCATGTCGCTTAAATCGCTCAAGTCCGAAAAGTCCAGCGGGTTTATCACGTCCAACGGCCCCATGCTGTCCGCCTTGCCCCAGGTGAGTTTGCGCAGGCCCCCGGTAACAGCAAGTTTGCCGAAATAGGCGGTAATATACGCCTCGTCCACATACACCGGCGATTCTTCGTTATAGTAGACCAAGGCGGGAGCGAGTTTCAGGTTGATCGTTCCTTCGGCATAAGCGCTTTCAGCGGTAAAATTAAGTTTGCCGGAAAAGATGTCCCCAAGCCGCACGTTCTCCGGGCCGTCCGCAAAGTCTTCAACAAATCCGGTCATCGAGGCGGAGACCTCGCCGCCGATAGATACGGCAAGAGCGCTGCCAAACGCGCCGCCCATTCCGCCCGCGTCTTCGTCATCGAAGCCAAAACCGAACTCCTGTGCGGTTGCTTCAAAGGCAATATTGAGCAGCATAAAAGCCACCGCAAGCCGCACAACGCACGCTTTCATCTTACCCTTCCGGTTTCGAGATACGCCGTGGTGAACACCCCTTCGGGTATCGGGTCGTCATATTTGATGATGTCCATGTAGATAGTCGTGGAGGTTCCCTCCGCCAGCGTAGAGACTTTTGTACGGGTTGCCGTGTCGCGGCCCTGTATGTCCGTATAACCGGACATTTCCATCAACTTTTCCACCGCGCCGCGTTTTTTGTCGTACAGTTCTACCTTGTAGGTGCGGTAATTGGCCTTGTCAATCCATGAAACCACTTTTGAATACTGAAAATCGCTTAAGTCTTTCGGAACGCTCTGGATCACGTAACACACCGCGCCGTCCAGCGTTTCCTCGCGCAAAACGCTATGCGTGTCCTCATCAACATCCCGGTCCATGAGCGACAGATCGTCGTAGGAAAAATCTGTGCCCATGAAACTGCCGCCGCTTTCCGACGAGGCAATACGCCGCACTTTACCAAGGGCGGGGAGAAAAATCCACTGGTCGCTTTTCCCGGCGGCCTTGTCCATCGTCAAAAAGCGCGTCCCTTTCACCGTGGCCGGACTCTGGAACACGATGACCGCTCTGGCATAACCGTTAGCGCCGTCCTTCGAGTACTGGTCGATGCTCCGCTCCGTGGTTCCCCCGTTTTTCGCGGTAATCACCATGCGCGAGCGGCTCGACATGGTATCCGACTGAATACGGTCTTTCGCCGCCTGCTTGATAGCCACGGCACTCTGTGCCGACGCGTCCTGTGCAAAAACCGTTCCCGCATACAGCATGGCCGATAATACAACCAAAACAAATCTTTTCATCCTAAAGCTCCTATTGTACTTTTTCCTTCTTACTTCTTACCTCTTTTCTCTTTCCATAGATAAACGTAGGTCTTACCGTCATAATCAGCATGGGAATAACCGTAAGACTGACGATGGCGCTGATGCCCATTGACAGCGCGATAAGGCCGCCGAACTGCGCTATAACGCGGAACTGCGAAAGTGCAAGCACGCTGAAACCCGCGCCCACCGAAACGGCGTTGATAAGTATCGCCTTTCCCGCGCCGGCGAAGGTGCGGTAGAGATAATCGCGTCCCTCCGCGTATTCCCGCTTGAACGCGTCGATAAAGTGAATCGTATAGTCAATGCCGATTCCCACGGCAAGGCTTGAGATAAGCGCCGTTGCTATGTTGATGGTGATGTGCGCGAAACCCATCACGGCGAAGTTGCCGATAATGGCGACCGCCAAAGGCAGGGCGGCGATAAGACCCGCGGCAAGGGACTTGTAAGAGAACGCCACGATAATCAGCACTATGATCACGGAAATCAGTATCGAAATAACTTGCGAGTCCACCACCAGGCTGACCAGTTCCCCTTCCTGAATTGCGCCGCCGCCCACAAGTACCCGTAGGTTTTTCGGGAAGTTCGCCGCCACATATTCGTTCACCGTGTTGATAACGGCGTCCGCGTCTTTCTGCCACTGGCTGTTTATCAGTATTATGGTTTGAATGGCGGTCGGCTCCAGCGGGTCGTTGGACATACTGTCGTCCGTCTGTCCGGCAAGCAGCA
>JAISCC010000081.1 GCA_031265845.1 Treponema sp.
ACGACAACGCTTGACTATGTTCAGGCGGGAGCGCGGTATACGACGACCCTGGGCGGCATGGCGGATATTGGCGCGCAGTATTACTACGGAAGGCTCACAAACCCGGCGATAACCATGACGCCGGGGGATGCCGCGCCAACCGTAACATTCGCGTACAACCCCTATCACCACATCGGCGTGGATTACGCGCAAGTGTTGGCGGGCTTCAATATCCGGGCAGAGGCGGCGGCGAACATTACCGGAGACCTGGGCGGCGATGACGCCGGGGTGTATAACCCTTCCCTTGCGTGGTCATTGGGCTTTGACCGTGAACTTTTCTGGGGAATCAATCTGAACGCGCAATGCAACGAAACAATACGTTTGTTTGACAGCGCCATTCACGATCCGCAGGACAGTGAATACGACGCAGACATAACATCCACGCGGATAACGGCAGCGCTTTCAAGAAACTTCCTTCGTGACGAGCTTGAAGTCCGGGTTGCCGCGCTCTGGGAAATTGAAAGCGGAGCGTGTCTTATCATGCCCGCTCTTACCTGGACGAAAGATGACATAGCGATTGAGCTTTCCTGCGGCGTTTTTGCCGGAAGTGATGAGGGTCTTTTCGGCCAGTTCCGCGACAACAGCTTCGTGAAGGCGGGAATAACATACACGTTTTAACCGCCGGTTACACAACGGACTACTGATCTGTTATACTAAAAAGAAGAGCGATTGACGCCATACCTGCATAGATTGAACTTGAATCAGCGCAGATGGGATTTCAGTCTGCGTAGATTGAACTTGAATCAGCGCAGATTGGACTTAAATCTACGCAGCTTGAGCTTGAATCTGCGTAGATTTGAAGACGATTGAAATACAGAGGAAGGAGGCGCGTATGGCGCAGAGATTAGACTGGCATCCCAATTCACGGGATGAGTAGCTTCACATGGTAAAAACGTGGAATACGGTTTTCGCAACCCAGGGATCGGCATGGGGCATCCCACCGGCGCACATCCCCCAACTGGCAAGCGACGCTCATGCGGCGGAGACCATTTTGGGCAAGGTGAAAGGCGGAGAACGTACCGCCTCTCACACCGGCGGACTACGCGACCCTGTTTTTGTCCTTGCCTGACGAGATACACACCCCGGTAGAGGCGACTACGGCTACGCCCTATACCGGGACGCTATGCCCCAAGTCGAAGCTACGCTGGAATAGGATGTCGGAGCAAAACACTATCTAATGAAGAAGCCGCTTTCCGGCGATGAGATGTTGCGTTATCGCTTTACCCGCCGGAAAAAAGAAGCGGTTGATTTCGACGCCTCCGAATCGGGTATGTCGGCTTACTTCTGCTCCCGTTATGAGAACCAAAAAGGCCGGCATGGGGTATAGGGGCAGGTGGTGTCCGCAATCATTCCGTAAGGAAGCGTCAGACGGCTATAACGGCGGAGTGTTTATGGGGCAAAAAAATTGAATTTTTAAAAAATTTTTTAATGAATAACCGCGAGGCAAGCCCTGCGGTATCTTTAACCTTCAAGCTTTATTCTGATAAGGAAACAGATCAACTTGTTTCCCTTCATGTATTTTTGGCATTCCTCCGGTTTTCGCCCCCGGCTCTTGGCATGGCGTCGCATCGCCTGTCCATCCCCGTGCCCCCCTGCGCCCCCCACACAACACTCCCTTCTCCAGAATCCTCCCCCCCATAACTCCTTCTTCACTTCCGGGCGCCTTTCGAATGTTTTCCGCGCCCTCACACTCTTTGTCGTTCGTACTATTTGCTCAGGGCTGTACATCGGCGCCGACCGCGCCAGAAAACGCTCTCTCTCTCTTTCGGCCCCCATCTCTAAAAATTTTATCTCACGCCTTGCCTCCATCCCAAGTCATATTTCCATCAGCTCCTTATCAACCCTTCCGCCATTGCCGCCCTTCGGCATTTCGCCTTGCATACGACATGACACGTCAGTGCGCTTTCATTATGTTCTTTATGGATGATTTCGCTCACCCTTCCTTTATATTCTTACTTTCAGCCGCCGCAAGCCGCAGGGTATTAAACCGTATAGGCTTCGCCTAATAAAAATATGTAGAATAACAAGTAAAAAAATAATAATGGAGTACGGGGCGCTGCACATGACAAGTCTGTTTACGCTTCGCCGCCAGTAGGCGGATCAAGACTACGAAAAACCGCAGTCGGGTTGCGCCTTTTGTGCGGTTTTTCTCCGCCACATTTTGTCGGCCCTGTTCGCGTTCCTACGGAACGATGCTCCGCAAAGCCCTTATTCGGGCCGCTAAAATGCCGTCGACCTGAAAGGTCGCAAACAGCCGGAACGTTATGGATATTACGTTCGCAGTTTTTCCAAAAACCTTTTCCAGCCACCCAAAGGCGCGCTACCCGCCGCTTGAGAAGCGCCGCAAATGTATGAAGTTCATTGCGTTTGACCATCTCGACTTCCGCGCCAATAAACGCCTTCACCGCATAGGCGAATTTTTTACCACTGTAACCGCCGTCACATAAGACTTTCGCCGCTTTTGACAGGTTTGAGGCGTACGCGTATACCATTTCAAGCGCTCCGTCGCGGTCGCTCACGTCTGCGGTTGTCACTCAAACTGCATGGGGCAAACCGCTGGCGTCAACGGCGATGCGCGGCTTTACACCTGAAGTTTCTTCCCCCGTCATATCCTTTTTTTCGGCCGTATCTGCGTTTTTAACACGTTTGAAATCCATGATTGCCATTGTTGTTTTCGCCTCGCGTCCATGTATCACTCGCCCGCACACGACCAATTCCCGCAATACACGGTCAAACAATGAGGCTTCGCCGTTTTTTCCCGCCACGCTCCATATTTGGCGATAGTGGCAAACGATATTCCATTTGGGAAAGCCGTGCGGCAAGCCGCGCCAGGCGCAACCTTCTTTGAGAACGTACAGAATCGCACAAAAATGGCATACAGGTCGTATGTTCGGGGGGTGCGCCGCCTTTCGTCCTGATTGCAACTCGTATTCTATCGCCGAAAATTGTTCCCGGGTGACGTCGCTTGGATACATTGCTCTCATACCATTTCCGCCTTTTCTGTTGTTTTATTCCGGTATACATCCGCTTATGAATTTTGTAAAGATATTGAACAGGTTCTAATATAGATTTTTTACATCCAATAAAACTGCCAGAAAGAATATTCTCTTAATTTTCTAGGAGCGTATTTAGAACCTAATCTATACGAAGCTCCATAATCTGTAGGTACGCCCAAAAAAATAATGTCACAATCTTTTATCTCGCTTTCATCATTATAATAACATCCACCCATAAATGTTGGCATTCCCGCATATATATATTCCTCTTTACGACTCATAAAAACCTCCTGTCGTTTATAATAAAAATTTACAGCTTTTACATTGTTTCGCCTGTCAATTCCTGTCATGCAAGATGCGGATATAACTTCTGTATCTCTCTGGTGAAATCTTGTCGTCAGACACAGCTTTTTTCACGGCGCATTCCGGCTCAATGTCATGCAGGCAGTCTTTATATTTACAGAGACCTTCATATTTATTAAAATCCTTAAAATACCACTTGATGTCACAGCCGTTCACTCCGGACAATCCCAACGATCTAATTCCCGGCGTGTCAATGAGACAGGTTTCCTTATCCAACATATACAGGTTGGACCCGGTGGTGGTGTGCCGCCCCTGCCGCCCTTTCCCGCTGACAGCTTGTGTTTTTATAGCGGCGCGCGGATTTATTTTATTGATAAGGCTTGATTTCCCAACGCCGCTGTTTCCCGCAAACACGACCGTTTTGCCGTGTATAGCATCTATAAGCTCTTGAATGCCGGTGTTTTTTATGGCGGACGTCTCTATAACGGATATTCCCATTTTCCTGTACCACTCTAAAGCCGCGTCTCTTTCATCGGTCAAATCGCTTTTATTAAGACAAATGATTGGCTCGACGTTGCCGTATTCGCATAAAATTAAATACCTGTCAATGAGGCGCGGTTGAAAATCGGGTTCTTTCGTTGTCGCCACAATTACCGCGGCGTCTACATTGGCCGCGATCACATGTTCAGAAAAGCCACGCCGGGAATGCCTCGTGCTGTCGCCCCGCAGCCGCGCGAGAAAAGACGTTCGATTTAATGCCGAGACAATGGCGTTATCCTTATCAAGCGCGACTTTATCGCCGACTGCCAACTGATTGATGAGATTCTTGGGAAAAGCTCCGTCTAATTTCGCCTCGAAACAATCGCCGTTTTTAAGGATGTGAAACACGCCGAATGATTTCAATCCCGCGATTGTTCCGGCGCCGCCGGCATAATCGTCGCCGTCAGAATGACAAGAGGGGGATTCTGGAGATTCCTCTTCGTCCAATCTGAAGCGTTTGGCGCGCTCTTTCTTCGCTTTGGCCCTTGTGTTTTGATGCCTGTTATACAGATTGTTCTTGCCGTCTCTTTCACCCATGTATTCCGCCTATGACACATTGTTTCCTTATATTGTTATACGCGAAATCAATAATATGACATATGATATCGCTATAGCTGTAATTCTTTGTTTTTCCCGCTATTACAAAAGCTCCGTCTGGATGAAAACAAACTTGTCCATTGACTTCCAAAAAAAATATTTCATTGTCTTTTGATTCCCCTTTCAATTTGAAGTCATATATATGTTTAAGTGTATTTTTCATTGATATTTTTTGTTATTGCATCAATAGCGAGCGGCAAATTAAATTCTAGTTCATATTCATTTCTTCCACGATAAATATCAAGTATTTGAAGCGTCTCCTGCGCTCCGCGCCCTTCGTTCTCTTCCATACTTTTATCTTTTCCGCGACTGGGCGCAACCCTCATCGCAATATCGCGCGGACGTTCGCCGCGACAAAGGCGCCTGTCAAATTCAGTTTGTCCACTACTATTTTACTCCTTCGCTCTATTTCTCGCAAGCCGGTTTATTCGCATGTCTGGCGTAACGCCTTGCCGCGCCTTGTGCGCTTGTTGCGGCTGAAACATGGCGACACAACGACGTTTGCAAGCGGTCTTTTTGGTCTCCATCTTTGGATCGCAGGGGACACAATAGCAACTTCCTTCGCAAAATCTGGTTTAATATCCCGTCGAATCTATGGTTCGCTGAACCACAGGTTCGCGTTGCCACACGGAAGCTGGAAACGATCAAACCTCGCCCCATCGGGCGGTTCCCAAGTCGTCGCCAGAATCGCGCTTGCAAGAATATCCCGCTTTCCGCATTGTCTTTCTTTCATAAATCCGGTATACTTGTTTTATCATGATTGGTAATCTCGAATCCCTGTCGAACAGCATTCTCGCGCTTGATTTTGCCGCTAAAGGAGTTCTCCTCTTTATTTTGATATTCTTCTTTGTTGTGTTCGCCGTGTTTTTTCTGCATACCTACTATAAAAACAGTCTGCTTGCGCATTCTGCGGGGAGAAAAAAGCGCCTGCCTGTTGTTTTTGTGTCTTTGGGCGAAGCGTTTGGGAAACTTATCAGCAATTTCTTGATTTTGTTGCCCATTCTTGGGGGAATTGTGGTTGCGGCGGGCGTAACGCTCGGTGTCTTCAAAGCGGTTTCTTCGGTAAATCAGTTTATCGACAGAGAGAAAGAGATAAAAGCGCTGACCATTGCGATTAACTACCTGAATCAGAGCGACAAGACGCTTGACGTGCGCGTGCGGTCGGTCGTTGATGGCGCCGCCACGCTCCAGCTTGACTATAAGGCGTCCGATCCGAACGATTCATCTGTGCCGCCAGTCGAATGGAGGAAAACCATAACGATTCAAGGGACAGAAATCCATTTTGATTGCATGGTCTTCAATTTCAGCTATTCCGAAGTCGGAGCGGGCAAGCAGCGAAACATAGCGATACCGTACCGTGTATTCAGCAATAAGATCGCGGCAGTGGACGGCGTCGCGCTTTTTAGCGAAGATGAGATCGCGCCGGAAGATGACTACGGCTTTATTCCGGCGTTGTACCGCGAGCGGCTGGCGCGGTTGCTTGCCGATGCGGACTACGCCCGCGATATGGGTGTCCGTTCGGTGAACGGGAGCGATGTGTGGCGCGCCAATGTGCGGGCTGGGGATAGGTTTCGAATAAAGGTTGAGCAGACCGGCGGGTTGACGCTGGAAGCGCTCTAAAATCCAATGGCAGGAGTATTGATCCATGAATAAAATCATTGCAAAGAAACAGCTTTCTGCGGATGTGTATGAAATCACGGTGGAAGCGCCGCTGATCGCGTCTTCCAGAAAAGCCGGTCAGTTTTTAATAGCGCAACTTGACACGGAGCTTGGAGAGCGGATTCCGCTTACCATCGCGGACGCGGATGACGCGGCGGGCGCCATTACTATGGTGTTTCAGGCGGTCGGCGCGACGACGCTTAAACTCGCCGCGCTTAATGAGGGAGCGTACATAGCGAATATCCTCGGACCCCTTGGAAATCCGACTCACATTGAACATTTCGGGCGCGTGGTTTGCGTGGGCGGAGGCATCGGCGTCGCGCCGCTCTTCCCCATCATTCAGGCGATGAAGGCGGCTGGAAACCACGTTACGGCGATCATCGGGGCGCGGACAAAAGAGCTTGTCATCTTTGAAGATCGTATCCGCAGGTATGCGGACGAGCTTGTCATTGTTACGGATGACGGGTCTGTGGGAAGAAAGGCGCTCGTAACCGAGCCGCTCCGTGAACTGTGTTCACAGGGGGCGAAACCCGCCATGAGCGTGGCGATAGGCCCGCCTGTTATGATGAAGTTTTGCGCTTCAACCGCAAAAGAATGCGATGTGCCGATCATGGTGTCCCTCAACACGATTATGATCGACGGCACCGGCATGTGCGGCTGCTGCCGTGTTGTCGTCGGCGGGCAGACGCGCTTCGTGTGTGTGGACGGGCCGGAATTTGACGGACACAAGGTTGATTTTGACAATATGATGAAGCGCATGGGCACGTATAAAAAACGGGAAGAACGGGACAAACACCGGTGCAGAATTGAGTTGGGACTGGAAAAAGGAGCGTAGACGGGCGCCGAGGGCTAACGCCACTGCCAACAAGCCGAGCCTTTCATGGACTTATTTCCGGTAAAATGCGGGGTGTCGCGGAGGCTGGAGGGAGGATTATTACAGATAGTTTTTTGCGACCCGGAATATTGATTGCCCGCTTTAAGTTGCAGGCTAGAAAGGCGAGTGAAAATTTCCCGCCCACATTGCGCAATCGCTTGGTTAAGCGATACCCCGTTCAACTGCATAATGAGGCTGACGCTCAGTCAACTGGTTGCCGCCACGCTGGCGCTAGCCCGCAAAAACGCCGCCGTTCCCGCCTTGTTTTCGCCTGCGCCTACACAGGAAGGGCAGCCTTTCGCGCAAGAACACCGTACAACCACCTCGTAAATTGCGGCGAACAATTCCGCGCCGCGCCGCGACAAGGCTTCCGCCAGTCCCGTGCCGCCCGGATATTTGTCGTACACGTAGAGCGCGGGAATATCGAAGTGCGGATCGCGCACCCGCTCCGCGACGCCGATGTCGCGGCTGTCGCAGAGCAGGAACATCGGCGCTATCTGCTTGATGAGCTTGCCCACGCCGGAAAGAACCGATCCCGCTTCTGATTCATCAAGAAGCGCAAGCGATTTGCCGCCGGAGCTTTCGGGCGGAAAAAGCAACGCCAAGGCGCGAGTCTGCATCTCCTCTTCCGGCAGGTCTATGTTCCCGTACCCAATGTTTTCCTGTGTGTGAAACCGTATTTTCTTGAATTTAGCGGCTTGAGTCCGCACCAGCACATCGCCAAGACAGCCACGCGCGCCGCCATATTCAAGACGCTCGTCTTCCGCGAGGACTTTTATGTCGGTTTTTACATAGCCATCCGTGTAATAGTTCACCTCGGCTTCCCGCACAAGGCATTTTTTCTCCTCAATGTTCAAATCCTCCACCAGATACTGCCTGCCCCGATGAATATACACGGCGTTCCTGAAGATGAGTTCCTTTGCGCTCGGTCTGTCCATTTCCCCGATGACCGCGTTGCGCCCGTCCGTTATGTCGATGATGACCACGTTTTCGGTCATGGCGGAACGCAGGCTGACGCCTTCCGCCGGAAAGGAACGGTCAGCCCAGTGCCACTTGCCTGCGGTATGTCTGACAACGCCGTCCTGTTCCAGAAACGAGAGCGCGTCCGCCGTGTCTTTCCCGAAAAAATCTCCCGCGCCGCTGGCGGCGCGCGATTCGCTGGCGCGTTCAATCATTGCGTCCCGAAATGGAAGCTCAAAAGCGGCGCATTTGACGTGATCCATGTAAATATAGGGGTTATCCGGACTTATACGCGCTTCCTCAACGCTTTTTCTGAAAAACCAGTCAGGATCATCCATGATGAACTGATCCAGCGGCGAGGCGGAGGCGATGAAAACCGCCGCGGATGCGCCGCCTCGCCGTCCCGCCCTGCCGGTCTGCTGCCAGAACGAGTTGAACGATCCGGGGAAGCCGGCCATCACCGCCGCGTCAAGTCCGCCGATGTCTATGCCCAACTCCAGCGCGTTGGTTGACACCACCCCTTGAATGCCGCCATTCCGCAAGCCTTTCTCTATCTCACGGCGCTCATTTGGCAGAAGCCCGCCCCGGTACGCCTCCACTTTTATCCGCCCATTATCGGTGAATATGTTTTTAAGCTCATCGTTTACATACGAAGCCGTCACTTCGGTTCTGACCCGTGAATGGGCGAACAGAATGGTTTTTATATTGGCGCGGAGAAAGGCGAGCATCCACCGCTGGCTTTCCGTAGTAACCGGACGCCGGACGCCTTGTACGGCGTCAACAAGCGGCGGGTTGTACAGGATGATCCGCTTTTCTCCGCGGGGCGCGCCGTTGCCGTCGACAAGGGCGACCTCCTCGCCGACAAGGGATTCGGCGAGTTCTTGGGGATTGGCGATGGTCGCCGAACAGAGGATGAACCGTGGTTTTGAGCCGTAAAACAAGGCGACGCGCCGAAGCCGTCTGATGACATTGGCGACATGGCTGCCGAACACGCCCCGGTAGGAGTGGGCTTCGTCAATGACAACGTATGCAAGATGAGAGAAAAATTTTATCCATTTGGGATGATTGGGCAGAATGCCGTCGTGAAGCATGTCGGGATTGGAAATGATGATCCGCCCCAAATCCCGCGCCACTACGCGGAGGCTTCCCGGCGTATCCCCGTCATAGGTGGAAACCTTCACCGGAAGCGGCTGGATTTTCGGCGGGTTCCCTTCAACCAATTCATTCAGCTCGGACTGCTGATCCTGAGACAGGGCTTTTGTGGGGAAAAGGTACAGGGCGCGGGCTTTATCATCGGCAAGCAGAGTCTGCAAGACCGGAAGGTTGTAGCACAGGGTTTTGCCGGACGCGGTTGGCGTCACCACCACAACGTTTCCGCTCTGAGCCGCGTCCCACACTTCGGCCTGATGGGTATACAACCGCTCTATGCCGCGCCGCCTGACGGCGTCGGCGATCCGGCTGTCCAGTTCCGCCGGGAACGGGACGAATGAGCCTTCGCTTGCGGGGATGCGCCTGTCCTCCGCAATGCAAGGCGCGAAATTGTTTTCTTCAATAATGCGATCTAAAACCGTTGTTTTTTCCATGCCGTAGCCTCCAGTTCCTTTACGTTATCCGCAGTACAAACCGCTTCTCTGAATGAGCGATTTTGCGCTCCCTTGGGGTTACGTTTACACGCTTACGGCGATCTCTTTCCTCACCAGTTCACCGATGATTTGGGCAGGGGTTTGATGGGAATCCCCGGCTCTGGTGAGGATATAATCGGCAACGCCCTTGTCCAGCATGTCGAGCAATCCCCGCTGGCGGGTAAAATAGCCGCCTTTTTTGGCGGGGTCTACTTTGGGCGGATTTCTGGTGAAAAACTCATCCCAATAGCCGACTTCTTCATCGGTCATTTCTTTCATAGCTTCCTCTTTCATTGCCTGTCGGCAGAAGGGATTCAAATATGCTCCGGCAAGGCGTAGCGTGAAATACGTTTAGTCCACCGTCCTCCATTTCGGTATACATGCTCTCAAGCAGGCTGTCCGCAACGCCAAAGCCAAGCGCGATAATTTGTTCGCATAGACTTCAACCGGACCTTCATACAGCGGATCATCAAGGACACGGAGAATGTTTTCCAGCGTGATCCCCTGTTTGAAAGCCGATGATTTGCAAACTGCTTTTTGATTCGCGTCTTTATTCTACCACAAAAAGGACGGGGTGGCAATCCGGCATCGCCTCATCAGCAATTCCCGGATCGGACAAAAAAATAGCGGGGCCGCGCGCTTGCGCATGACCCCGCTTAGTATCAGACACCATTTTTCAAGATAAAAATTTATCCGAAAATCTGGTGTCAGACACTTTTGCGTTCTCAAATTTGGCGCCCGGCGCCTTTGTGTTACCCTGCAACCAGCAGCCGCACTTTGTTTTACGGCGGCCGGTTGTGATTCATCTGGCGCTCAAGGATCACAAAATCGTTTCCACCGACACCCTTACGGCGCCGTACAACCTGCCGTCGGCTCTCTGACCCCGCCAGACCAGAGCGCCATCTTTCCCGACAATTTATATCATTGCAATCTCGCACCCCTGCGTTACCCCGTTGAGAGATCTTTCATGGGTCGGCAGTTACATTAATATGTTGCCAAAGTGTCGATAAAACTCTTTGCCGCGCTCTGGACCAATGAGAAAGCTGATCCAAGTGACTGACTGCAGTCTATCACAAGTACGACCCCATTGGTTTTGCTGATATCTTCAGTGGTGGAGGAATCCTCGGTGTCTTGCCGCCATGGATTATCCTCATTGTATCTTATCTCGACTTTGATGCTTTGTATAAAATACTCCGTTTCATACCTTACGTATTTCAAATTGTTGAAGGGCAGAAGAATCTTGCCGGAGTTTACCGTACCGGTGATAGGGTTGTCAAACGTGGTGTGACTCCCTTTCTGGGTTACCGTAAAGGACGGCGCCGCGTTGGCATTTCCCATATTATATACCAACTTTCCGTAGATCGTATCGGTGTAAGTGTCGAATGTGGTCGAATTAGAAGTTGCTGTGACGGTCAACTTGAAAAGCTTGGGTTCTATTTCCGAAAACAACCCGGTATTTGTTTTCAACACTATGTTCTTTGAGGAGGCCAGAACGCTGTCCGCTATGTTTTTGAATACAGTGTCTAATTCGGATGCATCGTTTGCGGTCTCGTACTGTCCATTCTGGACCAGTTGTCGCATATCCGTCTGATTAATCGACTCATTCCCGGTGAACCCGATGGCGTAGCTCCTCAATTCTGGCTTCATACCTAAATCCGCCTTCGCTTGGGTATATACTCTCGTCTGAGTCACGCTTTTACCGTCGGCGATATACAAACTGCTTGAACGATTGTCAGCGCCATCGGTGAAGGTAACCAGAAAAATGTTGTCAAAGGCAGGCAATCCGCTCTGGGCAAACATGGCAACTCCCTTCGATACCGCATAGCATAGAGCGGTGGCATCTACGTTGTTGTTCGTGCTGTTGATGAAGGTCTTCGCCGTTCCAAGATTATTGGAAATATTCGAAATCTTTACGGTGTCGTTAAAGGTTACTACTCCCACATAAAAATTCTCGGAAGTTTGCTCATCGTTGCCATTATTTCCGCTGTCCCCGCAACCTGCCAGAATGAACATCGCCGCCAGCGCAAGGACGGCGAAACCGAAAAATAGTCCATATCTCGTTTTCATGAAGGTCTCCTTTGCGGTTTTTATGTCCCGCCGACAAAAATAGTATGTTTAACCATAAGCGGATAACATGCTCGTTACGGAATAAGCGCCGAAACTATCGGCCCCCAGTTGCCTTTCTTGCCGTCATTTTCTATCTGCACCGCGAAATAGGCCGTCTTCCCGCTGTCCCCAAACTCGAACTCGATCAGGTCCTTTTTCCGCTGGGTGTAGAAGGATTGGCGCAACTCTTCGGGCTTCAGAGGCGGGGTTTCCCCCGGCGCTATCACGCTGTAATAGATGCGGCAGCCTTTGTTCGCTTTGTCGTCGGGGTCGCCGGCAACATAGACGATCCGCACTCCCAGCTCGTGGCGACCCACCAAGTAGGTTTCTACAGCCACCTGCGCTGTAGGCGTGGTTGAGGGCGTCGGGTGCGGATCATGGGGTTTCAAACCCAAACTGACAAGGTCTGAATCGAGCAGGGGCGGGGTCAGGAAATGCCGCCGCTTGAAGTCCCGCATAAAGCCGGTCAGCGCGTCGAAGGCTTCCTTGCACAGGGCGTTTGAGACGGGGGTGCGGGTGGTCTCGTTTTGGGCGGTCGCCAGGGCGGCCCTGGCGGCGTCTCTGCGGGCGGCCAGTTCCGTTAAACCCGTTCCGGGAATATTCCAGTCGGTTTGCCTAGGGGTACATACTGAAATCCAGTCGTCGGCCATAGCCAGTTGACCGGTGCGGCTCTTTGGGAGCCAGTCTCTGTTAGTCGCCATTATAATATCTCCTTGTATGAGGCATAGAGTGATAGGAGGTTAGGTTTTTCCGGCGCTTCAGCGCGCGCTGCGCGTTCCGCGTGGCGGAACCGTTCCCCTTTAGGTCGCAGGGGTTCCCCTTTGCAGTGAAGGGGGTGCTTTTTGAGCCGCAGGGGATACCCTTTGCAGTGAAGGGGATACTTTTTGAATTGCAGGGGATCCCTTTTGGGTCGCAGGGATTCCCCTTTGCGGTGAAAAGGCTCCCTTTTGAAGCGGAGGGGATGCTTTTTGAGATGAAAGGGATCCCCTTTGCGGCGTCTTTATTTCCGTTTGAGAAAAGTTGTCGAAAAAAGCGGGGATTGACTGTTCTATGCGGAATAGCTTCAACATTTTCAAGCGGACGAAGAGTCCGCTTTTCTGTAAAATATAACCCAGCGCGTGTGTTGTTTATGTACTGATTATTGCTATAGACACCGCGAAAAATCGCTTCTAGAGAACGGTTCGGGGGGGGGGGGGGGCAATCGCGCTAATGCGCAAGACGTGATTATGAGCCGTCAAATTCATTTTTCTGTCAACGCTCCTTTCATATATTTTAAAAGAAAGTATATCCGCTTCACTCTTGTTTGTCAACACTCTTTTTTAGCTTTTCTTCTGTTTGTGCGATTCGCACGAAAGCGCCCTCAGCTTTCCGCATAAACGTGGATGTCATAGCGCGATGCGCCTCGTTCGAGTGGTTCGTGTTTTCCTCCTGATTGTCCATTCAGAACTTTTGACGCCATTTTCACTATTTCATCTTAAATCCGCGTCGCCAACCGGCGCATCCGCAGATAAAATTTAACGTGTTGACCATGCGGCGCCTCCCTCCGCCCGCGTTCCCCTCGCGGTTCCATGCAAGCATATACGCTTGCATAGGCGAAAGATTTCCGTGTCCATAGCGCTCCCCTTGTCAATATAGCCCATATCATATATTATGACGATATGAATATAGCGATTGCGCAAATAAATTCTTTTATCGGCGATTTCGCCGGCAATAGGGAAAAAATACGCGCGTGGACGGAAAAAGCGCTGGCGCGGAACGCGGACATGATTCTTTTTCCTGAACTTGCCGTGTGCGGGTATCCGCCCATGGATCTGCTTGATCAGGATTGTTTTGTCGAGAAGAATATGCAGACCGTTCACGAGCTTCAGCGCATGTTGCCCGGAAACATAGCCTGCGGCGTGGGTTTTGTGCGGCGGAGTCCGTACTCATTTGGGAAATCGCTGGCAAACGCCTACGGCGTCATTTTAGACGGGAAGCTCGTGTTTGAACAGATCAAGACCTTGCTCCCCACCTACGATGTGTTTGACGAAGCCCGCAATTTTGAGGGCGCCCGTGAATGGAGGGCGTTTGAGTACAAGGGGGAGCGCATAGGCGTTGCGATCTGTGAAGATGTATGGCGGGAAACCGGCGCGCCCGGCACGAGTTACGTCCGCGATCCGGTGAAAGAGCTGTTCGACCAGGGCATCACCCTGCTCTGCGTCCCGTCCGCGTCCCCGTATGTGGCGGAGAAACTCGCGGCGCGGCGCAGTCTGGCGAAGCGCATCAGCAAGCGGGGCGGTGTCACGCTCGCGTATGTCAATGCGGTGGGCGCGAATGATTCGATCATCTTTGACGGGCGATCATTCGCGGTGCTTCCTGACGCTCAGAAGCCGCTGTTGCAGGGACAGGCTTTTAGCGAGGATATGTTCGTCTTTGACGCCAAGACCGGCGAAACAGCGGGCGAAACGGCGGATGCGGTCGCCGCCTCGCGGTGGCAGGATGTGAAAGCCGAAAATGAGCTTGATGTCATTGAAGAAGCGCTCGTCATAGGCATACGGGACTACATGGCGAAATGTGGTTTCACCCGCGTCCACCTTGGGCTTTCGGGCGGCATTGATTCCGCGCTGACCGCGTATTTGGCGGTGAGAGCCGTGGGGCAAGACAGAACCGTGTGTTTCAGTATGCCGTCGCGCTTTTCGTCGCAGGGATCGAAAGACGACGCGGCGGAGCTTGCCGCCCGCCTCGGCTGTAGGTACGCGCCATTATCCATAGAGCCGGTGTTCACGAGTTTCCTTGAAACGCTGGAGCCGGTGTTCGAGAAAAAGCCTTTTGACAGCGCCGAGGAAAACCTGCAAGCCCGCATTCGGGGAACCTTGCTCATGGCGTATTCAAATAAGTTTTCTTCAATGTTGCTCACGACAGGCAATAAGAGCGAACTGGCGATGGGGTATTGCACCTTGTATGGGGACACAAACGGCGCGCTCGCTCCCATAGGGGACCTTTTCAAGACCGAAGTTTTCGCGCTGTGTCGGCGCATCAACGAAAAAGCGGCTGTAGAGGAGGGGAACATCATCATACCGGAGGCGATTCTCACCAAGCCGCCATCTGCGGAACTCCGTCCGAATCAGACGGATCAGGATAGCCTGCCCCCATACGAAGTTCTCGACGAGATACTCAAGCGCTGCCTGTTTGACAACCTCTCAAAAGAAGAGATCGTGGACAAGGGTTGGGACGCGGAGCTTGTGGAGAAGATCATCACGTCAGTGGCCAGGGCGGAATTCAAACGCCGCCAGGCGCCGCCCGTGCTGAAAGTGTCGAAGCGGGCGTTTGGCATGGGGCGGCGTATGCCCATCGCCCGGAGCGTATACGAGGCGCTCTAGCCCGGAGCGGATGAATGCCGCCGCGTCGTACGCGGCGCGGGCGTAAAGGCAGCCGGGAATGAATGAGTGAGCAGAGCCTGAAAAGCGCATTTATTGCAAAATGGAGTGTTGACTTTTCAGGTAAAAATACTCTATCATACACAAACCGTATGATGAAAAAATTTATAAAAAAAACATCGGACTATGGAATGCGTCTCCGGCGAAAACGTTTTTTTCAGACAATCGTACCGGTAGCGTGTATAATAGCTTTGGTCTCTGGCGTTATAAGCTTTATGTGGCATATACGGGAAAAATTTATTGATGACAGGATAATGACGCAGGAACTGTGGGAAAGCGGTTCCTATCAAGAGGTATTTGATATAAGCGGAAAAATATTGGAAGAAAAGCCGCTTGATTATGAGTCGCTTGTTCTACGCGGTTTTTCGGCGTATCAGCTTGCGCTGGGGCAGATCACGGATCCTGACAAGGCTGTTTACATTGAAGAATGTATACACTGCCTCCGCAAGGCGATGCTCGTTAAAAGCACCGCTATGGATGGAGCGATTCAATACGTGCTGGGAAAGGCGTATTACGGCAAAGGCGCGGAATACGCTGATTTGGCGGTTCAATCGCTGGAATTTGCGAAGCAGACAGGTTTTCCCGGAGACGACATGAATGAATACTTGGGGATAGTGTATGCGGCGTTGCGCGACTACCAGATGAGCGTCGCCGCCTTGACGGAAGCGTTGAATTCGCCGCGAATGGATGAGCGTCTTTCGGACGCGCTTCTGTTGTCCATAGCGAACTCGTATTCCGCTATGGACGATTTTAGTATGGCGGCGGCGTATCTTACGCGCTGTATAGACGCTTCTAAAGATGATGTCGCCAAAAGGCGGGCGAGGTTCGCGCTTGGAGGCGTTTATTTCAAGCAAGAAGATTATTTAGCGGCGGAAGGTCAGTATATCGCGATTATGAGAGATTTCGGCGAGAGCGCCGAGGCTCATTACTGGTTGGGGGAAATTAACGCCGCGAGAAACGATATGGTACGGGCGCGCGCCGAATGGCGTAAAGCTGTTTTGCTTGATCCCGCGCATAGATCATCGCGTTCACGGCTTGCCTTGCGGTAAGCCGTTTGCAATACATTTTGGGGAGAATATAATGTTTAGAAGTATTTCGGAACTTGGCATTGACTTGGGAACATGCAACACCCTTATATATATACGGGGAAAAGGGATAGCCCTTGACGAGCCTTCGGTTGTCGCTTTTGAAAAGGGAACCAAGCGGATCGTCGCCGTCGGCAAGGACGCAAAGACCATGCTGTGGAGAACGCCGGAAAAATACATCGCCACACGTCCATTGAGGGACGGGGTCATAGCCGACCTTGATTCCTGTGAAAAGATGATGCGCTATTTTATTTCCAAAGTGTTGCCCCGCTACCGGCTGGTGAAGCCCCGCATGGTTATCGGCATTCCTTCTTGCATCACCGAAGTTGAACGCCGGGCCGTTGAGGAGAGCGCCCTAAAAGCCGGCGCCAAAGACGTTGTCGTCATTGAGGAAAGCCTCGCTGCGGCGATAGGCGCGGACATCCCGATCTTTGAGGCTGCCGGACACATGGTCTGCGATATAGGCGGAGGCACGACGGAAGTGTCGGTCATTTCTCTGGGAGGTATGGTGAAAACCAATGCGATCCGTATCGGCGGGGACGAATTCGACGAGGCTATTGTCAAAAAGGTGCGCTCTGTGCATGATCTCGTCATTGGCGAACACATGGCGGAACGGATCAAGATCGAGATAGGCAACGCGGAAATGGATGAAACAAGCGCCATTATGAGTATGGAAGTGAAGGGCATCAACGCAAACACCGGACTGCCCCAGAAGATAACTCTTGAAGCCGATCATGTGCGCGAAGCCCTGCAAAGCCCGATCTCCCGGATCATAGACGAAATCAAGAAAACGCTGAGCGAAACTCCGCCGGAATTGGCGGCGGATATTGCGGAGCGCGGCATCGTGATGACGGGCGGGGGATCCCTCCTTAAAGGGCTTGCCCAGCTTATTTCAAAAGAGGCTAAAGTTCCTGTTTTTGTCGCTGAAAGCCCGCTTAATTGCGTGGCGCTGGGAGCCGGCAAATACTTTGAGTACGCCAAAGAATTCGACAATTCCCGTAGCATCTACGACAAATTGAATAGTTGACGTTAACGACAAGGGTATGCCAAATACAGCGGAAAAAAAGCCATCGTTTTTCTTTAATATGTCAGGCGCCGTGTTCGGAGCGCTGGTGATAGTCTCTTTCCTGTCGCTTTTCTTTTCAACGAAGAGTTTTGTCCTTAGCTTCAAGGATATAGGACTCTCGCTTTTTTTAGGAGCGCGGGGCGGCATCCACACGGTGGTTTCCGCAGTGTCCGGGACGGTTGCGGCTATTCAGGAGCTGGCGGTGTTGCGCGAGGAGTACGCGGAACTTGTCAGCCGTATGAACCGCTACGAACAGATGGAACGGAGCGCGGCGGACATCATAATGGAAAACAGACGTCTGCGCGAACAGCTTGGTTTTCTGGATACGGCGACCTATACCTCCATTCCCGCGCAAATTGTCGGATGGGATCCTGACAACCTTTTTTCAGCCATAGCCATCAACAGAGGGGAATTCCACGGAGTCGCGGTGAATATGCCGGTTATCGCCTATCAGAACGGGACGGAAGGACTGGTCGGCAAGGTGATTCAAACCGCCAGATTTGAAAGTTTGGTCATGCCCTTGTACGACGCCAGTTCTTTCATTGCGGCGCGGCTCGCCGCCTCCCGCTACGAAGGCATTGTGGAAGGACAAGGCTCCCCTGACGCGCCGCTTGTCATGCGCTTCATACAGAATCGGGTGACGAGTGAAATAAATGCCGGCGATGTCGTGGTGTCAAGCGGATTGGGCCGCGTGTATCCCCCGGAAATAAGCATAGGCAGAGTCGCCAATGTCAATTATCAGGAATACGAAATTTCAATGGAAATAATTCTGGAGCCGGTTATTGATTATTCACGGCTTGAATATGTGTTTGTTCTTGATAAAACGCCAGTCCCTGCGGAAGGCGCGAAAGAGGACATTCCATGACAAAAAACATCATGTGGTCTGTCGTGTTTGCCGTTATTGCGGCTCTTCTCCAATCAACGCTCTTGCGGCGCCTCTCTGTTTATCACGCTGTTCCAGACCTTGCGCTGGGAATTTTGGTGTTTTCTTCTTATTTTAATGGCGTTATGACCGGACAACTCACCGGATTCTTTTCAGGGCTGGCGCTTGACTTCTTGTCCGCCGCGCCGCTTGGACTCAACGCGCTTGTCCGCACCGTCACGGGCGCGCTTGCCGGGCTTGTCAGGGGCGCCTTTGTCGCGGACACGATTTTTCTCCCCATGATGCTCTGCGGCGCCGCAACCGCGCTGAAAGCTTTGATCCTTTTGTTGTTGCACGCTCTGTTTGCCGAAGGCGTACGCGCTTACCCGCTTCAGGAGCCGCTGTTCTGGGTGGAGCTTGCGCTTAACATGTTTATTGCGCCGTTTCTATTCGCATTATTGAGACGGTTCAGTTCGTTGCTCGTCAACCGGAAGGAGGTCTGATGGGTGGTTTGTCATTGCTTCCTTCTCAAGAACCTCAGTCCGCGTTGAGAATCAACATCATAACCGGCATCTTTATCGTCATCTTCCTTGTGTATGGTTTTACGCTTTTCAATATACAGATCGTTCAGGGGGAAACATTTCGTTCAAAGGCTCAAAATATAGTCAAAAGCGTCATCGTCATTCCGTCCCAACGCGGCGAAATTTACGACCGCAATTTCCGGCAGCCGTTGGCCGTCAACGTCGATTCTTTCGCCATTACCATTACGCCTGCGGAAATTAATAGAAGCGATATCCCCGCGCTCATTGAAAAGCTGTCCGGCGTCATCGGCATACCGAAAGAACAGATCGACCGAAAACTCCCCTCATCGATCTACTATCTCTATCAGCCGGTGGAAGTGGCGTCATACGTGCCGTTTGAAACTGTCGCGGCGCTTGCCGAACAAGCCGACACTTTGCCGGGCGTTGCGTGGCAGTCAAAACCGATCCGAAATTACCCGGCCGACACCGGCAGTCTTTCGCATGTCATAGGCTATGTCGGCGACATTACCCGCGAAGAGCTTACCATGCTCTATAATCAAGGGTATCATCGCAACGACATCATTGGCAAGGCGGGCGTGGAAAGACAATATGATGAGCTTTTACGGGGAAAAAATGGGCAGGAAACGCGAACGGTCGATGTACGCGGCAGGCGCATTTCCAATGAAGACTCAATGCGGGAAGCGCCGGAAGCCGGAAAAAACCTGACGCTGACCATAGACAGGGACATTCAAACATTAGCCGAAAAAGCTCTGGGAGATCGCATTGGCGCGATTGTTGTGATGCGTCCCACAACTGGCGAGATTCTCGCGATGGTCTCGTACCCGTGGTACGATCCGGGCATATTCAACCGGAGCGATGTGAACAGGGAATACGATTCCCTTATCAATGATCCCGATAAACCGTTTCTGAACAGGGCGGTACAATCAAGTTATCCGCCGGCGTCAACGTTCAAGATCATTATGACATCAGCCATCCTTGAAGAAAACGCCTTTTCTCCGGATCAAAAGATACTCTGCGCAGGCGAATTCGAATATGGCGGCAGGATGTGGCGATGTCATATCAGAAAGCCTGGACACGGGTGGCTCAGCCTGTCAAACGCAATGGCGCAATCCTGCGACATTTACTACTGGACCGTCGGCAGGGACGCTCTCGGCGTGGAACGCATCGCTTCCTATGCCGAAGATTTCGGATTCGGCTCCCTTGCAAACATCGATCTGCCGGGCGAAATTCCGGGCTTCATACCTACGCCCCAGTGGAAAGACCGTCGATTCCACGAACGCTGGCTTGGCGGCGACACCATGAACATATCCATCGGGCAGGGATTTATGTTGGTGACGCCCATACAGATGGCGAACATGGTCGCCATGACGGTCAATGAAGGCGTCATCTATACACCACATCTGCTCAAAGAGGTGCGCAATCCGCATACCGGAGCGGTGGAAGAAACCGTTGAGCCTACGGTTCTGCACCGGAGCGACATCAGTCCGGACGTGTTCAGGGCGGTGAAACGGGACATGCGCGGGGTCATTGATCATGGAACCGCGCAATACCCGCTCAACATACGGTCGGTTCAAATAGCGGGAAAAACCGGCACTGGCGAAATGGGATTGCAGGATCAGTGGCACTCATGGTTTGCCGCCTTCGCCCCGTATGAAACGAGCGCCCCTGAAGAGCGGATCGTGGTTTCCGTTATCGTGGAAGCCGTGAACAAGTGGGAATGGTGGGCGCCGTACGCGTCGGCGATCATTTTTCAGGGAATCTTCGCGAATCAGACCTACGAGGAAGCGGTGGCCGCGTTACGCTTCCAATACCTTATGCCCGTTACAGGACGCCGTGAATGAAAGTTCGTGATATTTTCTCAATGGATTTCTTGCTTTTGCTTGCGGTTGGCGCGCTTACCGTAACCGGCATTTTCTTCATCTATTCCTCCGGCATCTCATCAACCGGCGAGCAAACATCCGATGAGTACATCAAGCAGATCGTATGGGGAAGCGTGGGGCTTGGGCTTACCGTTGTTCTCTCCGCGCTTGATTATAAAAGGTTCTACAACATCTCCTTGTATTTATATGCGGCGACCTTGCTCCTGCTTATTTACACGTTTTTATTTGGAAAACTGGTGAATGGCGCGCGCGCTTGGCTTGGATTCGGTTCATTCGGCATCCAGCCATCAGAATTCGCCAAGATCACCACCATTGTTCTGCTTGCCCGCTATTTGGACGCAACAAAACGAAAGTCGTCTTCTTTCAGACGTTTCTTTGTCGCATGCGCCATCGTGTTCGTTCCGATGGGTCTCATTCTCATACAGCCGGACTTTGGAACATCGCTGGTGTTTATCCCCATACTTCTAGTAATGACCTTCATTGCCGGAGTGCGCATACGGTATGTTATTTTTTTGACCGTATGGATAGCGCTTACTGGAATTCTCATGGCGCTTCCGCTCTGGCAAACTTATATTATGAAAACGTCCTTTTCGCCCATCATGCTCCTCCTTGACGTCAGATTTATCGCTGTTGTTTGCGCCGCGCTTGCCGTTATTGGCGGTGTGGCGCTCATCGGCTATCTTTTATACAGAAAATCCTGCTTTTTTTGGATCGTATACATTATCACGATGGTGATTTTCTCATTCGGAGCTTCTTTCGCCGCCCATAAAGTCCTTAAAGATTATCAGATTACGCGATTAATCGTGTTTCTCGATCCGGAAATCGATCCTCAAGGCGCGGGCTGGAACATTATCCAGTCGACGACCGCAATCGGATCTGGCGGTCTTATGGGGCGAGGGTTTCTCCAGGGGACGCAGAGCCATTACCGGTTCCTGCCCCAGCAAAGCACGGACTTTATCTTTTCGATCTTTTCGGAAGAATCAGGTTTTGTCGGAGGCGTCATCGTTTTCGCGCTTTTTCTTGTCATAAACCTGCGCCTCATACGGATCATGCGTCTTGCGTCGAATCCTTTCGGCGTGTATATAACAGCAGGTTTGTCGAGTGTCTTCGCCTTTCACTTTCTTGTCAATGTAGGCATGGCAATGGGAATCATGCCCATCACCGGAATTCCTTTGACTTTTATGTCTTACGGTGGATCAGCTCTGCTCGCCGCTATGATAGGTATAGGGCTTGTCGAAAGCGTATATGTGAGAAGGCTGGATTTTGAAGCATTGGGAGTTTGAATATGATTATCAGAAAACTGGTTTTTTTTAGTATGGCGATTGTTCTTACGGGAATATTCTTTTCATGTACGAGCAAGCCTGCGGTTAAAACGCCGCCTGAAAAGCTGGTTGTACCGCCAACGCCTGAAGACATCATGGGTCATGGGCTGGTTAAACAAGAGGAACTCGCGTTGTTCCTGTGTGAGAATAACGCCGATGTCGAACCCGGCTATGCGCGAGAACTTGCCGGTTACTATATTGGAGAAGCCGCCGCCGAGGGCGTGAATCACGATGTCGCCTTCGCCCAAATGTGTCTTGAAACGGGATACCTGCGTTTCGGCAACCTTGTTACGCCAGACATGAACAACTTCTGCGGACTCGGCGCCATGGACGCCGGGCATCCCGGCGAGCGGTTTCCGGATCCGGAAACCGGCGTACGCGCCCATATACAGCACTTGAAAGGTTATGCGACGGAAGAGCCGCTCAATCAGGCGCTGGTCGATCCCCGCTACCGGTGGGTAAAGAAAGGGTCAGCCCCGACTATACGCGGCTTGCCGGGCAAATGGGCGATGGATCCGAACTATGACGCAAAAATCGGCGGAATACTTGTTCGCCTTTACGATTTCGTCGCTGTGCGCGCCATGCGGGAACGCAGGCAATAGAAACGGAGGAGGTAAAGAATGATCGCTTTATAGGCGTTTTACCAGTTCTTCGAGGATTCAACACCCGTCGCATCTCATAAGGTGAAGTACGCATGTACGATTTGATGGTGAAATTATCACGCGCCGCTTCATATAACGCTCTTCCCTTACTTGACAATCCTTTCAATCTATTATAAACTTCTTTGCAATATCATAAAAATTCATGGTAAGGGGTAGAGTTATGACAGTATGGTATATAATACTCCCTCTTGCCGGGTTAATCTTGGGCTGGATTTTAGGATGGACAATCAGATGGCTGTATGCCAGATATCAAGTAAAAGCGTCGGAACAAGAAGCTGTACGCATAAAACAAGATGCGATAAGGGAAGCTGAAGCGAAAAAGAAGGAGATACTTCTTGAAGCAAAAGATCAGATTATTCGCGATAAGAACCAGCAAGAAAGGGAAACTCGGGAACGTAGGGCTGAGTTGCAACGATACGAACGGCGCGTCGTGCAAAAAGAAGAGGCTTTAGATAAAAAGACGAATCAGATAGAGAGGACTGAACAGGCGTTTGCGGAAAAGGAACGAAGTTTTCAAGCGAGGGAATTGGCGCTTAAACAAGAGGAAGAACAATGCCGCCTGGAACTGGAGCGTATATCGGGTTTAAGCAGTGAAAGCGCAAAGGCTCTTATCATTCAAAATTTGGAGCATGAGGCGCGGCATGACGCGCAGGCCATTATCAACAAGATTGAAAATGAGGCTTCTGTCGCTGGGGAGAAGAAAGCGCGGGATATTCTGGTCGCCACAATGCAGCGCGTCGCGGCTGATGTTACGGGTGAAGTTACAGTCGCTTCGGTAACGCTTCCAAATGATGAAATGAAGGGGCGAATCATTGGGCGCGAGGGCAGAAACATCCGCGCCTTGGAAACACTCACTGGAGTCGATATCATAATTGACGATACGCCGGAAGCGGTGGTTATATCCTGCTTTGATCCGGTGCGCAGAGAAATCGCAAAAGTCGCAATGGAACGCCTCATCATAGACGGAAGGATACATCCCGCTCGCATTGAGGAAATTGTCACCAAGGTCAGCAAGGAAATTTCGCAAAAAATATTCGAGGAAGGAGAGCGCGTTCTCTTTGACCTCGGTATACACAACATTAAGCAAGACAGCATCCGCGCTTTGGGAAGGCTGTATTTCCGCACGAGCTATGGGCAGAATGTGCTGTACCACTCAAAAGAGGTGGCGATCATCGCGGGCGTACTCGCCGCGGAAATCGGCGCGAACCGCGAACTGGCAAAACGCGCCGCTCTGCTTCACGATATTGGCAAGGGCGTTGAATCCGACTCGGATTTGAACCATGCGGAAATCGGCATGGATATGGCGCGGAAAATGGGTGAAGACCCCCGCGTCATCAACGCCATAGGCAGCCACCACAACGATATAGAGCCGATCTGCATCGAATCGGTGATTGTGCAGATTGCCGACGCCATTTCCGCGTCCCGCCCGGGAGCGCGGCGCGAGACCATCGACAATTACATCAAGCGGCTTGAAAATCTTGAAAATGTCGCGGCAAGTTTTGCCGGAGTTGAGAAAGCTTATGCCATTCAAGCGGGTAGAGAGTTGCGCATCATTGTGGATCAAGATGCGCTCAACGATGAGCAGTCCCGTTCATTAGCCAAGCAGATAGCGCGGAGGATAGAGACCGATCTCCGGTACCCTGGGCGCATCAAAGTGACGATCATAAGGGAGACAAGAATCATTGAATATGCGCGGTAGCGTGCGCAGGGCGCGCGCAAAGCGGCGCTGTTGAGGGATCATTGAGAGGTCCCGAAACCGGATCGTGGAGCCTCTGAAACGGACGTTTTAGAGGCGCATGGAGATGTGCGCTACATGTGCGCCCTCCTTGCGCTCCACTTCTTTTTGTTCTATACTCTCATTGTGGAATATATGCAAAAGCTTAATGTAGGCATTTTATTCGGCGGGAAATCTGCGGAACATGAAGTGTCGCTCCAATCCGCGTTGAACGTGTTTGACGCCATTGATCGGAGCAAGTACAACCCCATTCTCATCGGCATTGATAAAACAGGAAAATGGCATAGCTCACAAGGTTCCGCTGGCGCCGGCGGTTTCATCCTGAACACGAGCGATCCTAAACGCATTGCGCTCAATACGAAAAACGTCGGAGTAGCTCTGTTGCCGGAAAGTCGCGGAGAACTGTTGTATGCTGACGCGACAACGTTAAAAGAAGAAGAAAAATCCGCGCAAGTTGATGTGATTTTTCCAATCCTGCATGGACCGGCCGGCGAAGATGGAACAATGCAGGGGCTTCTAAAACTTGTTGGCGTACCGTTCGTGGGCGCGGGCGTACTTGGTTCCGCTGTGGGCATGGACAAGGACGTGATGAAACGGCTTTTGCGAGACGCCGGTCTTCCCATAGGCGCGTTTATAGCCCTGCAATCGCATGAGCGCATCCCCGATTATAAAAACGTTGTCGACCTGCTTGGAGAGCCTGTCTTTGTGAAGCCCGCAAATATGGGGTCGTCGGTGGGCATAAACAAGGCTCATAACGAAGCTCAATACTACAGGGCGGTGCGGGAAGCTTTAAAATATGACACAAAAATTATTATTGAGGAATTTATTCTGGGTCGTGAGATAGAATGTTCCGTATTGGGAAATGAAACCGTTGTCGCTTCTTTACCGGGCGAAGTCATTTCGAGCAGCGAATTCTATTCCTATAATGCGAAGTATCTTGACGAAAATGGCGCCCGTCTTGATATTCCCGCGAACCTCCCTCCACAGACCGTCGCGCTGATACAGGATTTGGCGATAAAAACCTTCAAAACCCTGTGCGGCGAGGGTTTGAGCAGAATTGACTTTTTCCTCCGTCCAGACAACACGCCAATTGTCAACGAGATCAACACCATGCCCGGTTTTACGAAGATCAGCATGTACCCGAAATTATGGGAGGCAAGCGGACTCTCATATACAGACCTCATTGACCGGCTCATTGAGCTTGCGATCCAGCGTTTTGAAAATGAGAAACGGCTCAAGACAAGCTATTTTGACGCATGACCTTTCGAATGAAAATGTAAAATGACATTCCAATAAAAATCTGAGAAATTCGGCGTGGCGGCATCCGCGCCGCCGCTGTATGCATAAAAACAAGAATTTCCCCTGCCGGCTTGTGTAAGCCTCTTATTTTGTGTATTATAAGTTGTCTAACCCTTGAAGAGAGAGCGCGGAAGACAAGAAGCGCGTTCAAAGCCCTCTTACAGAAGTTTTAACGTAAGCGCAGACTAAAAATTGACGGTGTCAAGGCGCGTTTTTTGCTCCCTATTTGCCCAAGGAAATTATGAGACTACGGGAGCAGACGAGGAATTACACATGAGGACAAAGAAAAGCGTTGCGGTTTATTTAGTTAAAACTGTTGAACAGGCAAAACAAATCAGCGGCGTGTATTTGCAGACGATACGTCTGGACGGCGTTGTGTCTTTCGGGCTGCCGGAGATTGACGACCGTTATCATATTTGGCGGGTGCCGCTCTTGCATCAAAATCATGTAATTGGCGAGGCGGTTATTGACGCGGTAAGCAGCTTGCTTGTCGAAACAAAAACAACCAAAAAGCAGGCGCTTGAAGACCGGATACTTGGCAGGAAACAAATTGCCAGCGGAAAGAAAAAAAGTAATGATACACCAAAAATATCAAACATACGGAATACAGTCGGCTATGGCGATTCTGAAATGCTTTTGTGGAAAACGCCGGGTGAATCAATAGATCTTGTTTTTACTTCGCCGCCGTATTACAATGCCCGCGTTGAATACGCCGATTATGCGGATTATCTTAACAAAATGCGTCGAATTATCAATCAATGCCACAGGGCGCTTAATGAAGGACGTTTTTTTGTCATCAACATATCGCCAGTTTTGATACGCCGTTCAAGCCGAAATGAATCATCAAAAAGAATCGCGCTGCCTTTTGATTTTCACCGTATTTTTATTGAGGAAGGATTTGATTTTGTTGACGATATTATTTGGGTAAAACCGGAAGGGGCTGGATGGGCTACCGGCAGAGGCAGAAGGTTTGCCGCTGATCGCAATCCATTACAATATAAGCCGGTTCCTGTTTCAGAGTATGTGCTTGTTTACCGGAAACACACGGATAAACTTATTGACTGGCATATAAGGAGTCATCCTGATCAAAAATTGGTCGCGGAATCAAAAATTGCCGATGGCTACGAAACAACAAATATTTGGAAAATACATCCAGCTCATTCTAGAAAACATCCCGCGGTGTTTCCCGTTAAATTGGCGGAAAACATAATATCCTATTATTCATTCAAGAATGACGTGGCGCTTGATCCATTTGCGGGTCTAGGGACAGTCGGGGAAAGCGGCGGCGAAACTTAATCGAAGGTTTGTTTTATTTGAAATGAATCTTGAATATATAAACGAAATAAAACAAAAAGCTCTTGACTGGGCTGGCGGAAAAAAAGAAACCATCAATTGGATTGATACGGACGTTCCCGCGAAAGAACAGGAGTATCTTGATTTTGGTGAGGAAGCGCATGAAAGAGAAGAATAGTATATCTCTAACCAAATACCAAAAATTGGAAAACAGCTCGTAAATTATAGCGGAACGGAAATAATAGATATATTGGGGGAAGATGCTGTTAAAAATGTTGTCATATCTATTCTTTCCGGCGGCAATGTCCGCGCTTTAACGGAAAGCCTGACCAGACGCAGATTAAGTTTGTCCAATGCGGCTATGCTCATGTTGTTTCTGCAATGCGTGAAAAATTGCGATAATTTCAGCGTGAACCTGAACGAAATGGTCGCCAATGAATTAAAAACCGAAAAACTAGACAAGGACAGCAAAATGTTTCTTAACTGGCTTGTAGGACTAACCGGAAAAGGAATTCAAAATGTTTTGCGAAGTGATGAAGGGTCTTTCAAGAAGTATTTATCAAATCTTAATGAATCGGTCGCCAAAAGCGCACTGGAGTCAGATTCCTTATTCGGCGCTTTGCAGACGGTTTTTACCGATAAAAACAATCAGGTATACCGGCTTAACTGGAGGGAAGCGCTACAGATTTTTTGCGCTGTAGGCGCACAGACATTGACTATTCGCGGCTCAGAAAAATCAATGTATGGCAAGTTTTTTGAAAAAGCTGGTTCTAGGTTCGTTGCTTACACTTCTCGATTTTACTTTGAGAAAAGAAAACATTGAAAGGCAAGAAAAAATTTTTTGGCTTTCTGAGCGAGGAAACAAACGGGAAAGCGATGCGACAGCGATTTACAAACTTGGCGTCGGCGCGCGTTTTGACATTGGTTTCATTGGTCCTGGCAATACGGAAATATCCCTTGATAAAGTGTCGCGTTTTGAACGTGAAATTGAAATCGGCAGTCAAAAACACTATATGTCCACAATTATACTGGTTGACCGTATAGGAGACAGAAGTAGAATAACCGGTATGGCGAGGCACATAGACGGCGATATTGTGCAAATGAGTATGACCTATTGGGTTAAGGAAGTTGCCGCTGTCCTCCACAACCGCATAGGATTTTCTCATGCCTTGTTAAGTATGGACGGAGAAGAAAGCGTCGCCTATATCAACGAAAAAATGAAGAATATTGATTTAAAACAGTTTATTTAAAGAATGAGCCTCCGCGCTGAAGGGCGGGGTGTCTTGTAAGTGTTGCATCGCTTGTGAGGTTCGGCGAACCTTCGGTTTGCGACCCTTTGGTCGACTGTAAGGAAATTATGTAACTGTGGAGGTTTGCTATGCAAACCAGATTCTTTGTTTGCGCCGCCATTTCCAACCACCCTTCAGGGTCACCCTAAAGGGTCGCTCTGAAGAGCGCGGCATTAGACCCCACTGCGAATAAAGAGCAAGAATAGTAGAAAACATCATACTTGATGATAAAATGGCGTCGTGGATATTGACGCTCTCAACGCCCCGCAATGCATAGCCCCGCGTCCTCGACATTTTTTTAAGCGCCGCAATGGCTTCTTTTTCCCCTATTTCTTACCAAGTGAATCTGGCGTATCTGTTCAAGCGTCACCGCGTCGAAGCCCTTCCCAAACCATCGTATCGTCATGTGCATGGCGTAGTCCTTTGCTCATACTGTAAGCACACCTCTGGAAACTCAACCGGAGTTGCCAGAGGTGTGCTTCACTCTATACTATACCGGGTTTTCCAATGGCGCAATCGACTCAATGTATATCGCCGATTTTCACCACTTGACAATATAAGATGAAAGGCATATACTTTTTTTCAAAAGTGAAGTTGCAGCGAAGCCGCAGTGAAACCGTTTCATCGGGAAAAAATCAACCGGATGGCGGGGCAGTCCCGCGCGTCTACATCTTCAAAAAAGGGGTGTTGATAAAAAGTGAATGCGCTAAACTCTTTTTATAAAAACAAGCCGTTGAACGCGCTTTCCCGCGCGGGGAATCCCCCCCCCCCCCCCATGACGGATTTGTAACCGCCGGAATTCAGACAGCGCAATTCTTTACGCCACAATTCTTCGCCCCTCATTCTTTGAAGCCCGTAGCCTTATCGTCGCGGGCTTTTTATATATGCGCCGTTATCAATCATTCCTATCCAAACCGTTGTTTCAGCGTGTTGAAGGATGCGTATGCAAAGCGAAATGAGGAGGCTAAAGCGTGAACCTCGCCTTATGTGGAAGCCCGATCAAGGCGGCGTCTAAAGGCTTCGCCTCAGAAACGTTAGTATCCATATCAAAAACTTTAGTATTCGCATCAGAGACTTTAGTCTTTAACCCAAAAACTTTAGCCCTCGCCTCGATAACTTTAGTCTTTAACCCAGAAACTTTAGTCTTCGCCTCGATAACTTTAGTCTTTAACCCCGCGTCTTTAGACGCTATCCCGCAATTTACAGACTTCGACCTTAAGTCTGTAAATAATACACCCTTTGGAGGCGGAAACGCCCCCCTCTGGAATTAATCAGGAGATATGATCATGAGTGTCCAAACCGATTGGCTCCCAAAGAGCCGCGCGGAACAACTGGCTATGGCCGATGACTGGATTTCAGTATGCGCCGCCAAACTGACGGACTGGAACATCCCCAGCTCCGCCTTGACCGAATTGACCGCCATCAGGGACGCGGCCGCCGCCGCGCTGGAAACGGCCAAAAACGAGACGACCCGTACCCCCGTTTCAAACGCGCGGTGCAAGGAGGCGTTCGACGCCTTGACCGGCTTTATGCGGGACTTCAAGCGGCGATATTTCTTGTCCCCGCCCCTGTTCAATTCAGACTTCGTCAGTCTGGGACTCAAGCCCCGCGATCCGCGCCCCACGCCCGGAACCACGCCTACGGCGCAGGCGGCGGTGGAGTCCTATCTGGTGGGTCGGCATGAGCTGGGGGTGCGGATCGTCTATGTGACGGGCAACCCCGACGACAAAGCGAACAAGGGTTGCCGCATCTATTACAGCGTGGTCGCGCCCGGGGAAACGCCGCCTCTGAAGCCCGAAGAGTTGCGCCAATCCTTCTACACCCAACGGAGAAAGGACTTGATCGAATTCGAGTATGGGGACAGCGGGAAGACGGTGTATTTCGCGGTGCAGATAGAGAATGACGGCAAGAAAGGCGCCTGGGGGCCGATGGTTTCGGCGTTGATACCGTAAGGAGGAAATGGGAACATGGAAGTTTCAGCTTGGAAGAGTCATAAGCATGGCGGAACATACGGCATTCGGGTTGGGGTTGAGAACCGGCGAAGGTTCTTCAATCCTTTATGGAAGGAGATCGAAGTGGAGATAGACGGAACGCCGCATACGTTTCAACTTACTTCCACTTTTTGGAGTACTTGCCCGGAGTTCCGTGATTCCGGCGCGACGGCTATTCAGGATTGGCTCAGGTGTAATTACGAAATCCTCTGGCCATACCGCAGGCCGCCCCGGTTTGCTCTTGAAGTTGTTGGCGAACAGCGGTTTTGTCTGAAACCGGAACCCGCCCATGACAAATGAAAAAGCGCAATGGAAAATATTGCAAAGGAGAGAACAATGAAAAAGCGTGTTTTGATGATGATGACGGCGCTGGCGGCGGCTTTGCTTGCGGCGGCCTGCGCGTCCGCGCCGCCGGTGGGCGGGCTTGTGAGCCTGGAGGAAGCGATTTCGGGGGCTGTTGCCGCAGTTGAGGAGCGGGCGCGGAGCGGCGATGAAATCGCGCTAGCGAAGATCGCTTCCCCCTTGCCCGCGCTTTCTGATTTTCTGGGCAGTGAACTGGACAGCCGCTTTAACGCCACAGGAAAACTGGCCGTCCTTGCCCGGGGTCAGACCTTGGGGCAGGTGGACATCGAACATCAGTTTCAGATGTCGGGACTGGTGGACGACGAGAGCGCCGTGGGTATCGGCCACTATCTGGGCGCGAAAATGATAATAACCGGCGACTTCAACCGGTTTGACAATTTCAGCCAGCTCTATATCCGGGCGGTCGATGTAGAGACCGCGCAGGCGCTTGCCACCTATTCGGCAAAGATAGACAACCGCGACCCGGTACTCGCCGGGCTTACCGCTCCCCTGCGGACAAAGAGGGCGGTGAGCGAAGCGGCTCTGGAACACCTCAACCTGGGCAGGGAGTATTATGCGGCGGGCTTGCCGGACATCGCCATAGAAGAATTTAACCTCGCCATGCGCGGAAACCGGAATTTTGCGGAAGCCTGGTTCTATCGCGGGAATGTGTATGCCGACAAAGGCGATAATGACCAGGCAATCGCGGACTACACCGCCGCCCTGCGGAGCAATCCCCGCTATGTCGACGCCTTAAAAAATCGGGCGAATATGTATAGTAAGAAAGAAGACAATAACCGGGCAATCGCGGACTACACCGCCGCTCTGCGGATCGATCCCAACGATGCCGAGGTTTTAGTTAATCGCGGGATTGCGTATACCGAGCGCGGGTTTGAGAATGATGACGACAAAGATTATGGCCGGGCTATCGCCGACTGCACTGCCGCCCTGCGGATCGATCCCAACAATATCTTCGCCTTCTGGGAACGTGGAAGAGTGTATGCTCTGAAAGACGACGACGACCAGGCTATCGCCGAGTTTACCGCCGCCCTGCGGATTGATCCTCACAATGCCCGGCTCTACATCAACCGTGCAATAGTGTATGAATCCCAACGTGACTATGACCGGGCCATCGCCGAGTATACCGCCGCTCTGGAGATCGATCCCGATGATTCTTTCACCTACAGCAGCCGCGGGTTTGCGTATAGCACCAAAGGCGACTATGACCGAGCCATTGACGACTATACCGAGGCTCTGGAGATCGATCCCGACAGGGCTTGGTACTACAGCAGCCGCGGGGATGCGTATCGCGCCAAAGGCGACCTTGACCGGGCCATTGACGACTATACCGAGGCTCTGGAGATCGATCCCGGCAATGTCCGGACCTATATCAGCCGCGGGGATGCGTATTACGACCAGGACGACTATTGGAGCGCCGAGGAGGACTATGAAGAGGCGGTACGGATCAACCCGGACAACACCTCGTTCAAAAGCCGACTTGAACGCGCCCGAAAGGAGACCGCGCCGTTGCAACTGCCCGATGACATTGACGACTATACCGATGCCCAGTGGGCCGATCCTGGCAATGCCTGGGCCTGCATCAAACGCGGAGATGCGTATTACGGACTAGGGTGACTATTGGAGCGCCGAGGAGGACTATGAAGAGGCGGTACGCGGATCAATCCGGACAACGCCTCGTTCAAAAACGATCTTGAACGCGCCCGAAAGGAGACCGCGCCGTTGCAACTGCCCGAGTTTCCGCCAGGATGGTAGGAGCGCCAAATTCCTATGGCGCACGGGCGCCGGCGCAACAGGGTAAACGCACAAGTGTCTGACACCAAAGCGGGGCTATGTGAAAGCGCACGGCTCCGCTATTTTTTTGTAAAAAATTGATCCCGCGCCATCTGTAAACGCAGTGGTGCCAGACGCCATTTTTTAAAAATGTCTGACACCACGGATAACGCAAAGGTGACTGACACCAGATTTTGACGCCAAGCGGGGTCATGCGATAGACCTTCGGTCTGACACGCACGGCCCCCGCTATTTTTATCCAAATCAAGTGAAACGGCGCCAGACGCCAAATTTAAGGGGTAACGCAGGGGCGCAGGGCGGGCGCGGGGCGCCCTGCGCTTTCGCTTCCATAAATTGTACGCTAATACTATCCCGTTGCGCCCGCTTATCCCTTCACCGCTCCGGCGGCAAGCCCGGATACAATCTGTTTCTGCGCCAGGATATAAACAATGACGCTGGGCAGAGAGACCATGACGATGGCGGCGAACATGGCTCCGTAATCGCTTGCGAAGGCGCTTTTGAAGTAATACAGAGCCACGGGCAAGGTGCGGCTCGCGTGACCCGTTGTCAGAGTCAGCGCAAATTGAAACTCATTCCAGCATTGCAGAAACTGCATTATTCCCGCAGTGGCGAAGGCGGGACGGGCAATGGGCAAAATGATGACAACGAATGTCCGCAAAAAACCCGATCCGTCAATATAGGCCGATTCTTCCAGCGCCTTAGGGATGGTTAAAAAGTAGCTCGACATGATAAACACCGAAGTGGGAATGCCAAAGGCGGTGTACACCAGAATAAGACCGCCCAGCGTGTCGTAGAGACCCATCGCCTTGACGGACATGAACAGAGGCAGAAGCAACGCCGCGCCGGGAATAAGGAGTCCCAGGGCGAAGATAGAGCGTATCAGTTTCCGGTAGCGGAATTCAAACCGGGCGAGTACATAAGCCGCCATGCTCATGATGACAAGGTTGAGGACAATCCCAAGCCCGGTAACTACGACGCTGTTCACAAAATACCGGGCGATAGGGGCGATCTTAAAAGCGTTGGTATAGTTCCTGATATGGAAGGCGCCGCCCATGGAAAAAGTCAGGATTTCCCGGTTTGTTTTGAAAGACGACATGGCGACCCACAGGAAGGGCGCCACGGAGACAGCCACCAGCAGGATGAGAAACACAAACACCGGAACGTTCAGGAGGCCGCGTTTTATTCTGAAAGACAATTTCATAGTATGCTCCTTACGATAACACCGCGTCGTTCATGCGATATAGTTTATTCACCACGCCAATAGAAATAAGCCCGATGATGATAAGCAACACCGCGCAGGCGTTGGACAGTCCGAAATTGTTGTCCCTCATCGCCGTATTGTAAATAAACAGAGGCAGATTCATCGTGGCGATTCCCGGGCCGCCATTGGTGGTCATAACGAGGATGTCCAGTTTTTGCAACATGGATGTAGCCGCGAGGATCGTCGCGGTGCCAATGGCGTTTTTCAGCAAAGGCAGCTTGATGTACAGGTTGGTCTGCAATTCCGTAGCCCCGTCAATATACGCCGCCTCAAAAATATCATCAGGAATCGCCGACAGTTCGGCGGCCCCAAGAATGGCGACGATGGCGGCGAAGGGAAGCCATGTTACCGTTACCGCGAAAAACGCCGTATCCGCGTTGGCAAACCAGTTGATGTTAAAATCGGCGTTGCCTAAAGCCTTGATGACCTTATTCACGGGACCATACATGGGGTTGAAAATGTTGTAGAACAACATCCCCAAAGCGGCGCTGGAAAGCATATTGGGAAGCATGAAGAGGGTCTGGCTGGCTTTGGCGTACCACTTGTTTTTTTTCCATGCGATGATCAGGCAAAAGAGTACGCCGACAGCCACGTGAATCGTGGACTGGAGCAGTATCCAGATGATGTTGTTTCCCAGGGCTTTGAGAAACGAAGCCGATTGGAACAGGGACAGGTAATTCCGCAAGCCGGAAAGCCGCATCTCCTGCCCAATGCGCCAATCGGTGAAAGAAGTCCCCACCACGCTGACAATGGAAGCGAAATACACAAAGAGGAAAAGAGCCAGTCCCGGCGACAGGAACAGAAGCAGCCAATGTCGTTTGATTTTCACGGTGTGCGTCCTCCTTTGCTTTAGCGGTTCAATGCGGCGGCTTCGTCGAGTTTGGCGGCCATTTGCGCGGGAGTCAGGGTTCCGGCGGCCAGCTCGGGGTAGTATCTGCCGAATGCGTCAATAACGCTGGCATAAGCCGTTACGCTGAGATTGGGATAGGCGTACTTGGCGTTGATCGCCGCGTCCGCTGCCGCCGCCAGGAGGGGATTATCCCGCCTGATTTCATCGGTTATGACAATATCCGACGCCAGGGGAAGGTCTCCGGTAAGACGTATCCGGTCAAGCTGGCTCTCGCGGGAGGAGTACTCCTTGATGAATTTGAAGGCGGCGTCCTGTTTCTCCGGGGTGGATTTGACGATGCTAAAACCCTCGGCATAGCCCTTCATCACACCGTCGCCGGGGAACATGGCGAAGCCGACTTTATCCGCGAATCCCGGCGCGGTTTTTTCGGGGTTGCTGAAATCCGCGATCATCCAGCTTCCATTGGAAATTATGGCGGCCTGTTCCATCATGAAGTTATTGGCGGCGTTGGCGTATAACGCGCCCAAAGCGTCGGCAGTGGCGTACTTTTGCAGGCAACGTTGCATCCATTCCAGAGCGGCGATCACTTCCGGTGTCTGGTAGGTGGCTGGATACTTGGTGTTCATCATTTTTTCCGCATCAGGACTCTGGCTGGCGATCATGGCTCCCAGGATAAGGTTGGTGGTCCATGAATTTTCCCCGGTCATAAGAGACAGGGGAACAAAACCCGCCGCAAGGAGCTTGTCGCAGTTGCTGAACCACTCATCCCAGGTTTTCGCGGGGCTTATTCCCGCCTTGCTAAACATTTCCTTGTTGTAAAAATAGCCTGCAAGCTGGCACATCCAATGCGCCGAGTAGACGCCTCCATCCGGCATGGTATTGGCGGCCAGCATATCTTCGCCCAGAACCACGTCCCGGAAATCCGGGTCAGAATCGAGGTACGGGCGGAGGTCCACCGCATTGCCGCTCTGGATGAGGATGTCCCGCAGTCCATCCTTGCCGTCAACCACATCGGGAAGACCGCCGGAAACAACGAGGACTTTCATCTTGTCGTTGTACGCCGAATCACTGGGCAATTCTTCAACGACAAGCCGTATCTCTGTGCCATATTTGTCGTTAAACCGTTTGAAAACCTCTCGTTCTATTGGCGCCGAGAGATGGGTTCCTACCGAGAAGGTTGTGTAATTGACAACCACACGGTCGTCATCGGCCGCAACCTGTTTCTTTGAGCAACTTGTTAGGTGTCCCCCCCCCCCCCCCAAGAAGAGCAGAATGACCATTGCGGCTGTCAGAACCGCCGCAACCCGTTTTGCGCTGTTTTTCATCTTTTCCATAGATGACCTCCACATATATAATGAACATTTCCCAAAACCCGGTTGGTACGAATCCTCGGTTTGATGGAAAATGCTTTGGAAAAAGCGGATAAGAGACCACTTCTTCCTTCTAAACCTAATGTTATTTTCCCAAAACTGTCGCTTCACGCGGTATGGGAAAGCTTCCAAATCATATAAAATTAACCCGCCATAGGGCGATTACATTTTCCAAACGCCGAAACTCTGCGCTTCCATTTTGCACCAACCTTTTTCAAGCTGACAGTTTCCTATCATATAAATATTTCTCGCCGGAGATGATAGAAGCGGAGAAATATCCACGCTCACCGGACTGTCCGCCGGATTAACGGCGATTGCCAGGGATCCCCTGCAATAAATCAGGGGAAACGCTTCCTTTTTCGCATAGAGTATTTCCAGATTCGGTTGCGCCTGGAGATCGGCGTTTTCACGCCGCAGTCTCAACAGGGTTTTCACTGTGTTGAGCAGGGACGCGCTTTCTTTTTCCTGCGCTTCCACAGTGGGAGCGTCCGGCGAGGCGTCCACCGGCAAATAAAGTTTCTCTGCCGGCGCTTTGGAAAAACCGAGATTTTTGCCCGTATTCCACTGCATGGGCGTCCGGGAGCCGGTTCTGAAGTACCCTCCTTCCTTGGTAGGCAGATTGAGATAGCGCATGCCGATTTCATCGCCGTAGTAGAGGAATGGCGTACCCGGCATGGTGAAGAGGAAGCCGTAAAACACGGCCAGTTCCCGTGGCGAAAGAGTAAAGCTGGGACGTATGGTGTCGTGGTTGCAGGAAATAAGGGCTATGCAACCGCCATTTTCTTTGCAGACTTCGTAGTGCTTCCGGTATTCATCAAGAAAGACAGTAATATCGCCTTTTCCGTCCTTTTTGAAAAAACTTTTGTCCTCGCCCACAATAGTGTGGCGGCAATCAAGCGTATAATTCCGCGTAAGACTGCGATACCCTTCGCCCTCGCTGTGGAGCAGAAAATCCGCGTGAAAACCCGCCGGAATGGACAATTCGGGAAAACCCCACTCGGAAACCAACGCCGCTTCAGGATAATCCCTGTCCAGCATTTCCCGAACCGTTCGCCAGAGCGCGGATGTTCCGGTTTTTTTCTCATCGTCGTTTTTCACCAGGGAAAACGCCATATCCACGCGGAACCCGTCGCAACCTGCATCCAGCCAGAAACGCATCACATCCATTATAGCATTCATGGTGGCAATACAGTCAGGATGATCCATGGGAAGTTGCCAGGGTTCGGCAATCTTGAAAAAGCCGTAGTTCAGAGCTGGCTGGCACTTGAAGAAATTGATAAGATAAACCGACTCGCGTTCCGCTTCTCCTGCCACATAGCCAAAACCTTCCACTTTCTTCCACCACTGGTCGGTCCAGATATAACGGTTCGAGTATTCGTTTGGCTCGCTCTTTTGGCTTTCCTGGAACCAGGGATGTTCTTCGGATGTATGCCCCGGCACCAGGTCGAGCAGAACCTTGATCCCTTGTTTATGGGCATCCGTGAAAAGTTGTTTCAGGTCTTCGTTGGTCCCGTAGCGAGGAGCGACTTTCTTATAATCCCGCACGTCGTAACCCGCGTCCCTAAAAGGCGAATCGAAACAGGGGTTTATCCAAAGGGCGTTGCAACCCAAGTCTTTAATAAATCCGAGTTTTTGGATGATCCCTTCTAAATCCCCGATTCCGTCCCCGTTCGCGTCGTAGAACGACTGGGGATAAATTTCGTAAAAAACAGCGCTTTCCATCCATTTCGGCATGGCCCCTCCTGTGGTTATCTACATAACCTATTTGATTGATAATTAGTTATATACATAACTAATGCATTTGTCAAGAGAAGAAATCGTTTTTTTTCAAGAATTTGTGGATCGGAAGCGTTTTTCTGGAAAAACTGCAAAAGTACGCGCTACGCGCTGTCCCGGATAACCAGTTCCACAGGCAGACGTATTTCAGGCGAGGACTGCTCTCTGCCCTCCAGCGCCTGGAACAGGCATTCCACCGCGATGAGGGCTTTATTTTGTATATCCTGCCGTACTGTGGTAAGTCCGGGGTTACAGAGAGCCGCGTACACGATGTCGTCAAAACCGGCCACCGCGATTTGATCGGGAACCGCTATACCCTTCCGGGCCAAAAAGGAGATAAACTCAATCGCGTAAAAATCGGACAGGAAAAAAGCCGCCTGTTTCCCCGCAGGTCCCGGCGGTGGAACCGCTAGATATTCCTCGTATTGCCGCTGGCGTTCAGACCTGCCTTTGTCAACGACAAACAACTTTTCGGAGGGCTTTATGCCGGACTCCCTGAGAGCTTTTTTATATCCCATGAACCGGTCGTGGTCGACCCCGAAGTCATTGTTTGCAAAAATCGAGATGTTCCGGCATCTGCGGGAAATGAGATGCTTTGTCATCAGGTAGGCTCCTTTGGCATCTTCCGAACCGATATGAATGAAACGTCCCGGCAATTTTCCAATCGTATCAATGGAGACCAACGGCTTCCCCGTCAATTCAACCAGCTTGTTACAATCACCGCTATGAAAGGATACCGCGATAATACCATCAATGTTCCAAGCCGCCACGGTTTTGAATATTTCCTTAATATCTTCGGATGCATAGACCATGAGAAAATAGTCTCTTTCATGCAACGCTTCTTCAACAACTCCTAGCACCAGCCCGTAGAAAGGATCCGCGAAAAAAGGATTGTTTTCGTCCATATTTTGACGGTTTACCGCAAGACAGATAATCTGGGACCTGCCTTTGTTGAGATGCCGCAGCCCCATCTTTTCCACATAATGGTATTTTTCCATCAACTTGCGGATCTGTTGGCAGCGCTCTGGGGAAACTTTGTTGGTTTTTCCGTGGATGACATAGGACACGGCCGCCGTACTGGTGCCCGCAAGTCGCGCAAGCTCTTTAATCGTTATCATAAGAAATAATACTATCTTAAATACACTTCTTTGATAAAGTCCCAAGTTGGGGCGAAAAAATTTCAGGCGCCTCTTCTTTCCTATCATGCCATGAAACTCAGAATCATGAGGCGTTTTTGGATTATCACATGGAACCGGAACTTCTTGTTGAATTACGTTAGACGATATCGCCTCCTCTTCAGAGTTTGTTGAGTCAAAAAAGCCTGAAGCGGCTGTCTGTTCCAATGATGTCACCGCTATGAGCCTCCGCCATAGAGCGGCGCGGTATTAAACCAGACAACGAAAATCGGTATTCCTGAATCGGCAAGACAGATCGGGAATGTATCACAAGCCTGTAAAGACATGAGTATTCCTGGGACAGTTGCTACCGGTTCAGGACCCTCTATGAGACCGGCGGAGAAGAGCGCTCCAGGAAATCAGCAGGCAGAAACCCAATGAAAAAAACCGAATGGATACTGCAACGGCACAGGCGGCTTCGAGCAAGCAATGAATTGAAAAAGCAGGGTATGCTGTCATCACATGACGGTGTTCGCAACATTTGGTTGCGGCATGAGCTGGCGACCTTCAAAGCCAGGTGAAGGCGTTTGAAGTGAAGATGGCGCAGGAAAACTTGACGCTCGCCGAAAGGCAGTTTGCCGCGCTTGAACGGGCAAAAGAAAAAAAAGAAGCTCATGGGGAAATAGAGACCGAACATCCGGGGCGTTGATGTCTCAAGACACGTATTATGGAGAGAATATCAAGAGAGTGAGGCTATATACCAGCAGACGTTCATCGACGCCTATAGCAAAGTGGCGCTCTACAAACTCTATGTCCGGAAGAGCGCCCTGATGTTCGCCGGTACGATTAACGATGCAGACATTCATTGATTCTATTTCGTTAGTCAGAGAAAAGCTTTTTGACCATTATGAATCTGACGACAGCCCGCATGAATTCAATTCAAGCGCCAGATCAAGTCTTGGCAATCACATCGTCAAAGCGCAGATTCGCAACAACCGGAACGCCAGGCGGAATACAAAAACGCTTGTTTCGTCTCCTTTACATATTTTCCAAAGCCGCTTATACTAATGTCATGCATTTTAAAGAAATAGACGAAAAAAGCATCGCCGCTTCCATTGTTTCCCGTTTTCTCCGGTATGTTCGGGTGTGGACGACGAGTTGCCGTCATGTTGAGAAAACGCCTTCTACGCCGGGTCAATGGGATTTGGCGAAACTGCTCGTGGAAGAACTGCAAGCGCTCGGCGTTAAAGACGCAACGCTCACCGATTCATGTTACGTGATCGCGCGTCTTCCGGCAAGCGCAGGGAAGGAAAATGTCCCGTGCGTAGGCTTTTTGGCGCATCTCGACACATCAGATGAAGTGTCCGGCAAGGATGTGAAACCCCGCCTTGTGGAAGACTATGACGGCGGCGTCATATATCTTGCCGGCAACCGCCGCCTTGATCCGGCGCTTGATCCCGATCTTGCCGCGCAAAAAGGGAAGTCCATCATTCATACGGACGGTACGACTCTTCTCGGCGCGGATGATAAAGCCGGCATTGCGGAAATAATGAGCGCGGTGGAACGCTTGATTCAGCGCTCTGAAATAGCGCATGGAGAAGTGGAAATCATCTTTTCCCCTGACGAGGAAACCGGCAAAGGACTGCCGGATTTTCCGCATGAAAAGAGCCGGGCCGCAGTGTGTTACACGCTTGACGGCGGCGCGCTCGGCGAAATTGAGGTTGAATGTTTCAACGCGGCTGAAGCTATGATCACTTTTATGGGAAAGAGCATACATCCGGGCTATGCACGGGGAAAAATGGCGAATGCCGTAGTCATGGCGGCGAATTTCGTGAATATATTGCCCCGTTCTGAAAGCCCGGAAGCGACCGATGGCTATTACGGCTATTTTTACGCCTCGGAAATAAGCGGAACAACTGAAAAAGCGCGATTAGATGTGCTTGTGAGGGATTTTGATTCGGATGCCATGAAGAAAAGGCTTGAACGTCTGGAATTCTTTGCAAAAGCGGTTGAAGCCCAGTTTCCGGAAGGCGCGGTCAGCGTTGAGATTACAGATCAATACCACAATATGAAAGAAAAAATAAACGAACATCCGGAGGCGCTTGACATGCTCAAACAAGCTCTCTCCAATACCGGCGTTGATGTCCGTCTCAAACCGATACGCGGCGGCACGGACGGATCCCGGCTTACGGAAATGGGCATTCCCACGCCCAATATCTTTACTGGCGGACGCAACTGGCACGGCGCGCTCGAATGGGTGTCCGTGCCGGAAATGACTGCGGCATGCGGCGTTGTCATAGAACTGATACGGTTGTGGGGCGAAGCATAAGCAAAACGTCCCATCAGGACAGGATGCGTACGTCAGACTGCCGGTGTCGCCAAGCGGCTTTTCATTATCAGGGTTGTGTGCGCTTTGCGCCCAAAATGTGCGCTCAACGTACGCTTTGCGCCAATTCTCTACCACATGCTTCCAATGCGACGAGATCTTCCTCTGAGGGGAAGCCCGCCCATTCATAGCTTTTAAGGTTGTTCCATTTTAAGGGTTCAATCGCGGCTTCGTATTCCTTTTTAGCGCCGCCGATCCAGCCGAACGATCCTATGCGTAGTACGGTCTTGCCGAACAGACGCTTGCGTTTGAAAAGGTCGATGATATACGCCATAGGCGGAAACATCGCGTATTCGTATGTCGGCATGGCGATCACAAGCGCGGAACTCTTCCATGCGTCGGCCAACACATAAGAAGGGTCTTCATCAGGCACACGGTGAATGGCGTATGGCGCGCCTTCCGCTTCAATGCCGCGTATCACCGCATCAAGACCCGCCTTGGTATTGCCATACATGGAACCCCAGACAATGGCGATTTCTTTTTCCGCAGGACCCTTCGCATACGAAGCGTATTTGACGTACAGGTCAATGATCTTCTGTGGATTTTTCCGCCATACCACGCCGTGGCTTGGAGCGATGAGCTTTACTGCCAAATGCCGCGTCTTTTGAATCGCTTTTTCCACGAAAAGCGAGAATGAAGAGACGATATTCGCGTAGTATCTGAGCGTTTCTTTTTCAAAAAAGGCGATCTCTTCATCGGCGAACGCATCGTCAAAGACCCGCTCGCCAAGAGCGCCGAAAGAACCAAACGCGTCGCAGGAAAAAAGGGCGCCGGAAGCCTCATGCCACGTGAACATAGTTTCAGGCCAATGAACATTCGGCGTCTCAATAAAGGCAAGCGTCTGACCGTTTCCCAAATCAAGCGTATCGCCATCTTTAACCGCTCGAACTCCAGCCTCTATTTTGTAAAAAGACTTGATCAGCTTGCACCCCTTGTCTGTGGACAAGATTTCACAATGAGGATTCAAAGCGCGGAATTCTCTGAGCCAACCCGTGTGATCCGGCTCAATATGGTTCAAGATGAGGTAGTCGATGGAAGTGAAATCTATGCCGATAGACGTTAGAGCCTCCGCAATCTGTTTCGGCGCTTGACTCCAATCCTTCACCAGATCGACAAGCGCAATCTTATCGCCTTTTACAACATAAGAATTAAGGGACACGCCATCTTTGATAGGCCATATACCCTCAAAAAGATCGGTTGTTTGAATATCGGCGTGAAGACAATAAATAACATCAGAAATAGCAAATGCGTACATAATGAACAACCGCAGGGCTTGCGCTGCGGCATCGAAGATTCCTCCTTAAAATCGTTGCATATACGAGGGAACAAATCCCCCATGCGCCCAGGGGCGTCACCCCAAAAGGGTTGCGCCTTTAATAATATTTACACCACTACATAATTAGAAAATAAAAAAGAGACGCGCCGGGAAATAACACCCGGCAATAATTGGTTGGAAAAAACAAAGCCTAACGCTTTAGAATCGATACAACGCGCTCTAATACTTTTCTTCGGTCAAGAGGTTTTACAATATAGCTTTTAGCGCCCATAAGCAACGATTTCTTAACCACATCTTCTTTTCCCAAGGCGCTTACCATAATTACCACTGCATTTTTATCAAATTCAAGTATTTTTTCCAAAGCGGTAACGCCGTCCATAACCGGCATAGTAATATCCATAGTCACCAAGTCAATATTAGGATACATTTCTCTGTACCGTTCTACGCCCTGCGCGCCGTCTGCGGCAGTTCCAGCAAGTTCAAAACCTTCCGACGTGAAGATTTGACCAAGTTGTTTTGCGATAAACATGGAATCATCAACGACAAGAACACGGTATGCGGTTCCATCCTCTTTAAGTCCTTCCGGGTCTCTTTCATTGATGGGTACATCACTCTTTGCTATCATGCGGTACTCCTCTCTTTGGTAGTGTATAGTATAGATGTTTCAGTGTCAAGTGGTAAAACGCCACCTTTTCAATATCGGCTTTTTTTTAGAAAATATGAAACAGAGCGTAGAGCGGCTCTCAGAGCGCCGCTTGTTGTTTGTTTTTAGAGGTGGTTTTTAATGACGGAAAAGCCGTTTTTGCTTGCGCCTATGGCTGAGATAAGCCACAGAGCGTTTAGAGAGCTTGTCGCCGGTTTCGGCGGTTGCGATGAGTACTTCTCCGAAATGATCAGCGCCGGCGCGCTTATAAGCGGAGGGCGGTACGAGTCGTGGTACCTGGACAACGCTCCTGAACCGGAAAAGTTCGTGTACCAGTTGGTCAGCGGGAACGCGGAGCGCCTCGCAAACGCGGCGTCCTTTTTGGAACCCTATGAATGCGCGGGTTTTGACATTAATATGGGATGTTCCGCGCCGCCTATCATCAGAGCGGGCGGCGGAGTGCAGTGGATGAGTTCCATTGACAAGGCCGGCGATATGATTGCCCGCGTACGGAAGCGCACAAAACGGCGTTTAAGCGTTAAACTCCGCATCGGTTTTGCCTATGACTTTGACTACCTTGTCTCGTTTTGCAAACGGCTTGAAGCCGAAGGCGTTGAGCGCGTCACCTTGCACCCCCGAATTGCGCGGGAAAAATTCAAGAGAGGAGCAAGGTGGGAATATACCGGCATGCTTCGGAAACAACTGCGAATACCGGTCGCCGGAAACGGGGACATATTGTCGGCGGAAGAGATGAACAGGCGTTCTTTTGAGTGCGACGCCGTTATGACAGGAAGGCTCGCCGTACAGAAACCGTGGGTGTTCGCGCAGGCTCGCGGGCTTCCGATTCCCGGCATGATCGATCTTGAAGATGTCGCCATCAGCTTCCTTGATATGCTGGCAAAATACCAGCCTCCCGAATTCCACAAAAGCCGCGCACGGCGTTTTTTCACCTATTTTTGTTCCAATTTCAAATGGGCGAACTATGTACGGACGCTGTTGGGACGGGAGACAGGGCTTTCCGCAATGAAGAATGCGCTTGAAAGCTTTTTTAGGGAAAATCCCGAAGAAAGATTTGCGTCAGGAGGAACATAATGGTGACAGACGCCCATTGTCATATATTTGATCTTGTACAAATGGCTTCCACCGCCTCTGCGATGGCGGAAAAAGGAGAAACACATTGTTTTTTGCCTGACCCCGCAATGTGCGCCGCAATGTGCGCGGCCAGCGCGTGGAACAGGAAAGAATTTGAATTCCACGAGCAGTTTGCGCGAGACGCAATGAAAGAAAACGGTGCATTTATCGTACAGTGTTTTGCGGTTCATCCTCAACTCTCCGCAGTTAAGCCGGAAGAAGTGGAAGCCTCGCTTGAAACGCTGCGCAATCTGGCGGCGGAAAACAGGGTGCATGCGATTGGAGAAACCGGTTTTGACCTTTTCAACGCGCAAGGGCGACTCGCAGGCGGCGTCGATTATCGCATGACCGAAAAGCTTCAGGACGGGCTTTTTAACGCGCACCTTGATCTGGCTGTCGCAAAAGGGCTTCCTCTTGTTTTGCACCTGCGGCGGGCTATGCATAAGATCTTCGCGTATTCAAAGCAGCTCAAAAAAGTTCCGTCTGTTGTTTTCCATTCCTATTCGGGTACCTGCGAGGACGGGCAAAACCTGTTGCGCCGCGGAGTGAACGCCTATTTTTCTTTTGGAACGCCGATTCTGCTTAACCATAAAACGGCGTGTTCCGCCTGTGCGCGCCTTCCTCTGGACAGGCTTCTTTCCGAGACCGACGCTCCTTATCAGCCGCTTCGGGGGGAGCGTTTTTCCCATTGGGGGAATTTGCCCGCAATACTGGAAGGAATGGCGCGGCTGCGGAAAGAAAAGATGCGTAACGAGGACTTGACTGCGGCGATTGAGAGGAATTTTCAAAGGGCGTATGGTATGAAAGACATTCTTACGAACTGAAAAAGAATGGCAAGGGCGCTATGCCGTTGCTTTTCGCCCTTGAAACAGACGCCATTCGGAGGTGGAATGACAATATGCGTCAAACGCCGGACTTTTCCGCCGCCTTTTCCTTTTTTCGCTCATAAGGCGCTTGATCCATTTTATATTTTATAGTAGACTCACCTCAGTTTCAAAACCCTGTCGGTTTTCCATCGGGTTTGAAAAAAACGGTTGAAACCCTGACTTCTTGAAACCTCAACATTTACTAAAAATTTTTGGAAACAAGACGCTTTATGTACAAAAAAGTAGGAGTGGTTTTATTTTTCTTTTACTAAGAGGTTAAAACAGTGAAGGTTATTATTCTTGATTGTCAGTACAATGGCAGGTTATGCGCAAGTCAGGATACGCCTTCTTGCTTTTGTTCTCATCATAAAAGACGCAACCGGAGCCACGTTTAAATTATTAACCCCCCCCCCCCCCCATTCTTGACATCAAAAAGGAGCGGATTGTGCGGGATAATTCGACAGCGAATCTTTATAATGCTGATGGAGCGCGATATTATGCCATCGCAAATTTTATCGTCTTCATTGGTACATTGTTGTATATCGTAGTCCGTATAGTACATACAATAGAGATGGGGAACATTTTTCACGCATGGTCGGTTGGAGTTGGAGGCGTATTTTTGCTGATTCATATAGTGATTATACAGAAGCCCCTCAAAAGTATCGTAGACGCGGCGTTTTTTTGCCCGTTGCTCATGTATATAGTCTACAATGCCGTCAGCATATTCAACCATGAAAGCAAAGATTTTTTTACGGTCTACTTGGGAACCTGTTGCATCGCCACAGTCTACAATAACCGCCGGAGTCTGGGACAGTATCTCACGCTCACCAATATCGTCAATCTTATCCTTGTTTATTTCCGCATGCCATTGCAAAGCCCAAGCGGTCGCGCATCCTATTTGGAACTCGCGGTTCACGAGGCGGTTGTCCTTTTCTCTTCCGTGCTCCTCTATGTGATCATCCGGTTTGTTACGCGACAAGGGTCGGCGGCGGTTAGGACCACGAATACTTTTTTGACTCTGATGGATGTAACGCCAATGATGATAGTCATCGTTGACGAGCTTGCCTTTATCACCCATATCAGCAAAACCATGTCGCAATTCGCCCACATTGAAGACCCTTCTATGGCGGTGGGACGTCCGGTGTTGGATCTTTTCCATGATATAAATGTGAAGATGATGATAGGTGATATACTCATGTCAAGAGGAACCGTCATAGCCATAAAAGAAATTGAAATGGAAGGCGAATCCCGGCATTTTTCAATAGTGAGCAGTAGATTGGGAAGCAGTACGCCCGGACGTTTCATCTATCTTGATGATATCACCCATATAGAACGCGCCCGGTCGGAGGCGGAGCAGTCATCCAAAGCGAAAAGCCAGTTTCTCGCCACCGTGAGCCACGAAATCCGCACTCCCATGAACACCATTATTGGCATAAGCGACTTAATGCCTACAGAAAATTTGTCCTCTCTTCAAAAAGGATATTTTTCAGACATCAAAAAGATGTCAAAATCGCTCCTCGCCATCATTAATGACATTCTGGACTTCTCAAAAATTGAATCGGGAAAACTTGATATTCTGCCTGTGCATTACAATGCGCGTGAGCTTTACGACAACATCGCCACGATGTGCGAATTTATCGCTCAGGGGAAGAGCCTCGAATTTAGACGCAACTTTGACAGTTCAATTCCGGAAGCGCTGTACGGCGATGAAATCCGGATAAAGCAGATATTGACCAATATTGTAAACAACGCGGTAAAGTATACAAAACAAGGCTTTGTTTCCTTCACTGTTTCCAGAGGCAAACGGGAGGCGTCCGGCGGCGGCGTGGACGGGACCGAATACCTTATCGTGGAGGTTACAGATTCCGGCATCGGCATACAAGAGCAGGATATTCCCAAACTCTTCGGCAGTTTCCAGCAACTTGATGTACGGAAGAACCGCGGCATTACAGGAACGGGATTGGGACTGGCGATTACCAAAAATCTGATTTCCATGATGAACGGATATATTGATGTAACAAGCGTTTATGACTCCGGGTCAACCTTTAAGGTGTACTTGCCCTTGGTCGCCGGCGACCCCAACAAGGTCGAAAACAGCGAAAATGTGCCAACTATAATGGCGAAAGAAGGCGTGCGGGCGCTCGTGGTGGATGATATTCCGGCAAATCTGACGGTGGCGTTGGGGTTCCTGGGCAGACACAGCGTTAATGCGGAGACCGCCAATAGAGGCGTTGAAGCTTTTGAAAAGATAAAAAAGAGCGTTGAAAGCGGATGTCCTTACGACATTGTTTTTATGGATCACATGATGCCGGATTTGGATGGTACGGAAGTGGCGAAACAGATTCGCTCGCGTGCGGATGGCTCCGCTTCGCCATATATGACCATGCCAATCATAGCTCTTTCCGCCAACGCCGTACAAGGCATGAAGGAATTTTTCCTTTCCTGCGGCATGAACGCTTTTGTCTCAAAGCCCATAGAGGCGGCGGCTTTGAACGCGGTGTTGCGGCGCTTTTTGCCAAAAGAAAAATACGCCGTGGCGGATGCGGAGAATGAGGGCGATGATGATGGAAAACAACCTTTTCTGGAAGAGTCTCCATGCGAGGAACTCACAAAAATTGCGGAGCTTGATATAACCAAGGGGTTTTCCCACACGGCGAATAATATTGAAATATACATATCTATACTGAAGCAGTTTTCAGCCGACATAGAAAAGGGGTTGTCCATTATCCGCGAAAACCTTGCCTCGGAAAATTGGAAAGCCTACACCGTACAGGTTCACGCTTACAAGGGCGTCTGCGCCACCATTGGCGCGACGGAGCTTTCCGAATGGGGAAAAAAGCTGGAAATGGCTTCAAAAAGCGCCGACAAGTCGCTCTGTCTGAAAGAAACAGAAGCGTTTTGTTCCGCACTGGCGGATTTTGACGCTGCGCTTCGCCGCACATCCCTTTTTGCGGAAGCTGGTGGAACGGACAAGACTGAGATCTCAGCCGCTGGCATGACGTCAAAGCTTGTCGAATTTATGGAAGCCTGCGATACATGCAGAGTGTCGCAGGTCAAGTCCGCAATAAAGGAACTGGAAGGACTGCGCCTTGCCGATGCGCCGCATGATTTTGAGGAGGGCTTGTCTAAAATTCTTGACCTTGCCAGATCCTTGGACTATGAAGAAGCGGTGGAAAACGCCCGAAAGCTTTGCGATCAATTGGAAAACGAAAGTTAGATGTTGATTAACGCCGCTGTTTCAAAATTTGATGTCTTGAAACAGCGTATTATATTTAAGAGAAAAGCCAATGGCGTTTCCTTATAAAAGTGGAGGATGTGTATGAAAAAAATTTTAATGGTTGATGATCAGGCGGCGTCCATCAATCTCGTCTCATATTTCCTTGATGGCAAATATGATCTCTATTCCGCAAAAACAATAGCGCAGGCGTTCTCGTTATTGCGTTCAAATACATTTGATCTTATCCTGCTTGACGTTTTGATGCCGGGAATGAGCGGCATAGAATTTTTTCAATATATACAAGATGAGCGTCAGTCCGCTAAAACGCCTGTTATCTTTGTGTCTTCCGAATCCGATATAAATGTCGTTTCTCAAGCCATCAAACTCGGCGCGATGGGCTATATAAAAAAGCCCATTGACGCGGAAAGATTGATTAATAAGATACAGGCGGCCATTGGCAAGTGAATTTCCAGGGCGGTGTATGGAAAAAAGTGAATTCACCTGCCAGCTTCCAGCAGATGTCTATACATCTGGAGAAAGCGATGGCATAAACTTATGAACGAAAGATTGCGCAAACATCTCTTTATCATCAATCCCATTTCATTTGGAAGCAAGGTGGAAATGGACGCTTTTATTGCCGATGTACACAATCGCTTTGCCAGTACTATCAAGGCTGATCACCATATTCATGTTTCACACTTTCCCCGGGACGCGATACGGACGATTAGACGGTACATAACCCAAATGGAACCGGACGTTCCCGTTCGGGTTTATGCGGTCGGGGGCGATGGCATCCTCTTTGATTGCCTCAATGGGCTCATCGGACTCCCCAACGCTGAATTGGCGACGGTTCCCTATGGACATACCAACGATTTTATGCGCGCCTTTGGAGAAGGGCTTCGGGATGTGTTCAGGAATATACCCCTGCAAGCTGCGGCGCCGCTTGTCACCACGGATATCCTCCATTGCGGCAGCAACTACGCGATGAATCTTTGTACTGTGGGAATAGAATCAGCCGCCCTTTTTAAGGCTGTATACAGGCAGCGTCAGATGCGGAAATGGCCATCTTTTATAAAAAACAACGCCCGTATATATAACTTCATGTATATTTTGGGGGGCGTTGATGCGATGTTCAATAAAAAGACGCGCAACCAGGAATATACCATCAGTATTGATGGAAAAGACGCAAGCGGCGCGTATGTCAGCATCAACATCGCCAACGGTCCCTGTTGCGGAGGCGATAAAACCGAAGTGGTTACCGCCGTCCCTGACGACGGCTTTATGGATATACTTCTGTTTAGAAGGGTGAAGGGTCCTTTTGAGGGTTTAGTAAAGATTGCTCCTTATACCGTAGGACATTATGACCGCTTCCCCGCGAATTTTACCTTAAAACGGGGAAAAGTCATTACGATCCGGTCATCAAGCCCCCTTACGATCAACATAGATGGTGAAGTGTTTTATGACACCAAGCTTACGGTGGAACTCATTCCCGCCGCAGTGAAGATTGCCGCGCCAAACAACTTGTCCTACTGCCGGAGATGCGCCGCCCCTGATGTATAGCGGCGGACGAGCCGGCTTAGGGAAAGGAATCGCCCCGCTCTTTTAGGGCGGAGCTTTTATATCGGAATGTCGCGCCCGCGCATTCCAATTGATTTACGCGACCTTAAACTTGGAAACTTCTTGCAAAAGAGCGTCAATTTGATTCCTGTTGTCTTTGCTTATTTCATTCACCTGCTCTACGGAGCGGTTTATCTGCTCGGCGCCAGCCGCCATCTCGTTTACGCTGCCGGTTATCTCTTCCGTCACCCTTCCAAGATTCTGGCTTTCCGCAATCACCTGCTTGCTGCCGTCCAGCATCTCCTCTGAAGCGCTTTTCACTATCTGGGTTACATCGTTCACCAGCCCCGTCGCTTCCAGTATATTCTTGCTCCCCACTCCCTGTTCTTCCATCGCGTTCCTCACCTCCGCCTCCTGATCCGCCACCGTAGACACCCCGTCGGTTATGGCTTCGAACTTCAGCAACACCGCTTCAGTTGATTTGCTTATCTTGTCAATGGAGTCTTTAATTCTCTTTAACACTTGGGATATGGTTTTGGACTGTTCTCCTGAATTCTCGGCGAGTTTGCGAATTTCATCGGCGACCACGGCGAACCCCTTCCCCGCTTCTCCCGCGTGGGCGGCCTCAATCGCGGCGTTCATCGAAAGCAGGTTCGTTTGACTCGCTATATTCTCCATGACCGCGTTTATCTCCAACAAGCCTTCTGACTCGCGGGCAATTTCTTGAATGTTCTGCGCGACTTCCTGTAACCCTCCTCTCCCGCCTTCAGACGCTCTGGACAGCTCGTTGACATTCGTTTCGTTTTTTACCAGGGTCTGCGTAACGCTTTGGATATTGGCAAGCATTTCTTCAATAGCCGAAGACGATTGGGAAACCGCGCTCGCCTGCCTTTCCACATGTGAATTGAGCTTGTCAATGTTGACAACGATGCGATCCATGGTGGCGCCGCTTTCCATTACGCTGGAGGATTGGTTGACAGCCTGATTCTTTATGCTCTGAATATTCGCGGCCACTTCATTGACAGCCGTCGCGGTCTCATTCATATTTGCGGCTAATTTGTCGCCTGTCTCAAACAGGCGGCTGGTTTGCGCTTTGATGCCGCTGATCAACCGCCCAACGTTTTTCACCGTCTGGTTCAGATACGCGGAGAGCTGTCCGATTTCATCATTGGATCTGATGTCAAGCGTTTTTGTCATATCTCCATCGGAAACGCTTTTTAGAATGGTCATAACTTTTGTAATGGGAGCGCTTATCATGCGGCTGATAAAGACGGCTCCGATTGACATGGCGATAAGCATGAGTACGCCGACTATGATGATGGGTATAATCAAAGCATACACAGGCTCCATAAAGGTGTCTTTCGAAACGCCCAAACTCAAAGCCCACGGCGCAACGGACTCTCCTATGAAGAAGGGGACGACAAACACGTAGAGATCGGTTTCCAACGGCGCGTAATGCGTGGTGTAGTTAAAGGATCGCCCCGCGCTTACAGCGGACGCCAGATCGTTGAGCCTGGATCCGGCCACATCCTGCTCCGCGCTTTGCATCTGTTTGCCGATGCGGGAAGCGTCAAAGTGAGCCGACACGAGTCCGCTGTTGCTGTAAACCATTGCCAAACCATTGCCGAAAGGCTTTATTCTGGAAACAATCTCCTGAATTTTGAACAACGTGATGTCATATCCCGCAACGCCTATAACTTGCCCGTTTTTCTTTATGGGAACCGTCAAGCTGGTGATGAACGTATTGATTCCGTTGACACTGTAAATATACGGCTCCAACACCGTCTCCCTGCCGGTTTTCAAGGGAATTTGATAATAATCGCCAGATCCGTTTTCGGCGTATCCTTCCAATGCAAACAATGTGGGGTTGCCGCCGCCTGAGAACGCCCAATAGGGAATATAACGCCCCGTGCCGTCCGACCCGGGAGTGTTGACGTATTCCGCGTCAAGACCGTCGAGGGCGTTCGGCTCCCACGCGCACCATGCGGCAATCACGTCGTCATTTGTTGTAACAATATTTTTTAAAACGTTATTAAAATAATCTCTGCGCTGACTGACATCTATAGTCTCGTATTGTTCCATAGTTTTAGCCAAAATGCGCGTTCCGCCCATCAACGGTTCAATCCACTTGCTGATGTCGCCGCTGTACCTTCCCGCCATTTCAACAGCGACTTGATTAATCAAAACACTAATTTGATTTCGGGAAAGATTAGCCGTTATAACGACCAATGCGCCGATGCCAATAAGATTAAGTCCGACAATGATTGAAACTAACTTTGTCCCTATTTTCATACGTACAACACCTCTAGAAGAATGATTATGGCTATATATTAATACACCGGCGTAAAATTGTCAACAGCAATCCACAGACTGCGTCCAGTTTCCCGAATGCCCCGCGTTATGCGCCAACGCGCCCAAAACAGGGTTTACCAGACCGGCGACAGCCAAAAGAACGGCCGAAAATTGAGCGCCATAGAAGCGACCGGATTGACGTTTGTTTTTCTCTCTTTAACATTATCAAAATCAATCATTTTTATTCTCATCAAGGATATTTTTTATATCACAACGCTTCATTTGTCAATGAACTTTTATATATTGAGTCTCTTTCAAACTTCAGTTTTGAAATTGGCTCTATTTCCAGCAAAATTTCAAATTAACGCCGCATAACTTAACAATCAGCGGATTTCATAATTCTCAATCAACTCGGAAAACTTGACAAAAACGCCCATATTATTGAATAGTTTTTGCGGACAAGGCTTTATACATAGTTTTGAAAAATTTTAACGCTTCCTCTTTTCCCAAGATTTCCGCTGTTTTTGGGCTGTTGAATCAAATTTCTTGAAAGTCACGGGTGTTGTTTACGGCTTGATCCGCTTCTCTTATTTAATACAAGGACTTTGGGAAATGAAAAATATTTATCATGCCCGCCGACGTTGCGGTTCATTATCAGGAATGGACTGTGTATGGTACAGATAATGATGACAAGTATACAATAGTTATAAGAAATAATTTGATAGGATTATTCGGGCAAACGAAACAACTATGCCGGTGTATCGCCAAATTGTACGGATGAGACTTGTTTGAGAAATGAAAGGGTCATTGGAGGCGCCATGACAAGGCTGAATGGCTATTATCATATCAGCGTGAGAGTGCCGCCAAAAACGCCAGAGGGAGAACATCTAGCTCTTGCCGCGTATGTTTTTGTAAAGAAACTGACGCTGTTTTAAAACTAACCCGAGCGCACTTCGCGTTTTGGAACAGCGGCAACTGACGAATTGTATCGACAAGAGAACGCTTATAATGCAGTCTTGACTATAAAAATCAATTTATGATATGTTTATTAAGGGAATCCATGAAAAAAATGGCCGCTTATGTGTAACGAATCGCAGACACAATTTTCTCCAGAAAGAAGCGAGGTGGATGAAAATGTCACAAAACGCTATAGTTTGCCCTATTATGGCGCCGCATTTTTAGGAAATGTTGTGATTATAAGCGCAAGCAGAAGGACAGACATCCCCGCATATTATTCCGATTGGCTGTTGAACAGGTTAAAGGAGCGGATTTTTTCCGCGCTCACCGGAGGGATGTCTTGCAAGCGGTCAGAGAAGAGGCTAGGGAAGAGACCTGGAAAAAGCGCAACAAAATGAGAGCAAAATCACTGCCGGACAGATTGTGCGCGCTATTGCGGAAGCAGCGGCGAAAAGCGCAAAAATAACCTAATGAGTTTGAAATGGGGAATGCGGACTGCAATATTTCAGCGCGGATGTGCAACCAGCTTCTTAACACGTACAATGCGCAAAAATTTTCCGGCAAATACACCCTCATTATTGTCAATGCAGAATTGGGCTTTTAGGAGGAGAAGGCATGAAACTGGAAATCCATTGCGCCGGACATCCCGATGATGTAAAGCGGTATGACATGGGAGCATTGCGAGAACATTTTTTGTTTGAAAAGACGTTTGTCGAACGCGAGACAAGCCTCTATTACACTCACAGCGACCACGTGGTTTTTGGCTGGGAAAACCCTGCGGCTTGAGGACGGCAAAGACTTGGGGAGCGATGCGTTCCTTGACCGGCGCGAACTGGGTGTCATCTGCGTCGGTGGGGAAAGGCGTCAAAGAGGCGTTTTTTGTACATTGCCGGCGTTCCGGCGTATACTGCGTATCCCACAGTGTTCATCTCCATTGAAAAGGCGAATCCCCGCAAACTCGGCGAGCGGCCAACGGTCAATGCGCGGACTATGCATCAACGCAAGTATCCCTTGACGTATAATTAGGTCATTATGATCCATTCGTGATTTTTTTGAACCTAGAGTCGTCCATTCTGATATAACTCTTGCTAATTTATAAAAAACAGGTTACTCTGATTAAAGTAGATTAAGAGAGGGAGTGAAAAACTTGACTTCGTAAGAAGTTGGAGTCCACATACCTGAGCCTAATCTACTTTTTTAAGTTCAAGCCATCTAAGGAAGTGAATGTACAATTGTGGGTTTTTGCGTTTATCAATAGGTACACTCTGCGGTCTGCCAAAGTTGTCGGCTTGCCATGGGCATGATCGTCCTTGAAGCAGGCTCTGTTTGGAACGCCATGCCCCGCCGCGCCCACGACCTGAAACCGGATGGCGCGGTCTTTCTTCCCGTGTGGGCGGACTGACGAGACCCGGCGTATCGTGGCGAGCGACGAATAGGCGGCGATTCCCCCTTCAGGTCCATTCATTCCGGGGTTGGAACCGCCGCCTGCATTTTTATCTAGGACATGCCTGGGGAAAAACCAGACTTTGATGACATGGACGCTGTTCTTGCCGCCGTTATGCGGTGACAGCAATAGAGGAGTTAGTATGAATATGACAGATGTTTTTTCACTCAAAGGCAAGACCGCCTGGGTTGTCGGCGCTTCCTATGGGATCAGGTTCGCCATCGCATTCGCTTTGGCTGAATCGAGCGCCGCCATTGCCTTTAACGACATAAACCATGAGCGGATTGACAAAGCTCTTGAGGATCATAAGAAGTGGCGTTTGCAGCCCCTGCCGAAGACAGGGAGGAGGAACTTGCCTGTGTCGCGGTTCGGGGAAGCCCCGGACCCGGCTGTCCTGCGTCCGGCTGCGAAGGCTGCCGACTCTGCGAGTAGGTTCTAATCTATGCGGTATTTCAACGGCCGGCCCGTTGAGCTTCTTGCTCCGGCCGGCAATTTTGCCATCTTTAAAAAGATTGTCAACGCCAACTGCGACGCGGTGTATTTTGGCGGAAAGCATTTTAACATGCGCCTCCTCCGGAAGGGTTTTAATTTTTCCGATGAAGAGCTTCCCGCCGCCCTTGATCTTGCCCATGAAAAGGGCAAGAAAGCCTATATCACCGTAAACAACATGTACAGCCAGGGAGATATTTCCGGGCTTGAGGAATACCTTGCCTTTCTTGCGGAACTGAAACCCGACGCCATACTGGTTCAGGATTTGGCCGTTCCCGAAATTCTGCGCAGGCTCGGACTCTCCCTGGTCATGCACGGATCGGTGATGATGAATGTCCACAATATCGAAACTATAAAATTCCTTGAAAGGAACGGCTTCAGCAGGGTGGTGCTTTCCCGGGAACTCCCCCTTTCCTATGTGCGCGCCGCCGCAGCCCAGACCGGCATGGAATTTGAATATTTTGTCCACGGCGACATGTGCGTCGCCCACGGCGGCCAGTGCCTTTATTCGGGCATGCTTTTCGGTTCAAGCTCGAATCAGGGGCGCTGCCTCAAGCCCTGCCGCTGGGATTTTCAGATTGAACGCGGGTCCCGCCGTTACGCGACAAGTTTTCCCCTGGCGGTAAAGGACATGTACCTTTACGAACATATCCCCGAACTCATCCACAACCGGGTCAGTTGTTTTAAG
>JAISCC010000098.1 GCA_031265845.1 Treponema sp.
ATTCACGCATAATCAACGGGATGGCGGACTTTTTGCGGGCGCGGGAGTATATAGCGGAGAATCCGGTGAAGGCTGGGCTTGTGGAGCGGGCGGCGGAATGGATGTTCGGCGGTTTATACCACAGGTTGCGCCGACGCTCCAGTTTATTGGACGACGCGGTGTCAGACACTTTTGACGGCGCTTTTGACAACGCGGAGCTATGAGTTAAATCCCGCCGTTTGCAGGTCAAGTTTAGCCCTTTAAGGCGCGGCATTAGACCCCACTGCGAATAAACAATGCGCCTCTGCAACCATGTTTGGACTTTGCCTTGAATATAAATAAGAAATCAGCTATACTAGCGCCTATCCCAAAATCAGCCGGGTTTTGGCGTGCGCTATTGCTAGCAACGTCGTCAGTTGCGGCGTTTTGCAAGGGGTTTTGTATGAATGAGCCTGTTTTTACCGTACATCCGAATTCAGCCGTTTTTTGCGTGGGGATCAAAGGCGTCGGCGTATCCGCGCTGGCGGAGTTGTTGCTCAACGCGGGCGTTAAGGTGACCGGTTCGGATACGGGCGATGTTTTTTACACGGATGCGATCCTCAAAGAACTCGGCGTCCCGTATTTTGAAACCTTTGACGCCGCGCATATACATGATGGCATTGATTTCGTTGTTTATTCCGCGGCGTATTCCCCTGAAACGCACCCTGAGCTGTTGGAAGCGTCCCGGCGCGGCATCCCTCTATTCAAATACGCTGACGCGCTCGGCGCGTATTCAGCCAATTTCGACTCGTCCGGCATTGCGGGCGTTCATGGCAAGACCACCACAACCGCCATGGCTGGTTCCCTGCTGAAAGGAGCGCGTTTGCCCGCGCAGATATTGGCGGGAAGCGCGGTGAGCACTTTCAACGGACACTCAACGCTTTCGCTTGGCAACCGGCACTTTGTGGCGGAAACTTGCGAATACCGGCGGCATTTCCTGTCCTTTCATCCAAGACGCATCGCGCTTACCAGTGTGGAAAGCGACCATCAGGACTACTACCCCACATACGAGTCCATACGGGACGCCTTTGTAGAATACGGAAGGAAACTTCCTGCGGGAGGCGAGCTTATTTACTGCGCAGATGACAAAGGCGCGTGTGAAGTCGCGGAAACGCTCAGAAAAGAACAGCGTGGACTCGTGTTTACGCCCTACGGTTTTACGGCGCGGGGAGATTTCAGAATAAAGAACTTTTCTGTAGAAAACGAGCGGCTCGTATTTGAACTGAACGCTTTTGCGGAGCCTTTCACGATGAGGGTTCCCGGCAGGCACAACGCGCTCAACGCCACAGCGGCGCTTGCGCTCGTGTCGTCCATAGCGCGAGCCGAGACCCGCGCAACCGGCGGCGATAACTGCGGCGCCGGATCCATGACCACCGCGCAGCTTGAAGGAGCGCGGCGCGGATTAGAGGATTTCCGTGGAAGCAAACGCCGCTCCGAGATCATCGGAGAGAAAAACGGCGTTCTCTTTATGGACGATTACGCCCACCATCCCACAGCCATAAAGACCACCATTGAAGGTCTCAAGGCTTTTTATCCCAACCGCCGCCTTATCGTGAGCTTTATGCCCCACACCTACACCCGCACTGCGGCGCTGTTGGACGAGTTCGCAACGGCGTTCACCGGAGCGGACGCGCTTTTGTTGCATAAAGTCTACGCATCGGCGCGTGAGACGTATTCAGGCGGCGTTACGGGCAAGACTTTGTTTGAAAAAGTTGCAAAAATTAAAAAAGCGAATTCTGTCTATGCGGGGGACATTTTGTATGTGGAGGAGCCTTTGGACGCGGTTCCGCTCGTCAAACCCATGCTCAAAGCGGGCGATCTTTTCCTCACTATGGGCGCGGGCGACAACTGGAAACTGGGCGAAGCCTTGTTGAAAGAAATCTAATCCAGTTTGAAAAAACCTTCATGCTCTAAATGTGAAATCCTCGCCACGGAATCCCCGTCCGGGTTCTTGCGGGCGCGATGACTCGTTAGTGGCTGGACGCTGGCGAAACGCTGGCGTTCCGTTTTTGTCGATTCCCGCTTGCCTTTTGTATTCTTTTCGTTTATCATAATGGAAAAAGGAGTCTATATGCGCAATATCCGTTCTTTTCTGATCATTTCTTTTGCTTTCTGCGTTTCGGCAGGTGTCTTTGCCCAAGAGACTGTTAATGACAGAGAGTTGTTAGAACATCAGAGTTCAGTGGAATTTATCAATAACACTAACATGCCCGCTGTAATCGACAGCCGCGCCGCTATTTGGGGAATAGGGAGCAGTTTGGGCGCAAGCGTTAATAACGGGTCCACTCACGCCGGACAAACTGAACGCTATTTTGTCATTCATTGTGTGTCGCCCGAGGAGACCGGCAAATTCGATGCGGATATTGTTGGGCTTGGCTCCAATGTCGGGGTCGATCATATCAGAAATTTAAGGCTCATCATTCAAGGCTATCTGGAAGCGGCCTATCACTATTCTTCGGATGACGCCGCGTTGCTCGCCCAATATATCACCATTTACAACGCGGTGTTCCGTAAAAATATACAGTATTTTAACGCCAATTATAACGAGATCGTAACCGCCAACCTTGTGGAAGAAAAAACAGGTCTGCCGGTTCGTTACAACGAGTGGCCCGGACAGACCCTCATCGTCATTCCGCTTGGAAACGCCCGGGAGGGTTCTTTAAGCGCGGTCAATACGACGCCGCTTACGGATACAGAGGTGGTGGAAGAGCAGCGGAAAGAACAGGATATGGGCATAGAGACCCGGCAGGACATGGTGGACCTAAAGGAGCGTGAAGCGGAGGAAGCCGAGCAGAGGGCGCAGGCGCAAGAGGAGGTTGCGGCGCAGGAGCGGGAAGCCATCGAACAGGAACGGGAAGCTATTGGGCAGGAGCGGGAAGCCATCGAACAGGAGCGGGAGCAGCTTGAGCAGGAAACGGGCGCTGTGAATGAGGAAGAGGGTGCGCAACGGGAACAGGAACTGGCGCAACGGGAGCAGGAGCTGGCGCAACGCGAGCAGGAGCTGGCGCAACAGGAAGAAGCCGCAGCCCAGATGGAAGAGGCTGCTCAACGGGATCAGGAGTTTGCCGAGCAAAAGACAGCGGAAGCCCAGCAGGAGCGGCAGGAAATAGCTCAAGATCAGCAGGAACTGGCAAGCAATGAGAGGCAAGAAGCCCTGTCTGTCGCGCTTGGCGTCGTTCTCAGCGGAGATTCATCGCCAGTGGGCAAGATCGTTCAGATTGACACGGCTACGGGGGCGCTGATAAAAGACTCGGAAGGCGCTTCGCTGAATATAAGGACAGTGAACATTGTCAACAATGCTATTGTGGCTCTTTCCGCTCAAGACGATTCGGCGTCGTGCAGATTGGTGAAGATAGCGATTGACACGCTTGAAACCATGGAGTGGGGAACGGACGCCATAAGCGTCCACAGCTTGCTCTGGGTGAACGGAAATAATCTGTACGCCATTGGCGCCGCAGACGGCGGCTTCTATATGGCGCGATTTGACGCCGACCTGAAACTTCAGGCGGCTTCCTCGGTTGCGGTTCATCCTTTCGCGTCTGTGATCTTCTATCAGGACAGGCTGCTCACCGAAGGCGCGGACGGCGGCGCGCTTTTCCTTAACCCGCAAACGTTAGACGAACAGCCTCCGGCGGCTCAATGACGGCGCGTTAATGACGGCGGAAGATAAAACGCGGCTGGCGACGCTGCTTGACATGTCCGGTGATTTCCTGCGGGATGAACATTGGCGGGAGAGGGAAGCGCCCGCTTTTGAAGATGACGCGGCGGATCATGCCGCGCAAACCGCTATGGAAGTTGGCGGCGACAGCCTTGAAACCATAGCGGCGGAAGTCTGCGGATGCAGGGCGTGCGGCTTGTGCGATTTGCGCATTCTTCCCGTGCCGGGCGAAGGCGTCCAGCAGCCGCTCCTGCTGGTCATAGGCGAGGCGCCCGGTTCTGAAGAAGACGAGCGGGGCAAGCCCTTTGTGGGCGTTGCGGGACAACTTCTTGACCGTATGCTTGCCAGCATACACCTTTCCCGCGCAACGAATTGTTTCATTACCAACACCGTAAAATGCCGGCCGCCCGGCAACCGCGATCCTTCGCCCGATGAAACTGCGGCTTGCGCCCGGTTTCTTGCCCGGCAGATGCGGATTCTGCGTCCGGCGTATATCCTCTGCGTGGGGAGAATCGCGGCGCAAACCATGCTCCACACGAGCGAAGGCATCGGGCGGTTGCGCGGAAAGTTCTTTGACTACACGCCTGACTATCAGCCGGATAACGCCGGCGACGCGCCCGCGATTCCCCTCATAGCCACCTATCATCCCAGCGCCCTTCTGCGCGACGCAAGCCTGAAACGTCCCGCGTGGGAAGATTTGAAAACGCTGCTTGCGCGTCTTCAAATCTGACGCTATTCCGCCGTTTAATCGATTGGGAGCTTAAGCTCGGCTTCGGCTTAAAGCCGCCGGAACCCCAAAGATTGGCTGAAACGGCTTGCGGGGCGCCGCCATTCGCTCAAAAAAACATCTTGCATATTGTTTTGACATGTTTATATTGAAACGATAACCATTCGCTCAGTCCTGTCAGGCGGCGTAAATCCCGCTTTATTATTAATTCTTTCATTTCAATTCTATCCAACACCGGCAAATCAAGTTCATCCTTTATAAATTTTCAACAAATTGCCATATCGCGGAAACAGCGGCTAGAAATTCAGGGTTATGTTTATGCAAGAAATCCTATGAATACACATCAAATTAGTAAAATTAATCTTGAGCCTGATGCCGTCGACTGTATTGTTTTTTGGAGTAAAAACCCCAAACCCATGTTTTCCAGGCTTCAACACATAAAAGAATACGCTTATTATTTTCAATTTACACTTAATCCATATGACGCGGATATGGAAGCGGCGCTCCCTTCTAAGAGGGAAACGCTTGAGGCATTTAAAGAATTGTCAGATATAATTGGACCCCAAAGAGTTATTTGGAGATACGATCCGGTCTTGCTTAATAAAAAATATACTGTTGCATACCATATTGATAAATTTTATGAGTTCGCCAATATACTGAAAGGGTATACCGGGAAGGCGATTTTCAGCTTTATAGATTTTTATAAAAAGATTGCAGGAAATATAAAATTATTTGAGATTGATGAAATGACAAATGAAGAAAAGAATATAATAGCTGATAATTTTTCACGAATTGCAATAGAGAGCCGTCTTTCTATAGATGCATGCGCGGAAGGCGTTGATCTTTCAAAATACAACATAGCGCGCGCCAGATGTGTTGATGGCAGGTTAATTGCAAAAATAACAGGAAATGCGTTTATTGCGAAGAAAGATAAAAATCAACGGCTTGAGTGCGGCTGCGCAGGAAGCGTTGATATTGGTGAATATAATTCTTGTTCAAACGGCTGTGTTTATTGTTATGCAAATTACAATCAAAATATTGTTTCAAATAACATTAAAAAGCATAATCAGTTTTCACCTTTATTGATTGGCGAAGTGAATAATATTGATATAATTAACGAAAGAAAGGGAATGGGCGATAAAGCGTCGTGGAAAGAACTTTTTTGAAAAACGAGTTTTCATAACTTCGCCAGTCCTGTTTGCGATTCGCCGCTGAAGCGGATCGGGGTTCTGGCTGTCCAGGCCATTCGCTACACTCTCCCACGCCTCCGCCTCCCGCACCCATATTGCCAGCCCCTGCAAACCTACGGGTTGTTATAGGGGCTGGCAACGTCAGTTACAACCGGAACGTTAGGCGAAGTAAAAACTTGCCTCAAATCACCAAATAATTGCAAGGCTTATTTTTTCTTTAAAAGCTTTTGTACAATTGTTTTTTACATGAACAACTGTAGTACATTATGAGGACATGTTTTAATTGTCCTTGTATGCGTCTTTCTTGTTGTTTTTGCAGAAATAACAATCCTCCTATGATTCTTGAATTTTTATCAAATTTATAACTAAAACTAATGCTATAGCGCCGACAATTGTATTTCCTTTTGTTCCATATTTATAGCGCCTGTTTTTTTCATGGCTTAAATCCATAAAAAAATAATATTATTATTGGAATTGTAATCATAATTAAAAACGGTACACCCCCGGCTTTGCCGGTGGACTCAAAAGGTTTGACCTTTCAGGGAGTATTAAAAAGTTATCAAACTCACGCGGTGTTGGACATTGTACCAAAAGAGAAGAAGGTTTCTCAGATATAGGACAAATTTGACAAGGCATACTATTCAAAGATAAAGGCAATTAAGCGTGTAAATGTGTAGGACAAATTAAGAATAGGCCACGTTGGGCAGAGGAACGAATGGGAAAAGGCTTGAAGGATTAGGACAAAATAACAAATAACAACAGCCGCTTTGAGCGGCCCCTAAAAACAAGCCCCCGGCTTTGCCGGGGGTGTTTGACTGTTACTGACAAGGCAAATGTCGCTATAGATGCTATAAGGAATGTAATATTTAAAGTCGCGTCATATTTAATTGGATTATCAATATTAAAAAGATAATACACAAAAATTAAACCATGTATTGCTAGTGATATTAAATCCCACCACCTCCAAATAATTACACAACTTGTTTTGTAAGAAAACAAAAGCGCAATTGCGTGAATAATTAATGCGATAATAAAAAACAAATATATTGCCAGATTATTCCAATAAATCCAATGATTTAGAAAATATTTTTAATAGCGGGTTAATAATTGTATTTATTTTTATAGAATGCTTTATTATTTCTTCAGTTCTTCCCATGGTTATTAAATTAATATCATATGAATTTTGTTCCAGCTTATTTCTACTGTTTTCAAGACGCTGATTGTTTGAATCATCAATTAATAAATAGTAGTATGATGCGGCATATAAATCCAAAACATTATTATTTATACCTTCTAGCATTTCATTTGAATAAGCATAGCGATACAATATTTCACCACTAAAATCACCTGTTCTTAAAATTTCTAAATAAATCTCTTTTGTATTGCCATAATCATCATTATCATAATATGTTGTCGCCTGGTCGAGAAGACTATCCTGACCATGCACACAAAATAATACACACAAACCCGAAATAAGGAATACACTCATTTTCTTCATTTTATAAATCTCAAAAAATATTATATACAAGCTTTATAAACTGTTTTTTATATTTTTCCTAATTTTTTATCAATACTATCATGGTTTTTATTTCGCCTAATATACCTTATACAACAAATTCAAGGTTTTTTGTCCCTCATTTGCAACCGCCGCCGCGCACTACGGACGCGCACGGCATTGAACATCACTCCAGTGATCCAGAGCCGCCCGTTCCGACTGCCAGCGGGCAACCCCGGAGAAAATTTCCCCTTCGCTCCCTGCGGGCAGGGTTATCACCCAAGGGGAACGGGTTGTCAACGGTGTCTGCGTCAGGGCGGCGCGGGCTGTCACCTTCTCCGGACCCAGGTGTAATTCAACAGACAACCATTGCAACCGTAAGGAATCGCCCTGCTCCCCGGCGTGATCTCGTCATGGAAGCGCACTTCCATATGAAAACTCCAGCGACTTGAGATCGGTAATCAGGGCTCTTGTCGCGAGTTTCCCTATGGACGCGCAATAGCATCGCGGTTGCAGTATAGCGCCCGATCAGGGCTGTCATCTTTTCCGGCGGAATATGCGTTCGCTTGGAGGCTGTCCTCCAGTCTTTTCAACAACGCGATTTTTCAGGTTTTCAAACCAGCCGTCAAATTCAGCGTCCGGGCCAGGAATATAATCTTTTGCCTTCGATATTTTCTATCCCCTTACTCCGGCGAATGCTTCCAGCCCCAGCTTCCATAGATATATGCGCCCGCCTTCTTGCCTCTGCGGTCGTAAAAATTCATAAATCCGTACCAAGCGTCAAATGTTCTTTCACTCCATTCTTCATACGTCGAAACCGGTGTCGAAACCGTAACAAAGGTAACGTTGCCGGAAATACTAATGCTGCCGCTCTGCGCCTTAGTCGGGGCGGGAGCAGAAGTACCCGGCTGAAAAAATGGATTGTTGGCAAACGCATTATCCATGATGGCAACGACGCCCCTGCCGATGGCGACATTCATCAGTTGATTGTTGGCAAACGCATTACTCCCGATGGTGGTACCGCCGTCGGGAAGGACAATCCTTTGCCGGAAACGTTCCATATCCGTAGTATCCCCGATGGAAGCGGAGCGCAGTTGGTTGTTGGCAAACGCATTCTTCCCGATGGCAGCGACGCTATAGGGAATTTCAACGCCAGTCAGTTGGTTATTTGCAAACGCATTATCCCCAATGGCAACAACACTGTCGGGAATTCCAACGCCGGTCAGTCCTTTGTTGGCAAACGCATTATCCCCGATGGCGGTGACCGGTTCGGCCCAGAGCGTTTCCGAAATAGCAAGACTACGGTAGCGGCTGGCGTCAACGCCGGGACGGAAACCCTTGACAACGCCGTTTTCAACAAGGAAAAGAGTGTCTCTCTCCCAATTGTCCCTAACATAGTAGCGAATCATCGTTATCTGGAAGGGCGTTTGTTTCGGCGGCGCTCCGTTGACCGACGCGACTCGTATGGACATCCCCCGGTCGCTTATATCCGCCGCTTTAACCGTGTTGAAGGTGACGGTCGCGTAATCGTCCGCGTTGTATGCGATGGAGATTTGGTTTCCGTCCCGCCGTGGCGCGTATTCCGCGCGTCTGCTGTAGGTTTGCCTGCCGATTGCCTTGCCCTGATCGTTGACCAGTTCAAAAACCACGTTTATGTCATGGCGCCACGCCGTTGAGAAGGGGTTTTTCTGCGTTACGCCCCTTCCGGGCCAGTTCCCCAAGCCCCACTCGTCTTTATGGCCGGTTTTGGTTAAGCCGTCATATACCGCACCGTAGACGCTTTGCGCCGCTATGCGCGCCGAATCAAACCAGTAGACGCGCGCCCGCAGGTTTGTGTCGAAACGAGCGTCCCTGCTTTCGGTTTGGTAGTTGATGTCCCCCCATTTTATATAGTTTGAATAGTAGAGCGCGTAGGGCGGGTTTTCGGACGCGGAACTAATCAGTGTGTGGATGGTCTCTTCGGTCTCCGTGAGCAGGGCTATCCAGTCCTTGCGTTGTTGAATAAGGTCCCGCGTACCGGCTCCGACACTTCCGCCCGCGATGTTTGCGGTCAAGATGGACGCCCGGCTCGCCGTTTGCAACATTGAGGGGTCTATCGCGGCGGCCTGGGTGTAATAGATAGCGGCTTCGGCTGTCCTTCCGCCTCTGTCGGCGGTATAGCCCTTGGCGTCCGCAGTCTGGGCGTCGACCGTCAGCGCTCTAGCCGCCCCGGCAAGTTCCGTCCGCGTCCGTTCCGTAGGCGTAACGCCCATTTTTTGGAGCAGGTCCAAAGACGCGCGTCTGACACCCGTAAAGTTGTCCAATTCCATAAAAGTACAGGTTCCCAAATAGGAAGCCGCGATCATCTTGTCGGCGGTTTTGGTAATGCTGATTTGAAGGGCGTAGCCTGTCGCGGTTTTGGTGATGCTCCCGGTCAGCATATAATCGGCGGGGGTCAAATGTCCAAGATCACGCCTGGCTTCAGCGTAGTCGTCATAATAGGGGGATGAGATTTCGAGATATATTTCTTGAAGCTGCCCTTCGTCCAATGCTACGGATATGGCGGAATAGTCCGAAAAGGCGTTGGCGAATCCCCTTTGCACTAATGCGGGGAGATACTCCTGATCCTCGGTAAGTCCTACGGCGCTGGGAGCAAGAATGTCGATGCTCATGCCTTTCCCGCCGTCCCCGGTATAAAAGGGATTAACCGGAGCGGTTTGTACCGGAGTTGCCTCTGTGGGCGCAGACTGAACGGCTGGGTCCTGGCCTCCGCACGCTGTAACGAGGAAAGAAACCAGAATACCCGATACAAACAACCAAAAAGAACTTTTATATGTATACATAGATGCATTATACCGCTCTATGAGAAAAACGCAAGTCTGTGACTCTATTTTTTGAAAAACGGTGGCGGGCGCCGCGAAGCCGTTGCCGCCAGCCTTTCAGTCAACCCGCTTGTTATTATTTGAGACATATTATTTTCAGTAGGATGTCAGACAATAACTATAACAAAACAGATGATCAAATTGCCGCGATTTTGGCGCTCATTGGGTCCACGCTTCATGACGGAAAACCAGAAAAAAGCGGCGATGGATTCAGCGTTATGAAAAGTTGAAAATAGAATGCCGAGAAAAGGACAAGAAGTGATTTTACTATCAGAGTGCGGCATCGCCGCTCAACAAAAAGAAGCGACAGGCGCTATACAAACGGCGAACGCCCACTTAGCTGTGCGCCTGAATACTCATTGCTCCACAAACAGGCGGGCGCTGTTACTTCTAACATTTAGATTAACCAACTGATCCAAAATGGTCAAGCCCTTTTCAACCTAACTGTAATACTATCAGAAAACGACGCGATTAGTTCAGAATTCGCATTTATGGCTCAGTTATACGTCAGGGGATAATTGCGTTATTTTTATAAAAAAGGTTTAATACCTCGCGGTTTGCCGCAGGGATTCTTTATTTGAATAGGGGAACATTAGGAGCGAATTTCCCGCGTCACGGATGGCGCGGCGCTACCGTACATTCGGGGGCAAAAAATGTCGCCTTACCCATACTTTTATACAATGATCTCTTTGTTTCCATTTGTTTTACCCAATGTATACCAACATTATATTTTATAATTCTCCCTGACGTATAATTGTGCAATGTCAAGCTAAACAAAGTAAACTAATTTAGAAATACCAGCAGCAAGCTTTAAATTTAAGTCCGGAGGAGCAAAGGGTTGAAGCAATCGTAAAACTCCCCCTTTAGAGGGAGTTTTTATGCGAAAATCAAGCGCAACCCTGAAGGCGGTGTTCGATGAAGCGGAAAATGACTGTCTGTGAAGACAGTCGATGATTCTTTTCGCGGGTTATACGTGAAGGGATAATTGTGATTATTAATTAAAAGCCACGCCGATTTTCATCAGTGTGGTTAACCAGCATAGGCTTGTCGTTTTGAGGCGGCCTCGCGCAATATCTTTTCAAAGATTAACAGATTGCTTGAGGAAAATCAAGCGTTCTGACAATTTTAATATCAGAAAGCCAATAAAATCATTCAGAATTTCGACTATAATAGTCAGCTATACGTAAAGAGATGCTTATTTGTTTTTTCGCAAATAGAGGCTTTCCCAGAACGCGCAGAGCGACAGTTTTGGGAAAGCCTCTATATAGTTGCAAAAAATCTTATGCCCCATTTCGCATACCCGCGCTTGCGAATAAAACGCGGGATCGCGTTTATTCGAGGAGGTTGGCGGCTTGCCGCCAGCTATTCCCTCACCAGCGCCGCCAGCTTCGCTTCTTCCCCGGCGGACAAAACAGCGGGCAGTATGGCGGGCTGATTCGGAGCGGGCGGCAGCAAAAAGCCAGCCTCCAAAAAACGCTGGAACAGCGCCGAATAGCCGCCGTTATCCAAGAGTCCGCCGTAGTGGATATAGACGCCTTTTTGCCGCCATTCGCTTGATGCGAGGGCTTTTGCCAATACGGGAAAATGCCGCGCCAGTGGCGCCGTCCGCGTTCCGGCTTGCGCGGCTGACGCGGCTTGCGCTTCGCCTATTTCCGCGAGCAAATCGTAAACAGCGCGTGTCGCCGCCGCAAGGATAACCGGCGAAATGGCGTCCGAAACGGGCGGACGCGCCGATTCAAAAGGAAATGCCCCGTCTTTAACCGCCAGCGTACTGGGAGCGAGATGCCACGGTAACACCGGTGTCAACAGCGGACATGAAGGCGCATCTTCCGCAGGAAGAAATGGCCGCCACAATGACACGTTTTTTTCATCGCCTCCATTACGCTCATCGCCTAAAGCCGGATCAAAAACCGACCGTATGGCTGCTCCGCTAAAACCAATATCGCTCAATGCGAGGTACAAGGAACGCTCGTCAGCATACATATAAAACGAATAGCCGGGCAACAATGTTGCAAGCGCCTTGAAAAAGCGGGCTTCCAGGTGATTAGGCAACGGCGCGAAAAGCCCCCGTTCCGCGGTGTTTTTTAGCTCGCGCAGTACGCCCGGAGGATTATGCCCTAAAATGGCGGCTCCTCCGGACTGCCACAGGTCAACGTACCGTTTCCCATTTGCGCCATAGAGACGAAATCCGCGCGCCCTTGTGATATGCGGCAACTGGTCAAGCCGCGCTTGGTCAAAAAGCGTGTTCTTACTCTTCATCTATTTTTGTGAGATTTGAGCGGTGATAATTGCTCAAAAAACTCAACTCCTTGCCGGTGTCAAAGTGAATGATCAGAATGGCGCCTGTCGCATGATCGCGGATTTCTTTCACATAACCATACCCATTGTCATCGTTAAACACCCGATCTCCAACATCCCATTCCACGTCGCCCGCTGATTTCGCGCCTTTTGCCCTGCGTTTGCTGGTTTTGGATTTCATGGAAAACCCCTGCGGCGTGGCGCCGATAATGCGCAGAGCGGACTTGTCGATTTCGCTCAAAAAAAGAGAAGGATCCATGAGCGCGGTTTGCCCGAACATGCGGCGCACGGCGCAGGAAGTAAAGTACAATTCGTCCATTGCGCGCGTTACGCCCACATAAAAGAGACGGCGCTCTTCCTCCAGTTCCTCGTCTTTCTTATCATCCCTGGGAAACACCCCCTGTTCAACGCCGGTTATAATCACCCGCTTGAATTCAAGTCCCTTGGTATTGTGCAGTGTAATGAGGGTCACCGCATTGGCGTCCGAATCCCCTTCTTCCATAGATCGGTCAAGCTCTATGTGTTCAAGGAATTCGAGCAGTCCGTCCAATGTCGCCGGATATAGACTCGCGGCGTTGGCAAGCTCTTGCAGGTTCGCAATGCGCTGATTGCCCGCGATCTCATCATGCGCCAGGTGATACGCGGCGATGCCCGTACGTTGGATAAGCGTCGCCATGCATACGGAAAGCCCTTCGCCCGCGACAACCTCTCCTTTTTCGCCGGTTTTGGACTTTTTCGCCGTCTTCTTTGCGTCTTTTGTATTTTTTGCGGGTGTTTTTTCCGCCGCTCCATTGACACCCTCCGATGGATGCGCTTCGCTCGCGTCAAACAAGGCTTCGCCAGCCCGCGTGTGCGCGTCCCTTTTACCTTCACCAGCGGGATATGTCAGAGTGGAACGTCCAGTTTCAAGGGCTTCAATGAAGGCGTTCAATCCAGATCGCGCCCTTGCCGACAGTATGGAGGAAAGCCGTTTCGCCGAAGCCCACAGATCGCCATCCTCCGCCGCCGCGATCACTCTGCCAACAGTAGCCTCGCCAACGCCCCGCGCCGGCTTATTCACCACGCGCCGGAAGCTGATTTCATCCCGCGGGTTTACAAGAAAAGACAACACGGCAAGCGCATCCTTGATTTCCTCCCGCTCATAGAACTTGAGCGATCCAACCACACGATAGGGAATGCGTCGGCGCAACAACTCCGATTCAAAACCGAGCGATTGGGCGTTTGTCCGGTACAGAATAGCCCAATCCGAATAGCGTCCTTCTCTATTCTCCTCTTTTTCGCGCTTTGCCTTTGTGATCTTACCGCCGCGCTCTTGATTGTCCGCGCTTGGATGGATGGAGCTTTCAATGAGATGCGCCGCAAACACGGCTTCCTCATCCTGATTTGGGAGAAACGCCAGCACCGGAATTTTTCCGGTTCCCCGCTCGGCGCTCAACGTTTTGCCGAGTCTGCCCTTGTTGTTGTCTACCACTGAGGAAGCCACGCGCAGAATCGCCGAGGTTGAACGGTAATTTCGTTCAAGCCGGATGATGTCCGTGTTGGGGAAGCGATCAGGAAATTCGAGAATATTTCGCACTTCCGCGCCCCGAAACCGGTAGATCGACTGGTCGTCATCTCCTACAACGCACACATAGGTTTCAGCGCCGCAAAGTTCCTTCAAAAGCGTAAACTGGGCGACATTGGTGTCCTGATACTCATCGATCATAATGACCTTGAAGCGGTTGCGGAAATCTTCCGCAAAGGACGGATTGCTCCGCAAAATGTCAACTGGCTTCTTGATGAGATCGCCGAAGTCGACATTGCCGATTTCGACGAGCCGCTCTTCATACCGCGCATACATTTTCTGAAAATCCTTCCGGTGATTGATGAGTTTTAATTCAGGATCATGCGGGCTGATAAAGTAGTCTTTTGCCCGTGAAATCTGGTGGGCGATGAGTTTAATATCCGCTTTGGACTTTTCCGGCGCCACGGTCGCAAGCAAGCTCGCCATATCATCGTCATCGTAAATGGTAAACGTCGGGTTAAGCCCCACAAGCCGCGCGTTCCGCCGCAAAAACCACGCGCCGAACGAGTGAAACGTCCGCAACATCGCATATCCGGCGCGAGAATCTATCGTTGCGGCGCGTTCCGCCATCTCCCGCGCCGCCTTATTGGTAAAGGTCACCGCAAGAATAGCGTACGGAGGTATCCCCTGCTCGCGAATGAGATAGGCGATTTTGGTGGTGATGACCCTTGTCTTGCCGGAACCTGCGCCCGCCAATATGAGAAGCGATCTGCCGTTATGCAACACCGCTTCCCGCTGCTCCGGGTTGAGAGCCGATAAATAAGAGGGTAAAGTGTCTGTCATGCGTTTATCCTACGCGGGAATGAACGGCTTGGAAATGGAATGCGGGCGCGGTGGAGGAGAAACGCTTCATTAAAACAATGTGCGCCATCCTCCATACCGCGCCCCAAGGCGGGCTGCGCCCTCATCGGGCGATTCATTTCATGTTTCCAAAAACCACTCGTTCGTTTCCCTGCGCTCCCTCTATATTTCCAGCAACCTGCTGTACGCGTCCAGCGCCGCGTCCCCGGAATTGCCCGCAAGCGCCTTCCTGGTGAGCGCTTTGCCAAGCTGCACTCCCTCTTGATCGAAGCTGTTGATATTCCATACAAAACCCTGAAACATGACCTTGTTCTCGAAGTGAGCGAGAAGCGCGCCAAGCGCATGAGGCGCAAGCCGTTTGCCGAAGATGAGGCTTGAAGGGCGTTTGCCGGCGAATTCTTTGTTGGGATTCGCGTCAGTCTTGCCCTTGGCGAAGGCGACGATTTGCGCCGCGAGATTGGCTTTGAGCTTGGTCTGGCTATTGGAGCCGTCAACCACAACGTCATCCTTGCGTTGGCTTTCAACAAACCCGATAAACTGGAGCGGAACAATGCCCGCGCCTTGATGAAGCGACTGGTAAAACGAGTGCTGCCCGTTGGTGCCGGGTTCGCCGAACACCACGGGTCCTGTGGCGTACCGCACTGGCTTGCCTTTGCGGTTTACGCTCTTGCCGTTGGATTCCATGTCAAGCTGTTGCAAGTGCGCGGGGAAGCGGGAAAGCGCCTGGCTGTAGGGAAGAACAGCCGTATACGGAAAGCCGAGAAAATTCCGCTCCCACACGCCGATAAGCGCGTCGAGCAGGCTCGCGTTTTTGAGAATATCGGTTTCCAGCGCCAGCGTGTCAGCCTCATGCGCCCCTTCCAGCATCTGCTTGAACACATCGCGCCCAAAAGCGAGGGAAAGGATCACGCCGCCCACACCCGATGTTGAAGAGTACCGTCCGCCGATAAAATCGTCCATGTAGAATGAATCGAGGTACGCGGGATTATGCGCGAGCGGACTTGTCTCGCTTGTCATGGCGACAATGTGTTTGCTGGGATCAAGCCCGGACGCTTTCAGTTTTTCCTTTACGAAAAGCTCATTGGCAAGAGTTTCCTGTGTGGTTCCACTTTTTGACACCAGCACAAACACGGTTTCCTCAAGCGGAAGAGATGCGAGCGTAGCGGAAGCGTCATCCGGGTCTACATTGGAGATGAATTTCGCGTCCAGTTTCTTTTTCCCCTCGGTCGCGGCCCACTGTTCGAGGGCAAGGTACAATGCGCGGGGACCCAAATCAGAGCCGCCTATACCGATTTGTACGACGTGGGTGAAAAGCTTGCCGGTTGATCCCGTGATTTTGCCCGCGTGAACGTCATCAGCAAACTGTGAAAAACGCGCAAGCTCCTGTTTGTAGAATTCGCCGAGGTTTCTTCCTTCAAATATGACATCGCCGCCAAGCCGCCCCCTTAGCAAATGGTGCAACACTTTGCGGTTCTCGCCGGTATTCATGGTTTCGCCGTCAAGCAGCGCCTTGTATTTGGCAATGAGTTCCTGCTCATCCGCGAGCGCCTGAAGCGCCGCCAGTACGGTTTCATCAACGGGTTTCGCCGCGTATGAATAAGAAAGGCCGCCCGCCATAGGCGCAACCGCGCTCTGTACCCGTCCGGCGACAAGCGCCGCCGCGTAATCGAACTGGCTGCCTGCCTGCGCAAGACCGGCAAGGGTCTTAAACGCATTCGTTTTATCAAAATCAATGTATTGCATGATTAATTACTCCTATGAGCATAGTATAGGTGAAAAAGAATAATTTTGGAAGACGGGTTAGACGGATTAGAAGACGGAGAAAAGAAAGCGGCAAGGGATTTTGCTCATGGAGGCTGTTTCAAAACATAAACACCATCACTGGAATCCGGCAGACAGATTCGGATTAGTTTTGAGACAGCCTCTCATGTAGCATAAACCGTTTCCAAAAATGGCTTCTAAAAAGCTTAACTCTTGGGATCTATAATTTTTTCTAAATCTCCGGATTTTTTCATATTCACCAGATAGGTTCCCAGTTTGAGATCCGTAAGGGCGATATGGGATAAAGTCCAATCCTTCAGGTAGCGCACCAGGGCATGAGGCGCATATATCTTTTCGTTCTCATAATCATGCATCTGCTTCAGCACTTCTTTGACAAACGTGTCATGCTCTTTTTTGTGAAGCGCATATTCGGGATAGTTGATCCGCCGCATAATCTTGTCTTCGGTTCCGAAATGATAGCCAACATAATCCACCGTTTCGTGGAGCGCGGTTACAAAGCCCGTATATATCTCTCCGCTCTGTCGGCATGCGTCGTACAAATCGTTGGTGATTTCGATAAGCCGCTGGTGTTGCTGGTCTATTATAGGAACTCCCACCGAAAGCCGATCATCCCATTCCATAAATTTTTCCACCATAGTATACCTCTTCTTCGTATTTTCATACGCAAATTTTATAATACTATTCTACAGTATTTCACTTGGTTTTGCAATAGCTATTATTCGCAATGGGGTTTGCCATTCCGTTGCGCTTCGGACTTGCTGGCGCCCTTGACGGGCGCGATGTTCATGGGATCGGCTCAACGATGTCTCCTTTGAGGCGACGAGAACGGCGGCGCTTGCTTGTGAAGCGCCAAGCGCGCGATCAACGCCAATATCACGTTGCGATTGTTTAAGAAGATCATAGCGGCAAGCCGCTGTACCACGCGAAGAAGGCGTCCATACCTCGCTTCAAGTTCATCGTATTGTACAACAAAGCCGCAGATTCTCCGAATGAAAGCGTCATATCGCTCTCCAGCCGGGCTATTTTACTATAATTTCATAACCTTTACCTGCCCTGACGCCCTTCCGGTGGATTTTTCCAACTTCCACCAACTTTTTCACCAAAACCATCGAAAACATCCCGCCCTTGCTTACTATAGAAGAAAACACGCCGCAGGACATTGACATTGCGCTTGACCTGGAATTTTTAAGCAAGGTTTTTGAAAATCTGCCGGGAACTTTTAACGAAGAAACCATCTCCACGTCCCGCAAGGAATCGGGTTTCTTTTATACGCCCCGCGAAATTGTTGAATACATGGTTGACGCATCGCTTAAAGAATAATTGGCGGTGATCGACAACGTATGATGAGCCTTAAACGAAGCCATAATTAATGTAAAAAAACGCCATATCACACGCTTTCCAGTCGTTGTACAGCTTCTTCGAGAGACAACAGGCTCCGCGAAAGACCCGTCGTATCCTACGCCTCATCCGGCCGCCGCCCTTCTCTTTCCCGCTTCACGCCGCTCTTCCCCAAACACCGGCAGAAAGCTGCTCCAATTGTCTGTCGCCATCTGGTCACAGCGTGTCCCCAGTCGTCTTATCCGTCGCGCCGTCTTTACGCCCCGCTCCCCCCGCGCATACGCCGCGATTACCCGCTTTCCCGGAGACGCGCTAGACAAGCCATATTTCGCTCTTCCTTTTCCCTTCATACGTCCAAAAATCGCCCGCTTCAAGACAATCATAGCGGAAAATCGGGGGGGGGGGGGGGTATTATATATTCGGCTGATGCTGGCGTTTTTAGCGCTTTGGCGGCGTTGATTATCAGTACTGCGCGACATCCCGTATGCCGACTCCCCGGACGAGGGTAATTTTGACCAGGCCGACTATCCCGGGAAGGCGCCTCCGGCAGTTGTTTCATGGCTGCCGATTTGGGTTATGGCAAGGTTATGAGGGCTATTGACATCTATGGGGACTGTCATTCTTCATAGCATCATCTTTTGGTCTCTTTGCCATCTCTCATACTTTGAGATCACCACCAAAATTTTTACCGTTCGAGAAAGAAAAACAGTTTTCGTTTTTTCAGAATATAAATTATATGATTGTAGTTGACCATAAACAAGAACTCAAAGATGAACATATATTATAAATTCTTAGAAAGAAAACAAACAAGATTCTCCTAAAACACCATCCATTAAGGAAATTATGTCTTGGCGCCGCCACCTCTAACCATTGACAATGTTCTAAAATTATTGAAATAACGGTATCGGCGCTTGCGCCTAATTCCCGCGCTTGTCGCCCGTATTCCGGCCCCGTCAGCCGCCCATTTGATTATGGCTTTCTTTACATCAGGCTTACAGCCGTTATAGCGGCGTTTCGCGTAAAATGTTTTATGAGAATATTCAAAATTATTACAGGCGTACCGCTTTTTCCCG
>JAISCC010000105.1 GCA_031265845.1 Treponema sp.
CCGGCAAATTCTTCCGCCATATCGCAACTTTTCCCCTGCGCCATATTCCCCTCCCAGAGTTTTCGGCTTGTATGGGGAGCATTATAGCACAAGCTGTAAAATTTGTGGGTCAAGTTTAGCCTTCAGAGCGGGGAGGTTCATTTTTATGAAAATCATATCAGCTTTTCCCGAAATTAGCCTCGAACCGCAGATTCGCGTTTTTCAACCGTGGTGATGAGAACGTGGCGATTCGCATCAATTTGACTCAAGAAATGTCTTGACTTCCCTTGCGGCATTTCTCAACGAATGGCGGCGGTTTCCGCAGTAGGGCTTTTTTTCATTCGTTGTTGATATCCCGCGCATTTTGTAGTATATTAACGCTATGACGTTGACCCAATATGAGGCGTGGTATTCATCTCATTTTCATAGAACCAGTTCGGCGTTGACAGCCATTATGTTTATCATTTCAGACCTTTTCGGCGTTATGCTTTCCTTTGGCGGCGGGTTTTTTCTGGTCAATCTCTATGACATGAGTCTCATCTCTTTTAGATCGTTTGTGATGTACGCGCCTTATTTGCCGGTTTTTGTCTTTCTGTTCTGGATGAACGGGTTGTATCCGGGGATTGCGCTCGCGCCGGCTGAGGAATTGCGTTCTTTTGTGGTGGGGTCTGTTATTGCGCATGGGGGCATCATCATTTCCCGTTTCATTGAAGACGGGGAATTCGACGCGATTTCGGTTGCGTTTATCATAAGTTTTGCATGTTCGTGTTTTGCGCTTTTGCTGTGCCGTTCTTGTATGCGCGGCATAATGAGCAAGGCGAAATTGGGAGGGCTTCCCGCAGTGATATACGGGAACGGACGCACGGCTCATCTTGTCATTGACCGGCTTCTTAAAAGAAGGTACGCGGGGTATGCGCCGGCTCTTATTCTGGATGACGACAAAACGGGAAGCGACATGTACACGGGCGTTCCGGTTATCCATGACATTGGCATTGGTCATATCATTGTGAAAAAATTTAAAATCAAGATGGCTATTGTCGCCATGCCTTTGACAAACGCGGAGAAAATCGCCCATTTGCTCAATAAATCGGCTTCAGGATTTCGATATACGGTCATTGTGCCGGACTTTTTCAGTATCGCCAATATTTGGATGAAAGTGCGCGATTTTGACGGCATTCTTGGATTTGTCACCAGTCATAAACTGAAAATGTTTTGGAATTTAGGCGTAAAGAGGACGATAGACCTGGCGCTGACGCTCATAGGGGGAGCGATTATACTGCCGTTTCTGCTTGTCATCGCATTTCTGATAAAGATTGCTTCCCCGGGACCCGTTCTCTATGGACACACGCGGGTCGGTCAGAACGGCAAGCCTTTCACCGCGTGGAAATTCCGTTCCATGAAGGTGGACGCCCAAGAGCGGTTGCAAAAACTCCTTGATTCTGATCCCGCGATTCAAGCGGAATGGGAAATGAATCACAAGTTGAAAAACGATCCGAGGGTGACTGAAATCGGGAAAATGCTGAGGAAATTCAGTTTCGATGAATTTCCTCAGTTGATCAATGTGCTGAAAGGGGAGATGAGTCTCGTGGGACCGCGCCCCATCGTTGAGGCGGAAGCGACAAAATACGGAGAGGATTTTGAGCGCATTTTTTCGGTAAAACCCGGTATGACCGGTTTGTGGCAGGTTTCAGGCCGTTCGGATACGGACTATGCCGAACGGGTGGCGTACGACACGTATTATATGCAGAGCTGGTCTATTTGGCTTGATGTGTGGATATTGTATAAAACCATTGGAGTCGTCCTCCGGGGCAAAGGGGCGTATTAATGTTTTTTTTGGGAAAAAGCAAGAGGGCGGATGTTTTTTGGTGCGTCCTGTGTATGTTCGTCACGGCGCCGGTTTTGGGGCAGAATCGCTCGTTTGCTGATGTTTTTCCGGAATTAGATGAAGAAAAGACACAGATCGCGTTATCGGCGGACGGTTTTGTCACTGCCGGAAAAGGGACGGCGTTGCAGCGCATTGTTCCGGCGGGCCGCGAGTTTGCTGTTCAACAAGCCATTCTCAAGAACGCCTACATAACGGAAAGCGTCTCGCTTATTTCATCTCAAAAGACGACGGTTTTGACGATCTACAACGCCCTTCTAAATATCCGGGACATAAAAGGCATTCTCTATCATTCGGCGACAAAAGACGCCGATGTTCCGCTTTTTGAAGACGCGACCCGCATTAAAAGCGACAAGGACACGTCCGCGATTCCTGATCCGCCGCGAGCGCTCGCAACGCCCAGTACGGAAAGGTGGTACGTACGACTGAAAGACGCCAATTTTGGCAACTCCTATTACCGCGTTGACATCGCCGCCAACAGCAGGGCGATTATATGTACGCTCACGAATTTTAGGGATATTTCTTTTTTATTTATACCGGTCATCAAGAAAGAGAAATTTATCGCCCAGATCTACTTTGAGCCGGTCGCCGACGGACTCGTTATCTACGGCGTCGCAAGCGCGGATGTGAGCGATTTTTTCGCCTCAAAAATCCATGTGCCTTCGGCGGTGCAGAAGAGGCTTGAAGTGATTGAGCGGTGGGTGATTGGCGGACTTGGAAGAGAGTAGCCGTACCGATTGGGCGAAGTCCGGGGAGCGGCTGTTTTTGGAACCGGTTCGGCATGTAAAACACGAGCCTTCATCAAAACATCAGTTTCCAGGAAGGCGTTTGAAAAATTGAAAAGATGAGAGAAGAAGGGTATATGCTGAGAGTAACTTTTCCAGACAATACGTCGCTTTCTTGCGAATTTGGCGTGAAGATTGAAAGCGTCGCCGGACATTTCGGCGAGCGAAAAGCCGGATCGGAACTTGTGGCGGTACGGGTGAACAATGAAATCCTCCCGCTTTCCGCGCCGCTTGAGGTGAACGCCCGCCTTGAACCGGTAACACGCGACAGCGTGGAAGGGACGGTCATTTACCGGCGTTCTTTGGCGTTCCTGCTCGCCTTATCCGCGCGCGCCCTTTTTTCCGATGAACGGCTTTCCATAGGACATTCGCTCGGCAGGAGCTACTACTACACGTTTGCCGATGGAAAGGTTCCTTCCGCACAGGAAATTGAGGATTTAAAAAATGGCATGAAAGTTTTGGTGAAAAAAAATCTTCCCATTGATTTTCATTACCTTGCCTATGCGGAAGCGATGGAGCTTTTCGCCAGCAACAAGCAGTACGAGACGAGTCTGCTTTTGGACCAGCGGAGCGAATCAAAGGCGCCGGTAAATGAGTGCGATGGATGGACAGACCTCTACATCGGACCCCTTGCGCCGAGGACGGGACTTCTCATCGCTTTTGATCTCATGCAATACCATGACGGTTTTCTGCTTAGATTTCCGGGAGCTGGCAAGGGCAATGAAATCGGCGAGTTTGAGGACCATCCGGTGATATTTTCCGTGTACCGCGAACATAAGAATTGGGGGCGCAATATAGGAGTCACCGTAGTTGGACACCTCAACAAGCTGGTTGCGGACCGCGCCGTCAAGGACTACATAGGGGTTGCGGAGGCGTTTCAGGCGAAGAAACTCGCTGAAATAGCGGATAAGATTTATGCGAGGCGGGATTCGGTCAAAGCGGTGTTTATAGCGGGACCGTCGAGTTCCGGCAAGACCACAACAGCAAAACGTCTTTCCATTCAGTTGAAGGCGCTGGGCATTGAGCCTATCGCGGTCAGCCTTGACGATTACTATATAAACACGGACAAAACGCCCCGCGATGAGAATGGACAGCCTGACTTCGAGTGTCTTGAGGCGCTTGATGTGCCGTACTTAAACGAACAACTGCTTTCCCTTTTCAGGGGAGAGGAGATAACGTTGCCCATATACGATTTCAGGACGGGCAGGCGCAGGGAATCAGGCGGAAAGTCCATCAGACTGGGAGAAAAGTCCATGCTGATTGTGGAAGGCATCCACGGTTTGAACGACGCCCTCACCCCGCTTGTGGATAAAAGCGTCAAGTTCAAGCTCTATGTTTCCGCGCTCACCCAGCTTAACCTTGACGGACACAACCGCGTTTCCACGAGCGACAACCGGCTTATCAGGCGCATGGTGCGCGATTACCAGTTCAGAGGCACCAGCGCGGCGAAGACGATCCACATGTGGAGCAATGTACAACAAGGCGAGAAGAAGCACATTTTTCCGTTCCAGAATTTTGCGGACGCCGCGTTTAATTCCGCGCTTGACTATGAGCTTGGAGCGCTCAAGGTCTACGCGGAGCCGCTTTTGCGTTCCATAAAGCCCAATCTCCGCAGCTATGCGGAGGCGGTGCGGCTCCGGGCGTTTCTGGAAAACTTCGCCGCCATTCCGCCCCAATATGTGCCCGGTCAGAGCATCCTGCGCGAATTTATCGGGGAGAGCGAGTTTAAGTACTGATTTTATCCGTTTTACTGAACGCTTCCCGCAGGACGCCGCGTCAGGACGCATGTTAAAAAAGACATATTGACAAATGTTTAAAGATTTGCTATTCTTGCTGATATATGGTGGATGTAGCTCAGTGGTAGAGTCCCAGATTGTGGATCTGGTCGTCGCGGGTTCAAACCCCGTCATCCACCTTCTTTTTCCCTTAACGCCGTCGGCGCCGTGATGGGTTGCGGCGTTGGCTGTTCAATCATCATATCCCCCAACACTTGTTTTGCCAATGCGGTGAAATACCGGACGCTTACATTTTTGCCTTGCAGGGCGCGGAGGTGTTTTGCGGCTGTTTCGCCGGAATATGCGTAAAGCGGATACACTTTGAAATTGGTGTAGCCTTTCTCGTAATGGGTGACGAGCGGCAGTACGCCCGCGCTTTCAATGGAGATCGCTCCCTCATGTTTTTTTATCCTCATCATCAACATGCCGCCAAGCAGAGTGGGGCTTTCCGCCTGAGCGGAAAGAAAATTGCCGAGCGAGTAAGCGCAGAAGGTCGTGTTGCCTTCTTTCCCGGTAAGGAATACGGCGGGTTCAAGCACATGCGGGTGGTGTCCTATGATGATGTCGGCTTTATGATCCGCAAGCAGTTGGGCGAGCCGCTCCTGTTCTTTGGTCGGCTGGAGCCGGTATTCCTCGCCCCAGTGCATGGAAACAACAAGCAGATCGCAGTTTGGCCTCAACGCTTCAAGGTCTCTTGCAATGCGCCGGTCATTGATCAGGGGAACCAGATACGGCTTGGATTTTGGAACCGGAAGCCCGTTGGTTCCGTAGGTGTAGGAGAGAAAGCCTATCGTGATATTGTTTTTTTCGATGATCACCGGGTCGCCTGACGCTTCTTCCGATCTGTGCACGCCCAAACAGGCGATTTCCGGGTGGTTGTCCCAGAAATCCATAGTGGCGAAGACGGCTTTTTCACCTTTGTCCATGATGTGATTCGTGGCGTGGTTCACCACATTAAAACCAGCGGCGATGAGCGCGTCGCCAACGAGTTGGGGCGTGTTGAATTGAGGGTAGCCTGAATACCCAAAGTCTTTTCCGGCAAGAACGGTCTCCTGATTCACAAACGCAATGTCGGCGTTTTCCACAAGACGCGCTATCTCGGAATAAAAGTCCGATGGATCAACGGGGTCTTGTTTGGTGATGAGCGCAATCATGGGATCATGGTAAAGATTGTCGCCCACCGCCGCAATGGTAAGATAGTCCGGTTCGGGAGGAACGGGAATTGCGTCGCCGCCGATGGCGCCGGGCGCCGTGATTTCGGGAAATTGGTCTGCTGGGACAGGCTTTTCTTCCAGCGGCTTCTCGCCGAGCGGTTTTTGGGTGGCGCACGAGACCGCGAATATAAAGACGCATGCCCCCAACGCGCACCGGGTTAAAAAAGAAAAGCGGGCGGAGCGACGCATCGTTTGTTTTTTTGACGCCGCTTTGAAATCCGCTTTGAAACAGTTTGTATAATGCGCCATATATCCTCTTTTTATAGCAGTGGGGTCTCATACCGCGCCCTAAAAGGCGACCTTTCAGGGCGGTTAGAGTTGGCGACGCCAACAAAAAATCACGGTGATCCCACCGTTACATAATTTCTTACAGTCGAACCAACGGTTCGACGAACCTCGTCCATAATGCAACGCGGATAAGATGTCTTGCCCTGAAGGGTGGGGAAGTTCCTTCAATTTACATAAACTGCGCTCCAAGCAGGTTCAGAAACCCCGGGTAGGTGACATCGGCGGCTTCGGCGCCGCGTATCTCAAGATCGCCTGCGGCGCCTAATCCCATTGCCGCTAAAGCCATCACCACCCGGTGATCCCCGTGTCCGTCAACCGCGCCGCCGGACGACATCCCCGGCGGCGCCCCGCCTCGAATGATAAGACCGTCAGGCAATTCTCTGCACTGGACGCCGAGCTTGCCGAGTTCTTGCGCCATGACGGCGATCCTGTCGGTTTCCTTGATGCGAGCGTGCGCGACATTGGTCAGGTGGGTTTCGCCTTCGGCAAAAGCCGCAAGCGCGGCCATGACAGGCAACAAGTCGGGTGTGGCGTTCAGATCGAAGGCGCCGGCGTACAGTTTTTTTGCGCTTCCATTTCTGGAAACCGTAACTTCCCAATCGCCGGACATTCCCTTTGTCCGCTTCCACGCAACCGAAACGCCCATACGGGCGATCATGTCGAAGAACGCCCTGTCTCCTTGTGTGTCATGGGGATCGAGACCTTGAAGCGTAACGGACCCGCCTCCGATGATCGCCGCCGCGGCCGGAAACGCGGCTGATGAGAAATCTGCGGGAACGCTCCCGTTTATGGGTTTGTAAACCGCGCCGCCCGGTATGCGGAAACGGGAAAAGTCCGCGTTTTTTTCGTACGGTACGCCTTGGGCGTCGAGGTAGGAAAGCGTCATGTCAATGTAGGGCTTTTCATTGAGAAGGGGAACCTCGACGCAGGTGACGCAACCTTTTTGCGCAAGCGGCGCGGCTAGAAGCAGGGCGGAAAGGTACTGGCTTGTGGGACACTCGATCCGGCATGTGCCGCCCTTCCATGGTCCCCGCACCGTTATCGGTACGCAGCCGTTCGCCGATGATGTTACGGTCGCCCCAAGCGATGTCAGGGCGGACAGAAGATTTGCCGCGCTTCGCCGCCCGATCTGTTCGTCGCCGGTGAAGGCGCGGGGCGTAACGCCGAGCGCGGCTATAGCGAGCGCCAGAAACAACGTGGTGCCGGAGTTTCCCACATCCAGAACCGTGTTCCGCGTTGCGGCGCACTCGTCAGCGAATGAAAAGCCGGTTGCGGAACGGGTTGCGACGCCTTGGACGATCCAGCGTTCCGGCGCTCCGGTTTTTTCTTTTTTTTCTATTATATCCGCGCCGAGCGCCGCGCATACGGCAAGGCAGGAACGGGAGTCCAGAGAATAGAGCGGATGATCAAGACGCGAAACGCCATCCGCCAGCGAGGCGATAAGCAACTGCCGTATGGTGTGAGACTTTGACGCCGGTATGCGAACGGCGCCGGAAAATGTATGCGGGGTGATAAGGGCTTGCACAAAGAAAGCATACCATAAAAACAGGAAAAAAGGAAGAGTCCGCCCGGTCTGATCGGGACGCCGCAAATAATGCGCTCTGCGCCGCTTGCTGTGGGGCGCGGCCGGAGCGCGTTATATAACGCCGAGGGACAAAAGTCCGTTGTAAATGAGTTGAACCGCAAAGCCCGCGAGGATAAGCCCCATTATTTTTTCCATAACCGCTATACCCATGACGCCGAGAACACGGAGGATTAAAGCGCTTGACTTGAGAACCGCGAACATGCACAGAAGCCCAATGAGCAGGGCGGGGAGCAAGGTCAGCGCGGTAGGCAGCCACGGGTTGTCGCCGGATACATAGGTCATTATCACCGTGAGCAGTCCTGGTCCTGCGATCATGGGGACAGCCAGAGGGAAGAGGGCGACAAAGCTGGTATGCGTTTCTTTTTCTTCGGAAGGCGGCGGCCGGTTCGTCCCGGGTTTGCTGTAGATCATGCCAAACGCAATGAGAAAGAAGAGAATGCCTCCCGATATGTAAAACGCGCCCGGTTTAATGCCGAAAAAGTCAAGGATGAATTTTCCGGCGACAAGGAATACGCCCAACACCAATCCCGCGAGCAGAATGGCTTCTGTTATAATGCGATTGCGCGTCTTCGCATCGTAGGAGGACGTGATCGTCAGAAAAGGCGGAATAATCCCGATGGGATCCATCACCAACAGAATGGTGAGAAGAATTTGCAAAAAACCATGTTCCATGTATGCCTGCCTGTGTTCGCCTTGCGGCTTTTTTATAAAACAACGCCCCTCCCCGCGTTGAAGGACGGAGAAGGGCGTTTTACCGCTCACGCTTGTTGTGTTGTCGCGCGGTTGCCGTCTTACGCTGTCCGGCGCAACCGCACATGCTCAATATCGTAGCTGAAAAGCTCCCGCAGATCGTTCAAGCCGAGCGCCATCAGCGCCATGCGGTCGATGCCTATGCCCCACGCCGCGACCGGCACATTCACGCCGAGCGACGCCGTAACTTCCGGGCGAAAGACGCCTGAGCCGCCAAGCTCAAACCAGCCGAGCGCCGGGTGCTTTATATGCACTTCCACCGAAGGTTCCGTGAAGGGAAAATAGCCCGGCACGTATTTCACCTCTTTCGCGCCGGCGACCTCAACAGCGAACATTTCGAGAAAGCCAAGCAGGGTGCGGAGATTCACCTCTTCGCCCAGCACTATGCCTTCGGTTTGGTAGAAGTCGGATAGATGAGTCGCGTCCACACGGTCGTAGCGGAAACACCGGAGCATTCCAAAGTACTTGCCCGGAATCTTCGCGTGGGGCAGGGTTTTCGCGGACATGACGGTTCCCTGACTGCGGAGTATGAGCCGTTTGGTGAACTCGCGGTCAAAGGCGTAACTCCAGCCCCGGCTGCCCGTATCGCCGCCGTTTTCGTGCGCCGCCGCGACCTGCGAAAGCCACGGCTCCTCAATGCATTGCGCGTGTTGCGGTTCGGTGATGCGGTACACGTCATGGATGTCCCGCGCCGAATGGAATTGGGGCATGAAGAGCGCGTCCGAATTCCAGAATTCGGTCTCCACAAGAGGCCCGTCAAATTCCTCAAAACCCAGGGACACGAGTTTGTCCTTCACATCCTCAAGAAATTTTGCGTAGGGATTCGTACGCCCCGGTATAAGGCGAGTGGGCGGCACATGCACGTTGTAGGCGCGGAACGTTGCGGTTTTCCACGCGCCGGTTTCAAGCATGTCCGGCGTGAGGGCGCCGGTTTCCTCTCCGGTAAGCCCGGCCCGCTCAAGCGCCGAGGCCACAGCGTTCCGCTCTTCGGAAAAGCCGAACACAACGGTTTCGCGGTCGAATTCACGGAACGCCGCGCCGCTTGCGCCGCGTTTCTTCGCAATGCCCGCGACAGCCGCCCGCTCTTCGGCGGAAAGCTCCGCCGCCGCAATGACGCCGCTTTCTGCGGCTTTGTCGAGCAGTCTGCGGATGAGCGCGAGGCGTTCCGCCGCCGCGCCTGCGGCAGGGCGTCCGTTTTGCGATGTGTCCTCAGGATAGATGTACGCGATCCGCTTGTCGCTGTTCATGGCGAGAACGCCCAGCTTGGAAAGCGACCCAAACGCGCTGCCCGCGTCTTTATTGTCAAGTTTCAATGTAGAGGCGATTTCAGGCAGGCTCATGCCCTGTTGTATCCTGACCAGTTCTATGATCCGCTCTTCAGGCGTCCCCTGTTCCTTCCATTGCCTGCCCAAATCGGTTAATTCAAAAAATACGGCGGTTTCACGGCGAATTTCCCGCGCCAAACCTTTGCCTACAAGCCAAGAAAGCGCCTGATTGCCGTTTCCGCTCTTAAAATTGAGGTCTTTTTCAACCTTGTCAACAAACATCTCATCGCCTTTCTTATAAAAGAGGATGATCTTTATCTCCAGCGGGTGAAGGTTTTTTATCGCCGCGTCAGCCGCTGTTGTTGTGTCAGCATTCATACTATCTCCAGTGCTTCTCATAATAGCAGGTTTTTATGGCAGATGCAAGGCGGCGCCCCTGGGCTGCGGTTTTTGAAACGGGATCATTCATACATTCTTTGTCGAACAGCCCCGCCAGCGGTACACGTTCAGCCATTACACGGTGGACGGAGAGGAGATCGAAGGCGATGTTTCCATCCTGCACAAGGACGTAACGGCGAGCGGCATGCCCCCCAGCCCGCGACCCTTAAAATCGACGGGGCTTCGATAACTATTCCCGTTCCTGCCGAGGGTGTGAATACTATAAATGTTTCCGCCGTGGTGTCGGGTGGAGTGGTTGCTGACTTTTCCGACCCCAGCGGGATATTAGCGGGAAAGACAATAAATCTCGATCTGTCCGCACCGAACGGGATGGGCGCGGGTCAAGACGGCAGAATCAACTACTCGGTGATTTCCATGATCGAGAATGCTTTCAAAACCAAAGGCGCGGCCGCCGTGTTGTCTGATACCGGCCCGGCGATTCCGGTGTTTGATGTATCCCGTGGCAATGATTCCATATCAGCATTGATTGATTCAAAGGGGATTACGGCACAAAATCCCGAAGTCAAAATCGTAAATGGTATTACGGCACGCTACAAGAGCGGAAACAAAATCTTGGAAGTATCCGCCACATGCAACTATCCGGAAGCATATATTGTAGTGAACTTGCCGTATTGCAGATCCAAGCAATATCATATATGCGGACGAAACTTTAATGCTTACCGAATATGGCGGTGAAATTACACTTGCCGACTTTTTGGCGGCCTATACAAATTGCGGTTTCAATCTGGACGGGGAAAACAACTTCATGCCCAAGCTCCGCCTTATATCCACAATGATGGGCAACGAGCTTTCTTTCAATATCACTGACACGGCCAAGAGCTACGACCTACAAGCTGTTCGACCGCTACCACGACAAGGGCAAGCTGGCAAACCTTGATAAATTTTATGCCGAGCTACGCCTTCGCCGGGTTTGAAAATCTATATGAAAACACCGGGAACCTGTCATTGCCGAGTAGGCAAGGCGGATACAAAATCAAGAACTTTGCAACGGAAAGCCACCCATTGAATGGTTTTGCCTCTGAAGGAGCGCGCTTTTTCCAATACGCCACGGGTAGCGCGCGAACCTCGTCCGGTGCGGTCAAAATTATGCGCGCGCCGACTGAATCCATCGCCGCATTCAAGGCCAAGTCGAACGGGGAATCCATGTCACTGACTTTTCCCCGCGACATCAACTATGCCAAAGACGATTCCGGTATTACAAAGCTAATCGGCGCGACATCCGAAGGTTTCGGCGCCCTGTACGCAAGCAAGCGCGATACCGGACTCTATGGGGTTTTGGAATTACAAGACTGGGCTAATGACACTCCGCCCGCCACGAAAACCGCAACCGACTTCGAGGTTGCGGGCAGGAAGCGGCCTTCGGTGGAGTTCAATCAACTCTTCTCCTCTGTAATTAAACCGTACACAAATCAAAACCCCGCTCTCATTTTAACAGGGAATCCCATGCTCCACGCCATCCTTGACGGCAGGCGCCGTACAAGTCCCGAAGCGCATCGGGGTCGCTGTAGAGGAGGGAGAACACGCTGTCTTTGTACTGTACGCCGCGCAACAATCACTCGCATATTTAAAAAACGAAATTATCAGAGGTTATTCATAAATTCCTTAAATTAGAGTTGACATAAATAATATTGTGTGGTATATTACTTTCAATCTTGCCCTTGTAGCTCAGTCGGCAGAGCATATCCATGGTAAGGATAAGGTCAACGGTTCGATTCCGTTCGAGGGCTTGTTGAGAGTATGGAAGGAATTTCTGAAAATGTCAACCTGCGGGACGACGGTTTCGGCGGTTCTCATTATAACCGGAGGAAGGTATGGCGACAAAGAAAACGGCGATTGAACTTATTGCGCTTCAGTGTAGCGAGTGTAAACGGAAGAACTATACAACCAAGAAAAACAGGCGGAATTCTCAGGAAAAGTTTGAATTCAGTAAGTATTGTCCTTTCGACCGTAAGCACACCATTCATAAAGAGACAAAAATCAAGTGAGCTTGTTTCCAAACGCGAACCCAAGATTCGGGTTGGTTTTGGAACGGTTTCAAGCAATTGACTTCTAAAATTTGTATGTGTTGAAGTTTTTCAGACGGGTTTTGTCTGGAATCTTTCTAGGCCAGTAGCTCTAATGGTAGAGCGTCGGTCTCCAAAACCGAATGTTGTGGGTTCGAGTCCTACCTGGCCTGTCGGTGTCTTCACGTGTCCGCATGGATACAGATCTTGCTCTGCGCAAGGATTGAAACTGATAAAGAGGCTCCCATGGAAACGACAAAGAAAAAAGAAAATAAACTCGTTGCTTTTGCAAAAGAATCGTATGCGGAACTCCGCAAGGTGGTATGGCCAAGCAGGGAAGACGTGATCAGTTCTGTAAAAGTTGTCATCATCTCCACCGTTATTATTGCGGCTGTATTGGGATTGATTGACGTGCTGTTGCTTTTCGGCGTACAGGCGATATTTTAATTAATTTTCATAATGCGGTTTGCGTGGAGCCAAGGAAGCCGTTCTGGTTGCCCTAAGGCGGAGTGGCGGCGGCATTCGGCTTAAAAAAAAGGACAAACATGGCTACAGGTTGGTATATCCTTCATGTCTACTCAGGATTTGAAAGTAGAATAGAAAAAACTATCCGTATGATGATTGATTCTGGAGATCTAGATAAAGAGATTGTACGGGATGTCAAAGCGCCCTCTGAATCTACGGTGGAAATAAAAGATGGGAAGAAGCGCACTCAAACCCGGTTGATGCTTCCGGGCTATATGCTGGTTGAGATGGATCTTCCTGATGATAATTGGAAGACTACCTGTCAAAAGATACGGCAAATTCAGGGTGTCACCGGTTTTGTTGGAACCCCTGTCGCGAAAAAGCCCCAGCCCCTCCCTTCAGAAGAGGCGCGTTCCATCCTACAGAAATCCGGCGACATCAAGGGAGAGCGCTTCATCCACGCCCGCCAGTCGTTTTCCGAAGGCGAACAGGTTAAAATTGTTGACGGACCCTTTGAATCGTTCACCGGCGTTATTGAAGAGATCGATCCGTCGCGGAACAAGCTCAAGGTTATGGTGGGCATCTTCGGCAGAAATACGCCGGTTGAAGTGGATTTGTTGCAAGTGGAAAAGGTATAAGCGGGGGGAGATGGATGCGGAGCGTCATTCGGGAGCCGTCCGAAGGCTTCAGAGCGCGTTTTGCGATTTCCCTCTTTATTATAGAAAGTAGGAGAGGGGCGTAGCTCCCTCGCCAGATGTGAAAAATCGCAATTCTGCAAGTTGTCACATCACACTACAAAGGAGAAGATATGGCAAAGAAAAAAATCATCGCGCTTATTAAACTGCAATGTCCTGCCGGTAAAGCGACGCCCGCTCCGCCCGTAGGTCCTGCGCTTGGTCCGCACGGGGTGAGCGCCCCTCAGTTTGTCCAGCAGTTCAACGACAGGACAAAGTCAATGGAGCCGGGGCTTGTAATACCGGCGGTCATCACTGTGTATGCGGACAAGACGTTTACCTTTATTCTCAAGACCCCGCCCGCGTCGGTGTTGATCAAGAAGGCGGTGGGCATTGAAAAGGGGTCGCGTGAGTCGCACAAAACCAAGGTCGGCACACTTTCCATGGCGAAATTGGAAGAAATCGCCAAACTAAAGGCGCCTGACTTGTCGGCGAAAGATATTGAAGGCGCGAAAAAGATCATAGCGGGTACCGCCCGTTCCATGGGTGTTGAGGTGGAAAGATGAAGCGCGGCAAAAAATACCGCGATGCGGTCAAGAAATACGATGTTGCGGCAGTTTACGAAGCGAAAGCCGCTTTTGATCTGGTCAAGACAATGGCGTTCGCCGCATTTGACGAGACTATCGATCTGTCGGTGAAGCTCCGCCTGAAGAAGAGCCAGTCTGTGCGCGATACGGTGGTGCTTCCCTATCAGTTTAAGGCTGAAAAACGGGTGCTGGTGTTTTGCAAGCCTGAAAAAGAAACCGAGGCGAAAGAAGCGGGCGCGTCTTATGTCGGCGCCGACGACCTTATCGAAAAGGTGAAGGGCGGCTGGCTTGATTTTGATGTCGCGGTCGCCACGCCGGACATGATGAAAGATGTCGGCAAGCTCGGCATGGTGTTGGGGCGCCGCGGACTTATGCCCAATCCCAAGACCGGAACCGTCACCTTTGATCTCAAAGGAGCGCTTGCGGAGCTTAAAAAGGGACGCACCGAATTCCGCGCGGACAAGACCGGCGTTGTCCACCTTGCCGTCGGCAAAGTGAGCATGGACAGCGACAAACTGACGGAAAACGCGAAAACCGTTGTCGCGGAGATCAAACGGAAAAAGCCTGCGGACGCGAAGGGTGATTTTATTCTGTCCCTTTCGGTCGCGGCAACCATGGGGCCCGGCGTGTGGGTTTCCATTAAGGAGGAATAATGGCTATTGTTGCGAAAAAAGAACAGCCGACGAAAGTCGCGGGAATAAACGAGTTGAAAGAGGCTTTTAGCGTCGCTCCCGACTTTATTTTTGCGGACTATCGTGGTCTTACCGTAGAGCAGATATCCAATCTTCGAAAGCGCCTTACAGCCAAAGAAGCGACTTTCAAGGTCGTGAAGAATAATTTTGCCCGCATCGCGTTTGAGCGGCTCTCATTGCCTGACGTGTCGTCCTACCTTGCAGGGCCTACGGCGGTTGCTATTGCGCCCAGGGATTCAAACGAAGTGGCGAAAGCCCTCCTTGACTTCACCAAAGAAGCGCCGCGTCTCAAGGTAAAGGGCGCTCTTATCGGCTCGTCGGTGTACACTCTTCAACAGGTGGACGCCTTTTCCAAACTGCCGGGCAAGTTGCAGCTTGTTTCCATGCTTATGTCCTGCATGAATGGACCAGCCCGCAATCTCGCGGCTGCTCTCAACGATGTCAATGCGCGTCTCGTGCGGACGATCAAAGCTGTCGGAGACAAGAAGGCGGAAGGTTGAAACTGGAGCGTTTCCCACAACTGTCGCTCTGCGCGTTTTGGGAAAACCTCACTGTTCATAAAACCGTCAGGCTTCGTTGCTGCCGTTCCTGTCGGTTCATTATAAGTGTATCTGTATAGATAACATATTTTATTTTAGGAGAAGATAATATGGCAGAACTTACAGCGGATCAGATTTTAGACGCCATTGCGTCTATGACCGTTCTTGAAGTTTCGGAACTGGTCAAAAAAATGGAAGAAAAATTCGGCGTTTCTGCGGCGGCTCCCGTAGCAGTCGCGGCGGTTGGCGCGGCGCCCGGCGCGGAGGCTGCGGCGGCGGAAGAAGAGAAGACCGAATTCAACGTCATCCTCAAGGCGTTTGACGATTCCAAGAAAATCGCGGTCATCAAGGAAGTCCGCAGCCTTACCGGTCTTGGCCTTAAAGAAGCCAAAGAACTGGTTGAAGGCGCGCCCAAGCCTCTGAAAGAAGGCGTTTCCAAAGAAGACGCCGCGAAGATCAAAGAGTCCGTTACCGCCGCAGGCGGCACGGTGGAGATTCAGTAACCATCGGCAAGCGTTTGGCAACGGCTTGCGTTGACAACGTTGCAATACCTGACAGAGGCGCGGCGCGTTGCTGGACAAGAGGCAGGCGGTAAAATTTTTACCGCCTGCGTTCTATTTTGCAGGTTCATAGAGTTTTCCCGCAGGCGCGTTGTAAGGCGTTGATGAATGGGCGAGCCTGTGGAAAATTAAAAAAGTATAACGCAATAATTCAGGAGGGTTTCGTGGTTACAAGAGACAAAGACAGACTGCTTATTGGAAAAGACATTGAAAACGGCGTAGATTCAAAAGATGTGATGACCATGCCGGATTTAATCGACATTCAGCTTTGTTCTTATGAACGTTTTTTGCAAAGGGAAAAGTTAAAAAACCATGAACCCCTTGAAAATCAGGGGCTTGAGGAAGTCTTTAGAATGACGTTTCCCATCGAAAGCCAGAATGGGGAAACTGTTTTAGAATATGAATATTACACTCTTGATGAAGACGAGGTTAAATTTACCGAGCAGGAGTGCAGGCAGAAAGGCTTGACGTACGCCCTGCCCCTCAAAGCCCGCATGATCCTCATCTTTCAGCAGACCGGTGAAATCCGGCAGAAAGACATCTATATGGGCGATATTCCCATTATGACCGAGCGGGGAACCTTCATCATAAACGGGGCGGAACGGGTGGTCGTAAGCCAAATTCACCGTTCGCCGGGCGTCATTTTCAGCCATGAAAAAGGCGTTTTCTCTTCGCGCATCATTCCCTATCGCGGCTCGTGGCTGGAATTCGAGATCGATCAGAAAAAAGATCTGATTTACGCCAAGATCGACCGCAAAAAAAGGATTTTATGCACCATTTTTCTTCGCGCTCTTGGATTTCAAACGCGGGAAGAGATTATCAGGGCTTTTTATAAGACTGAAACCATAGAGATAAAAGACGACCGCGAGACGCGGGAGAGGATCAATGCGCGGGCGCTCGCCTCTGCCGTGTGGATCGCCGCTGAAGGCGAAGACGCGGTTGATGGAAAGAAAAAACTGTACCGCGCGGGCGAGAAGATGCATCCGCATAATGTCGACGAATTCCTCGCAAACGGCGTGGCTTCTATTGAAGTGATAGATTTTGACGCCGAAGGATCGCTCAGGTCGCCTATGCTTCTCAACTGCTTTGAGCGGGAAGAGATAAAATTTCTCACTTCGGACAGTCCGGGCGTTGACGAGCCTTCCAAGGAAGACGCCATCAACGCGGTGTACTCGGTGATCATGCCCGGGGATTCCATCACCGTGGAAGCCGCCGAGAAAGACCTGATGAGCATGTTTTTTACCAGCCGCCGCTACAATCTGGGCAAAGTTGGACGGTACAAGCTCAACAAGAAATTCGATCTTGACACGCCGGACACGGAATTTACGTTGACCAGGAGCGATATCATCGCCACGGTGAAATTCCTTATCAAGGTGTACATCGGCGATGAAAATATAGATGATATTGATCACATGGGCAACCGGCGCGTTCGCTCCGTGGGCGAACTCATGGCGAATGTGATGAAAACCGCGTTCAGCCGCATGGAGCGCATCGTGAAGGATCGCATGAGCCTTAAAGAGGTCGACACCATCAAGCCGCAAGACCTCATTTCCATAAAACCGATTGTTGCCGCGATAAAAGAATTCTTCGGTTCAAGCCAGCTCTCCCAGTTCATGGATCAGGTGAATCCGCTTGCGGAATTGACCCACAAGCGCCGTCTCAATGCGTTGGGTCCCGGAGGTTTGAGCCGCGACCGCGCAGGGTTCGAGGTGCGCGACGTGCATTACACGCACTATGGCAGAATGTGTCCCATTGAGACGCCCGAAGGTCCGAACATCGGTCTTATTGTGTCGCTGGCAAACTATACCCGCGTGAACGAATATGGCTTTCTTGAGTCTCCGTACCGGATGGTGGAACACGGCGTCGCCACAACCGCAGTGGAGTACCTTTCCGCTATGGACGAGGACAAGTACTACATTGCCCAGGCGTCGGCGAAACTGAACGTGGACAATTCCTTTGCGGACGATCAGGTTTCATGTCGCAGACAGGGCGATTACACAACCAGAAGCCCGCAGGAAATTCAATTCATGGACGTGTCGCCCAAACAAATCATCTCGGTGTCCGCGTCGCTTATTCCTTTTCTTGAGCATGACGACGCGAACCGCGCGCTCATGGGTTCCAACATGCAGCGTCAGGCGGTGCCGCTGGTGTTTCCGGAAGCGCCTATTGTGGGAACCGGTATGGAAGCCAAGTGCGCCTACGATTCAGGGGTGCTCATCAAGGCGCGGCGTTCCGGTACGGCTATTAGGGTGACTTCCGATGAGATTACGATCAACCCGGATGACGGCGGCGGAGATGAAAAATTTGTGGAGACTACGGAGCAAGGGCTGGATGTGTACAAACTTAGCAAGTACCAGCGGACGAATCAGGATACGTGCTACAACCAGCGTCCCATCGTGAGGGTTGGCGACCATGTGGAAAAAGGGCAGGTGGTAGCCGATGGTCCCGCAACCCAGAACGGAGAGCTTGCCTTGGGACGAAACGTACTGGTGGGATTTATGCCGTGGAACGGGTACAATTACGAAGATTCGATTCTCATTTCCCAGCGTGTGGTGAAGGAAGACATGTTCACCTCCATTCATATAAAGGAATTTATGACCGAAATTCGGGAAACCAAACTGGGTCCCGAAAAAATCACCCGCGATATACCGAACACAAGCGAAAAAAGTCTGGATAGTCTTGACGCCGAAGGCATCATCATAGTGGGCGCGAAGGTTCGGGCGGGCGATATTCTTGTGGGCAAGGTGACGCCCAAGAGCGAGACCGAAACCACGCCGGAATTCAAGCTCCTCAACTCGATCTTCGGCGAGAAAGCCAAGGATGTACGGGACACCTCCCTGCGCGTACCCCATGGGATCGATGGCACCATTATTGAAATACAGCGTCTCAAGCGCACTACGGGCGATGATCTTAATCCGGGAGTCAACGAGGTGGTGAAAGTGTTGATCGCCGTGAAGCGCAAGTTGCGCGAAGGCGACAAAATGGCGGGGCGCCACGGCAACAAGGGCGTTGTCGCCCGAATTCTGCCGGAAGAAGATATGCCGTACATGGAAGACGGCGCTCCGCTTGATCTGTGCCTTACTCCGCTCGGCGTGCCGTCCCGCATGAATATTGGGCAGCTTTTGGAAACAGAGCTTGGCTGGGCTGGACTTGCCTTGAATGAGTGGTACTCCGCGCCGGTGTTCCAATCTCCAACCGCCGAACAGATCTGCGAAAAACTGAAAGAGGCGGGTGTGTGCAACGCGGACGAAACCCGTCGCGCCAAGACCTTTTTGCGAGACGGGCGTACGGGAGAGCCGTTTGTCCACCCGATATTCTGCGGCGTGATCTACTTCCTCAAACTGCACCACCTTGTTGATGACAAAATGCACGCCCGCTCCACGGGACCTTACTCGCTTGTCACCCAGCAGCCGCTCGGCGGCAAAGCTCAGTTTGGCGGACAGCGGCTTGGTGAAATGGAGGTTTGGGCGCTGGAAGCCTATGGCGCGGCGAACACCCTGCAAGAGCTTCTCACTATCAAGTCGGATGATATGACCGGACGCTCCAAAGTGTACGAAGCCATCGTCAAAGGAGAGCCGTCCACCACCGCCGGCGTTCCCGAATCTTTCAACGTGCTTGTACAGGAACTTCGCGGGCTTGCTATGGATATGACGATTTATGATGATAAAGAGAAACAGATACCACTCACCGAGAAAGACGAAGACCTGATCAACAAGGGCGGAGTGAAGAACGGGTAATGCAAGATGCGCCGCGCATACTGGCATGAATGGATGAACCACACGCAGCCGCGCAATCTTGAAATTGAAGACCCTATTGAAGCGGTTATAAAAGATTGAAGCGGTTCTAGAAGAAAGAGGAGACTTGCCATGAGAGACATACAGGACTTTAATTCAATTAAGATTCAACTTGCATCGCCTGACATGATTAGGGAGTGGTCATACGGGGAGGTGAAGAAACCCGAAACCATAAATTACCGGACGTTGAGGCCGGAAAAAGACGGGCTTTTCTGTGAGCGCATCTTCGGCACCACCAAAGAATGGGAGTGTTACTGTGGAAAGTTCAAATCAATCCGCTATAAGGGCGTGATCTGCGACCGGTGCGGCGTTGAGGTGACGCATTTCAAGGTGCGGCGCGAGCGCATGGGGCATATTGAGCTTGCGGCTCCGGTGTCCCACATCTGGTATTACCGTTCCGTGCCGTCCCGCATGGGGCTTCTCCTTGATGTGCCGATGGCGGCGCTCCGTTCCGTACTCTACTACGAGAAGTACATGGTGATAGATCCGGGCGACACCGACCTCAAGAAGATGCAGACGCTGGCGGAAGATGAGTACGCCGATGCGCAGGAACGCTACGGCGGCGCTTTTAGCGCAGGCATGGGCGCCGACGCCATCCGAACTCTGCTTGAAAATCTTGATTTGGATGCCATGTCCGCTGAACTCCGCGCAAAGATGATCGAGAAAGGCTCCAAATCAGACAAGCGGCTTTTGAAACGAATCGAAATAGTTGAAAATTTCCGCAACTCAAACAACAAGCCCGAATGGATGATCCTTGATGTGATACCGGTTATTCCGCCGGAGCTTCGCCCCATGGTGCAGCTTGACGGCGGGCGGTTCGCAACCTCTGATCTGAACGATCTGTACCGTCGCGTCATCAACCGCAACAACCGGTTGCGCAGGCTCATGGCGTTGAACGCGCCGGACATCATCATCCGCAACGAGAAACGTATGCTTCAAGAGGCGGTTGACGCCCTATTCGACAATTCCAAGAAGAAGCGGGTGGTAAAAGGCGCGTCCAACAGGCCGCTCAAATCCATTTCAGATATGCTCAAGGGCAAGCAGGGGCGGTTTCGCCAGAACCTGCTTGGAAAGCGCGTGGACTATTCCGGGCGTTCGGTCATTACGGTTGGTCCCGATCTCAAAATGTGGCAATGCGGGCTTCCCACGAAAATGGCGCTCGAACTTTTCAAGCCCTTTATTATGAAACGCCTCAAGGACAAGGGCGTTGTGTACAATATCAACAAGGCGAAGCTGCTGGTTGAGCAGGAGACGCCGGAAGTGTTCGCAATCCTTGACGAGGTGGTGAAGGAGCATCCCGTACTGTTGAACCGCGCTCCTACGTTGCACCGGCTTGGCATTCAGGCGTTTGAGCCGGTGCTGGTTGAAGGCAAGGCGATCAGGCTTAATCCGCTGGTGTGCCATGCCTTCAACGCGGACTTTGATGGGGATCAGATGGCTATTCACGTGCCGCTTACCCAGGCCGCGCAGATGGAATGTTGGACATTGATGCTTTCCGTACGCAACCTTCTCGATCCGGCCAACGGCAAGACCATCGTATACCCGTCCCAGGACATGGTGCTTGGCTGCAATTTCCTCACCTGCGTAAAGCCGAATTCCAGGGGGCAGGGACGCCGATATCTGGATTTGGACGAGGCTCTCATGGCGATAGACAGGGGCGCTCTTGAATGGGAAGCCCTAATCAAGACAAAACCGCCCAAGTCGCCTGTGTGGGAGAAAGTCGGCAAAGAAGCGCGTGTGGGCGAGGACGGGCTTATTGAGACGACTGCCGGAAGGCTGGCGTTCAATGAGGCTATGCCGGAAGAGATTCCCTTCATCAATTGTGAATTGAAAGACAAGGAATTGCGCGCCCTTATTGAGCAGGTGTTTGTCAAACAAGGCTCATGGATCACCGTGAAGATGGTCGACGCCATCAAAGCTACGGGCTACAAATACGCCACTATTTTCGGCGCGACCATTGGCATTGATGATATTGTGGTGCCGAAAGAAAAGACGGAAATGCTTGACAAAGCGAACAAAGAAGTCGATTCGGTGCAGAGGCAGTACCAGCAGGGACACATCACCGCCCAGGAGCGGTATGATCGCGTCGTCGACATTTGGAACAAGTGCAACGACGATCTCACCAGCATCACGATGAAGACTCTGGAAGCCGATAAAGACGGGTTTAACTCGATTCACATGATGGCGAATTCGGGCGCCCGCGGAAGCCGCACCCAGATACGTCAGTTGGCGGGTATGCGCGGGCTTATGGCGAAGCCTTCCGGCGACATCATCGAATTGCCCATACGGTCGAACTTCAAAGAAGGCTTGTCGGTCATCGAATTCTTCATCTCAACCAACGGCGCGCGCAAAGGGCTTGCCGACACCGCGCTCAAAACCTCGCAGGCAGGCTATCTGACGCGGCGGCTTGTTGACATTGCGCAGGATGTGGTTGTGAACGAGGACGACTGCGGCACCATCAATGGCATCGCGTACTCGGCGATCAAGGACGGCGAAGAAATTGTGGAGCCATTGAGCGACCGCATCGTGGGGCGCTACACGCTTGAGCGGGTCAGGAACCCCATCACCGGCGAGATTATCATTGACATAAATGAGGAAATTACTGAAGAAATCGCCAAGCGGATCGATGACGCGGGCGTTGACGCCGTGGCGATCCGCACAGTGCTTACCTGCGAGGCGAAACACGGCGTGTGCCGCAAATGTTATGGGCGCAATCTCGCCACGAATCGTCCGGTTGACATCGGCGATGCGGTCGGCACCATCGCGGCTCAGTCCATTGGGCAGCCCGGCACCCAGCTTACCATGCGAACATTCCACATCGGCGGCGCGGCGAGCAAGATCAGCGAGGAAAATCGCATTTCCCTGAAATATCCGGTGTTTGTCAAAGAAGTGTCAGGCACTCATGTGGAATTGCCGAACGGTATATGGCTCTTTACCCGCAAGGGGCAGACCATCGTCAACAAGGTGATGTCCGAATTCAAGATCGAAGACGGCGACACGCTCCTTGTGGAGGAAGGGCAGCGGGTGTACTTCGGCACGGCGCTCATTAAAAGAGAAGAGAAAGAAATCACCGCGCCGGAAAACGCCTTTGCCATGCGCATCGGCGACACGCTCTACCTTATCGGACAGGATCAGAAGATCGAAGTCCGCAACGGTTCCGAATTTCTCGTGAAAAAAGGCGATGTCGTGGTTGCCGAAAAAACGCTGGCAATGTTCGATCCCTTCTCCGATCCCATCATTGCGGAAGCGTCCGGCATTGTAAAGTACGAAGACATTGTGGCGGGTTCAACACTGAAAGAAGAAGTTGATGAGGAAACCGGCAATATTGAGAAACGTATCACCGACATTCAACTTGAAACCAAGCAACCCCGCATTCTCCTTGTTGATGACGAAGGCAATGAGCTTGCGTCATACTTCCTCCCCGGCGGCGCGTACATTCTGATCGATGAGGGCGAGCGGATAAGCGCAGGTAGAACCATAGCCAAGACCTTGAAAGAGTCCGCCAAAGCGAGCGACATCACGAGCGGACTTCCCCGCGTCAGCGAGCTTTTTGAGGCGCGCAAGCCCAAGAGCCCGTCGGTGTTGGCGCAGGTGTCAGGCGTGGTGCATTTTGAAGGCGCGGTCAAAGGCAAACGCCTTGTCGTCATACACGACGGCTTTGGCAAGGAATTCAAGCATCTAATTCCCATGACCAAGCGTCTGCTCGTACGGGACGGCGACAGCGTGGAGGCGGGAGAACCGCTCTGTGTGGGCGCCGCGAATCCGCACGAAATTCTGCACATCATGGGCGAGAGTTATTTGCACCGGTACCTTATGGATGAGATTCAGCAGGTCTACCGTCTCCAGGGCGTGTCCATCAATGACAAGCATATCGGCGTCATCATCAGGCAGATGATGCGCAAGGTTGAGATAATGGCGGTGGGCGACACCAAGTTCATCTACGGACAATTGGTTGACAAGCGGCGATTCCATGCGGAAAATGAGCGCGTGATCGTGGAGGGGGGGCAACCGGCGATTGCCCGTCCGGTGTTTCAGGGCATTACCCGCGCCTCGCTCAACATTGACTCGTTTCTTTCGGCCGCAAGCTTTCAGGAAACCACCAAGGTGCTTACCAACGCGGCAATCGCGGGCGCTACGGACGCTCTGCGCGGCTTGAAGGAAAACATCATCATCGGACACCCGATTCCCGCAGGCACGGGCATGAAGCTCTACCGTGACGTGAAGCTCTTTGGCGGCGAAAATCAGGACCTTGACAAAGAAATGGAAGAGATTCTCGAACGTCGCAAACTCGAAAGAGCCCAGGAAGCGGCTAATGAATATGATTACGGCATGGACGATGATGATTACTATGATGACGAACTGTCGAATGACTTTGAAGGAACGGATATGGAGACTGGCGGGACAGGCTTTGACGATGATTATGACGATGACGATGATTGAGCGTGGCAGAGGCGCTTCGGAGAAAATGGATAAATCATTGTATTATAAATAAGTATGCTAAAGCGGTTTTCTCTTCAGGCTAAAAACCTCTGAAAACTCCAATTTTCAGAGGTTTTCTTTATATAATTCCATGTGTGTTATCCTTGTTTGTTCATTGGTTCAACGCAATGTAAACATGTCCTAGTCAAAAAACCTGCGCGACAGGAAAAGCCCGATGGAGCAAACCTTTTCGGGATATTCTCCGTCAATTCAGATCATGTGTGAGGCAAGCCCGGCAGCAATCTTGCATGGAATGCCCCAAGACGCGCTTCAACATTCGGCAATAATTGAGCGCAGCTTGAGTATGCGCGAGGGTTCTACTGAAAGCTCGTCCATTTCCATCTCTACAAACGCTTTCGTCAAGCTGTAGTCCCCTCCTAAACCGCCGCAGACGCCGCACCAGATGCCCGCCTTGTGAGCGTTTTCGCAGGCAAGCCGAATAAGCCGCAGTATCGCTTCATGGCGGGTGTCACAAAATGAGGAGAGCGAATCGTTCTGCCGGTCTATCGCAAGCGTGTACTGAGTCAGATCGTTTGTGCCTATGCTGAAAAAGGCGGCTTCTTTTGCCAATACATCGCTTATAACTGCCGAAGCGGGCGTCTCCACCATAATTCCTATGGGAACATCAGCCTTAAACGCTATGCCCTTGGACGCAAGCTCCTCGCGGGCGCTTTTAGCCATCTCTTTCGCCCTCACCAACTCTTCCAGCGAGTTTATCATGGGAAACATGATGGACGCATTCCCGTAGATCGAGGCGCGGTAGATCGCCCGCAATTGGGTCTTGAACAGATCTGGACGGGTAAGGCAGATGCGGATAGCCCGCATACCTAACGCGGGGTTTTCTTCCTCAGGCAGCTTAAAGTAATCCGCCTGTTTGTCAGCCCCTATGTCAAGCGTACGGATGATGACCTGCCTGCCCCCCATCTTTTCAAGCGCCTTCCGATAACTTTCGTACTGGGTATCCTCATCCGGGTAATCGTTTCTGCCCAAATAGAGAAATTCACTGCGGAAAAGCCCTATGCCTTCCGCGTCTCCGGCAAGAGCGGCGTCAGCGTCGCTCACTGACCCTATGTTGGCGTAGAGCTTCAGGGGGCGTCCGTCTTTCGTGAGGGTCGGTTTGCCCCGCCTCTTTTCAAGGTTTTCCTTTTCCCTGCGTTGCCGCTCTTCTTTTTCCTCCAGTTTCTTGAGTATTTCAGGATCAGGGTCAATGTACAAAACGCCAGTCTCGCCATCAACCGCCGCTTGCTTGCCGGACAAATCGCCGGACAGAAACGCGCCGAAAGATATGACTGCGGGAATGCCCATAGTTCGCGCGAAAATAGCCGTGTGGGAATTGGCGGCGCCGTGACGGGACACCAAGGCAAGCGTTGCGTTGCGGTCAAGCTGGGCGGTTTCGCTTGGCGTAAAGTCATCGGCGGCAAGAATGACCGGCCCGCCGTTCTCTCCAAGACTCTGATCCTCGCCTGAGAGTATCCGTATCACCCGCTTGGACACATCGTAGACATCTATGGCGCGGGCTTTCATGTACTCGTCGTCCATGTCGGCGAAGTCCTGCGCCAGACAGGAGCCTGCGGTATTGACCGCGTACTCGGCGCAGACTTTCTCGGATGTGATAATGTCGAGTATAGGGTCGGTGTAATCAGTGTCTTCGAGCATCATGCGGTGTATCTCGAAGAGCAGCGCGTTTTCCTTTCCGATTTTATCGGTCATTGTACCGGCTAACTGGTCAAGCTGCTCCGCCGCTGTTGCGCGAGCGGCATGAAAGCGTTCGGTTTCTAATTCAACATTGTCTATAGCGCGTTTTTCAACGGAAAGGCTTTTCCGTTTGAGAAAGGAAAGGCGTCCCCTCGCTATGCCTCCGCTTACGCCCTTGCCTTGCAGTGTGATCATGACGCCGCTCCATAGGCTTTGAGAAGCAACGATTCCGCCTCCGCGTTCCACAAACCCTGATGAGCTTGGCAACTTGCGTGAAGCTGCGCGAACAGACTGTCGTTTTGTCCGAGCTTTTCAAAGTCGGCCAAGGCGGTCAGCGGCAGGTTAATGTGGGTATACGTGAGTATCTTGCCCGCCCTCAGTTCCGGCAGTTTCGCCACCGCCTCGGCAACCGCGTCTAGCCCGCAAATATGCGTCACCATAACCGCCGGACGCATCTTCTTTTCAGAGGCTAAAGCGAGCGCTTCCTTAAGGTCTTCGGTATTGCCGCCGGTGCTTCCTAAAATATGGGCGCTGGTGTAATGGCAGTTGTACAGGTTCATCATCGCCGAAAAGTTCTTGTCCTGGGGTCCGGCGAAAAAGTTAAGGCAACCGTCAAATGCCAGAAGCTTGTCGCCCAACTCGGCGAGTTCCTGTATGGGCGCATAGACAAACACATCGTCATAGCCTTGTCCGCCGGAGATGTCCATAAGAAGCGCGTACTGGTCCGCGTGGCGGCTGGGATTTACGTAGCGCAGTTCAACGCCTCGCTTTTGCGCCAGTTCCGGGCTGACAAGCTGCTCAGCCCGCCGCAGTCTTCCTTCGTCCACATCGGTAACAACGATTCGCGCCGGGCGGTTGCCGCCATAAAGCGGGTACTCAACCGCGCCCAGCCCCATGGGCCCCGCGCCGCCGAGGATCAGCGCATTGCCGCCGGGCTTGATGTCCATGGCGTGTTGGTAGTTCTGCTTGTTGGTGTGGTACATCATATGATAGCCGCCGATGATGCAACTGACCGGCTCCGCAAGCGAAGCGTAAAAATAGGCGTCCCCGTCGTAGTGGAGCAGGCAGCCCAGTTCCATGACCTCATGCGGCAGGATGCAGTAGGTGGCGTCCCCGCCGAAAAACTCGTAGGAGTAGCCGGGGGAGGCGAGGCTGCCCTTGTAGTTCAGCGCCGGCTGCTGGGCGAATTTTTCGCCGGCTTTGAATTCGTTCTGCCATTGGGCGCCGACTTTGACAATATCGCCGGCAAACTCATGCCCAATGATGATGGGGTTGGTGGCTACGTTTTGAGGGCAGCGTTTGTGGTTCTTCCCCTGTTTCAATAGTTTGTAGGTTGACATGCAGATGCTGTCGCTCACCACTTTGACCAGGATTTCATCGTCTTGTATGTCGGGAAGTTCAAATTCTTCCAGCCTTAAATCATCAGCGCCGTAAAGCCGCGCCGCTTTTGTCTTCTGTCCCATATAATTTCTCCTTGTGTGTGGATTTGCAGGAACCTTGTACCCGCAGGGTTCCTTACGCGGTTTTCTCTATCCGCGTTTTTTGTAAAAGCTCGTCTACCAGAGCGCGATCAGGCGGGTTGGTTCCCGCTGTCGCGCAGGCTCCGGCTGAGGCTGCCATTGCCAGGGCAAAGCGCTGTTCCTCGGGCATTCCTTGCTCAAAGCCGTATGCCAGTGCGCCTGCCATGCTGTCCCCTGCGCCCACTGTTGAGCATACTTCCACCGGAATTGCCGCAGCCCGCCAGACGCCGTTTTCGCTTGCAAAGATAGCGCCTTCGCGGCCCATTGAAAGAGCGACCAGCTTAACGCCTTTGTCAATCAAAGAGTGGCAAAGTTCCGCAAGCCGCGCCTCTGTCACCCGCTCATCATCCGGTATGCCGAAATAATGCAGCAATTCAAAACGGTTGGGCTTGATGTAATCGGGAATCGAATCCGGCTCCAACTGGAGCGCCTGTTTAAGGGCTTCGCCGTCCGCGTCAAGAAACACAACAGCGCCGGCGCGGCGCAACAGAACGCACAGGCGTTTGTAGGCGTCTGCGCCGGGACCCGCCGGAAGGCTGCCTGAAAGCGCGACGGTATTTCCCGGTACGCCGTAAAAGGAAAGTTTGTTTTCCATTTCGCGCCATTCCGTTGGTTTTATCTCCGGCCCGGGTTCGTTCAATTCGGTTAAAGCGCCGTCCTTGTCCACCACTTTCACATTGGTTCTGGTAAGGGCGGCGATGCGGACAAAATCGGCTTTGATTCCTTTTTGAGCAATGCGGGACAAGAGTTCTTCTCCGGCGCCGCCTCCGGCAAATCCAACGGCAACGCTTGCGCCGCCCAAGGCGCGGATCATCGCCGAAACATTGACCCCTTTTCCACCGGCGTCCACTTGAACATCCCGCAAACGATTAAGCGCGTTAGGCCGCATCACATCCACACGGGCAGTCTTGTCCAGCGCGGGATTCAGCGTTACGGTGATTATCACGTCTTCCCTCCGGTTAACATCCGGTACACCTCGTCAACGCCAGCGTTTTTGACAAGGTTTATCGTATCTTCCCCGGTTTCCAGGTTGTCCACGATATTCCCCATGATGTCCAGGTGTTCGTCTCCTTTCGCCGCAATGCCGATCACCAGGTACACCGGATTTCCGTGCCAATCTACGCCTTCAGGATAGGCCAGCGCCACAATGCCGGTTGTGATGATGTCTTTTTTGTACGCTTCCTCTCCGTGGGGAATGGCGATAAAATTGCCTATTCCGGTGCTGAAGGAATTGTCCCGTTTGATCATGCCTTCGATATAGGTTTCGTTGGCATAGCCTGAATCAACCAGCATACGTCCGCAACGGCGTATAACGTCTTCGCGTTCCGCCTTTGGTTGATTTAAAATGATATTTTCTTTCTTGAGCATGGGTATATCCGCCATGACAGCTCCTTTATGGTAGTGTCCCGCCTCCGAAACGGGCGAGGATTTCTGTAATTTCTCTTTCAAGAACCGCCCGTATGGTCTCTTGGTTTCCGGCGCGAACCGCCTCAAGAAAAAGAGGCAGATCAATCAAGGCGCTGGAAATCCCTCCCATTAATTCGCTCACTTCATGAGGCGACGTTTCGGGCAACAACATAAGCGCACAACTTTTTGTATGCTTAAAATACGGTTGGGTGAATTTTCCTCCTTCGGGAACAATGACCGCAAACACCGGCGCCGCGTTGCAGGCGCTGCGGATATGCAACAGTACTATTCCCAGTTCGCTGACAATCTGGGTGACAATGGACTCCCTGTCCATAAGGGCGCTACGGACAGACTCTGGATTTTCAGGCGCAAAGCGGGCTGCGGCGAAATGGACAAGCTCCTCAAAGGAGCAGTCCGCTTTGATCGGTTCAACGGCGAAATTGTCAAGCAAGAGCCGCGACTGCATGAAAATCTCAATAAGGCTGTCAAGCCGCTTCTCTAGGGAAACCGGACGCGCCGGTTGTTCCGCATCCCGCTTGATAAAGGCGAAGGCGTCGACAGCCGTCTGAATTTTCTGATAATCTTCCGCCCCAAGCAGCGTATTCACCTGAACAAATGGCTTGTCTGTTTCCGTTAAAGGGATGGTTGAGACAAGAAAATCAACGTCAGCCCATGAAGCCTTGTCATCACAGCCGGACACCTCGACTTCCAATTCCCCCTTGAACCGCTTGCGCACCTGATACGCCAGCATATAGGACGCGCCGATGCCGGACACACAAACAATGCCTGCCCGAAGAACCCGCCGCCTGATATTCCGCTCGCCCAAAACGGCAAGAGCTGCCAAGAAATGTATCAGGATGAACGAAATTTCATTTGATGGAACAGGAATCCCAAGACGCTCCTCAAGAACTTTCACCGCCCTGCGCGTCTTTTCATATTCTTTAGGATAATTTTTTATAAGTTCCTCTTCAAGGGGATTCGGCAGCGCTATGCCTCCCTGCAATCTGAGCAGCGCGGCTTCCAGATGCAATGACAAGAGCCGCGTCAACTGCTCATTAGTCTTCAAGATAGCCGCTATCGGGGGATCAAAGCGGTCTATCATCCGCATGGCAAGGCTTTGGATGAGCGTACGCCTGTCCACCGGACTCGGCTCAAGCGGGCTGTCCTGTTTTGATCGGCACGCCTGAATCCATCCGGCAAGCGCCTGCCGTTCCGTTTCAGGTACGGGTAGGGAGAATTCGTGTTCCATTTCCGCCGTGATATCTTCGGCAAGGGCGTTTTGGAACGCGCCCATTGAAACATGCCCGCTGACGCGGCTATTTGTGGCGATCCTGCTCTTTCGCAAACGGTCAACCATCACCATAAGGTAAACGGCGATCAGCGAGAAAGATTCTGCGGTCATCCAGTCAATCGCATCCTTCTTTCTCCGTAGAATTTCCCGTACGCCCATCTCAATGTCCTCGCCAGGAAAATCAAAGGACGCGGTGTATGACCTGCCGCCCGAATCTCCGTCTATCATAAAGCGGCTCACCAGAGCGGCGCGAAGAGCTTCCTCGGTTCCAACGCACTGAACGCCCATGCCGCTTTTGCGGGTGACGCTGACGCCTCGCACAGAAAGCCAGTCTTCAAGCTCGTCAAGATCGTTGCTTACCGTGGATTCGCTTACACCAAGAACGCTTGCGTAGTAAAACAGTTTTTGCACTTCGCCGGCATTGGCGATGATCTCTACCAGCAGGCGGAGCAACCGCTCCCGTTTTGAAATAGGATGGGGGGGGGGGGGGGTAAGAACCTCAAGCATTCTCTGACGGGATTCGCTATCGCCGGAAAGGGTCAATCCTTTGCCCGGAATGGAAAGCAGGGCCGTGTGAAAGGCGGACAGCGCCTCATCCGCGCTTTCCAGTTCCCGAAAGACGGTCCGGCGGCTTGTGTTCAACGCCGCCGACAAGTCGTCGATCTTCACCGGCTCATCAGAACGCGCCAACAGTTCAAGCAACCGCACCAATCTGGGAGAAAGATTCCGCACAGGATTAGACGCCACAACCGTTTCTTCCATAAATCCCTTAAAGATTCACCTAAAGGTTCGCCGTTAGAAAACCCCGCGCCGCTTCAATGGCCGCAGTTTCGTCTTCGCCTTCCGCTTGCACCGTGAACGTCTGTCCGCATTTGAGGCGCAGCTTCATCAAGGCGATGAGCTTCTTGGCGTCCGCGCTTTGATCGCCGCGATTCACCATAACGCGGCTTTTGTATTCCTGCATTTTCTGTACAAGTTGTCCTGCGGGTCTCGCGTGAATGCCGTTTGGATCGGTAATCGTATACGAAAATTCCTGCATGTGCATCTCCTTATTCAAAGATGTCTGGCGCCGACCGTTTGACGCGCCGGAAGACGCCCCTTCCGGCGCACCGTCAGACATCACCGCGTCCGCTTCGTGCGCGGCGGTTATTTCTTCAAGGCCGCGACAATTCCATCATATTCCGGCGCGCCAAGAAAATCTGTGATCGTTACAAGGCGGGCTTTCGGGTTCGCGTTTCGCGCCCGTTCCTGCAATTCCTTGTGGCAGATGATAATATCCGCGTCAGCAGGGACTTCGCTCACCGGCGAATGGATGACGGTGACGCCTGTGACGCCCGCAGTCTGTATCTTTTTCCGCAGTTTGGTGGCTCCCATAGCGCTGGAACCCATGCCGGCGTCGCAGGCAAAGACAATTTTCTTTACCGCCGCGTTAGCCGAAGCGCCAGCCGAAGCGTCCCATGCGGTTTTGGTCGCTTCTACGGAAACGCCTTTGGACTCAGCTTTGTTCACCCTGGTTTTTGCCTGCGCCGCTTCAAGATCAGCGTCATCCTTGCCGAATGCTTTGAGCAATATCATTGACAGGAGGAATGATACGCCGCCGCCTGCCAGTATGCCCAGGATGTTAGGAATATACGCGCCTCTAGGCGTCATCATAAGCTCGGCGAAAATGGAACCCGGTGAAGCCGGAGCGATGAGTCCGCCGCCGAATATGCTTAAAACCAGAACGCCGGTAAAACCGCCGCCCATCATGGCAAGAATCAGAATCGGATTCATCAGGACGTATGGGAAGTAAATTTCATGGATGCCGCCCAGGAAGTGAATGATCGCCGCGCCGGGAGCGCTGCTTTTGGCGTTGCCCTTTCCCACCAGGCAGTACGCCAGCAGAAGTCCAAGCCCGGGACCGGGATTTGATTCAATCATGAAATAAATGGAGCGGCCTACCGCCTCCGCCTGCTGGGAGCCGAGGGGGGTGAACACGCCGTGGTTAATGGCGTTGTTCAAAAACAGGACTTTTGCGGGTTCTACAAGTATTGACGCAAAGGGAAGCAGCTTGTGATCCACCATCCAACCGACCCCGGCGCCGAGCGCGTTGGTTGCGGTCGCGGCGATGGGGCCTATGCCGAGGTAGCAGACAACTGAAAGTGTGCCGCCAATGATCCCTGCGGAAAAATTGTTCACCAGCATTTCAAAACCGGCCGGGATATGACTTTCTATCATATCATCAAATTTCTTGATGCAGAAACCGCCCAGGGGTCCCGCAATCATGGCGCCCAGGAACATAGGAATGTCCGCCCCCATGATGACGCCGATAGTGGCGATTGAGCCGACTAAGCCGCCTCGCACGCCGCCGCCCGCCAGCTTGCCTCCGGTATAACCAATGAGGAGCGGCAGGAGATAGGTCAGCATGGGACCGACCATGGCTCCCAGCTTTTCATTGGGCAGCCAGCCCGTGGGAATGAATAATGTCGTAATAAGCCCCCATGCGATAAAAGCGCCTAAATTCGGCATAACCATAGCGGAAAGCGACCGCCCCACTTTTTGTACCGTCTGTTTCATATTTCTCTCCTTTATATAGTTGATAAACGTACGCCTGTTTCAAAACGCGAACTACGTTCGGGTTAGTTTTGAAACAGCTTCCTGTTATTATTTTACGGCGTAAGCGTTAAAAAACGCAAGCAAAACACATGCAGAATTGACATGCCCATGATGTGCCAAAAATGAAGAACAGGCGAGAGTCTTGACGGCGTGGCGAGGCGCTCTCACGCGAAGGTTGTAGTAGAGCGACAGGAGGCTCTTCGCATACCCAAGTCGAGCGTTTCACCGGCGGCGGCGAATCTTGCCGTACTGACGCGGGCGAAGGGCCGGTCAGTACGGCAAGATTCGATTACAACAGCCGCTTCAGCATGGTTTGTTTCACGGACAGACGCCTGCCCGCGCCGTCAGACTATCTTCCCTCAAGAAGAAGGCAGGCTTGGCGTCATGGATGTGAAGCCATGCCAAAACCAATTGCCGGTTTAACAACCGTCCCTTGTCGTGCCCAAGAGTCGGCGCAGGAAGCAAAGTTGACGCGGGCTATAAACAAAAGAGTTTGCTATGAAGAAGGCGCGGCTATTTCTGGCGTGTGTTTTGTATGCGGCGCCCGCGCTGTCCCGTTGCTGAAACGCTTCTCGCGGCGCGTGTCCGCTCTTACCGGTTGCGTTCTTATATGCTATCATATTTGAATTATTAAACCGCCGCTCACGCGGCTTATAAAGGAGTTATTGTAATGAAAAATGACCGGCACAAAGACGGCGTTTCAGAAGCCGCTTTGACGCAGGTGTATAACCAGATTGAGGCGGTAAAGACGGCGCTTGCGCCCTATACCTTCGCCCTGACCCCGCAGGAACGCCACGCCATACTCAAGATGGGAGACAAAAGCCGTGCCTTCGTGGAAAAAACCCGCGACTACGCCCATGACAACCCCGCGCTCGTCCCCAGTTGCCTGGACATAGACGGCTTTGACAAGGATTTTAGCGACGCCCGCGACTTCTGGAGCCTCCACGCGGCGATTCGGCAGCTTGAGGAAGCCGTATCGACACGATCATGACAGCCGAAAGCGAAGCCTGCCATGCAGCCCTTGTGGTCTACCACAATGTACAGGCGGCGGCAAAACAGGACGTCCCCGGCGCAAAAGCCGTCTACGAAAATCTGAAACCCCACTTCCCCAGCGGCAAAGAGCGGAACGCCGCCGCCGAACCCGAAACACACTAATCCCTTCCTCACTGACCCTCTTTGAACATCTGCGGGGACGTTTTTTCAGTCTTCTGAGACGCTACGAGCGTGTCCATTGACGTTCAGAACGTGTCCGTTGAGGTTCATAACGTGTCCATCGAGGTTCTGAGCGTGTTCGTTGATGCTTGGAGAGTATTACGGACACGTTCTTTCAATGTCCGTCGATGTTCAGAACGTGTCCGTCGACGCTTAGAGCGTGTCCATCGACATTCATAAGGTGTCCGTCGACGTTTATAACGTGTCCGTTGACGCTCCGAGCGTGTCCGCTGATGTTCTGAGCATGTCCAAAGGCGGCGCAGGAAGCAAAGCCGGTGTGGACTTATACATACAAGGAGTTTCTTATGAAGAAGACATGGCTATTTCTGGCGTGTGTTTTGTATGCGGCGCCCGCGCTGTTCGCGCAGGATGCGGGTGATTTCCAGACAGAGCTTGCGGAATGGGCAAGTTGCCATTATTGGTTATAGCGGAAGCGCGGAAGATGTTCACATCCCAGACAGGATAAACGGGAGACCGGTTATCTCCATCGGGGATTATGCGTTTGCTGATACATCCTTAACGAGTGTAACGATTCCGAACAGTGTTACCTCCATCTGCCATAACATGCTCCTTAAAATGATTTTTATGAGCGAAATTCGAAATCCGCCGTTCTGGAACAGCCTGCCTTCCGGAAAGACTTTAGTTTTCTCCTCAAAGAATTATATGCCCTGCGGAATTCTGTCAAATTTTTATATATTTTTTTCGATAAGGCTGGAAGCGGAGTCCTTTTGCCCGGTCTGCGGCAAGGCGTAGAAAGCGCCGCGTTAAATGAAGGCGTCTTTTCAAAGGCATTTTAACAATAGAGTGTAGTTAAGATATTATTCTTTATATTTTGATGACGCCATTCATTTGTCGCACGGTGGATATGACGCGGCGTTAAAATTAATGAACATCACCTCCAATTTTATTTTATTGGAATTGCCTTAATTATTTTTATATGGAAAATAATGTTCGGATTTTGATTGAAATTCCTTGATCATTGTTATTTTATCGCCATCAAATTCAATAATTGAAACCCCGTCAAAAGAATGTTTATTTGTTTTTGTTTCACATTCAAAAAACCACTCTGCTATTATGACGTTATTTCGATTAAAAAACCGTTTCATATTCCACTGTAAAACATTGTTTTCTTTTTGCCAATCGTTGAACCATTGTATAATGCGCTCCTTCCCATTATATTCAGGGCCATAACATTCGACATATTTAATATTTTGAGAAAAATGCCTTTCGATAATATTTATGTCTTTATTTATCCATGAATTAAAATATCGCTTTATTATTTCTTTTCTTGCGCTCGCTTCTTGTTCCAATGTTTTGTTGGTTTGTCTTTTGATTTTAATCCGGCGCATTTTCTTGCGGACGGAAATTTTTATGCGTTCCATTATTTCACCTCAGATAATTCTATTATATCTAAAGCTGAAGTTTTGGGAAAGACCCATATCCAAAAAAATTAGCCAAAAGCGTTGCGCCCAACCTCCGCATTAGACGAAATGCGGTCTATTGACGGACGTTGTTCTATGGTATACAATGTCCTCCATTATGGCGCATTGCATTATTTCCGAAGCGGAAGCTCTATTGGACAAAAAATTTCCGGTTCTCGACAAGGGTTTCATCCGGCTTGTTGATTACATGGGCGGCGACGCTCGCGTGGTGCAGGCCGCGCGGGTTTCCTACGGCGCGGGAACCAAAAGCCTCCGCGAAGACGCGGGGTTGATAGACTACCTTTTGCGCAACCAGCACACCTCGCCCTTTGAACAGGTTGTTCTCACCTTTCATGTAAAGCTGCCGATTTTTGTCGCCCGCCAATGGATACGGCACCGTACTGCCCGGGTGAATGAGGTGTCCGGGCGGTACTCGGTGATGAAAGACGATTTTTACGCGCCTGAACTTGAAGACATCGCCGCGCAAAGCGCGGACAACAAACAGGGGCGCGGCGCGGCGTTTGAGGCGGAAGAGGCGGCTGCGGCGCAAGCGTCGCTGAAAAGCGTACAGAAAGACATGTACGCGGCGTATGCCGAACTCATAGACAGGGGCGTAGCTCGTGAGCTTGCCCGCATCAATCTGCCGTTGTCCCTGTACACCGAATGGTACTGGCAGATAGACTTGCACAACCTCTTTCACTTTCTGGAACTGCGCCTTGACGCTCACGCCCAAAAAGAAATCCGGCTGTACGCGCAGACGCTGTTCGCTATAACGAAAAGCGTGGCTCCCCTCTGTTGCGCGGCGTTTGAGCGGCATGTACTGGGCGGCGTCAGGTTTTCCAGAGAAGAGTTTGCGGAACTCCAAAACAGGCTTGGAAACAGCGGCGGCGCTGGCTGCGGCGCGAGGCTTGCCGGCAAGGAGCTTGAGCGTTTTGAAGAAAAACTGTACGCGGGAAGTCCGACATAATGCCGGGCGTTCCGTATCACACCAAAACCTTTTACGCGCAGTCCGACGTTCTACAAAACGCTTTTTGCATGGAAATCGCCTCGTGGACATACCGGGAATTGTGCGCCGCCGCCGGATTGGGCGAGAAAGAGCGCGAGCCTTTTATCCAAAATAGAGACGTTTTGGTATATCCGGGCGGCTGGCAGTCATGGTCAGCGGGTTGGGAGCTTGCCGCCGATGAAACGCTTCCCCGCTCGGTGTTGTTGTTGCGCGATCTCATCAAACTCACCAACCGCGATGGTGATGCGCCGAAGCGCGGCGAGATTGTGGGACACTTCCTCATGTACCTTCGTTCTGGCGATATGTACCTTTGCGTCGCCTCCCGCACATGGACAGGCGGCGCCAGCGGCGCCCCGCTTCCGCCCGTGACTTTCCGTATAAACCGGAAAAAACAACGTGTTGTTGCGGAACTATTCTGTCCGGGAAAGCGTTGGACGGCCCACGAGGTGATGGCGGAACTGCGCTTCTTTGCGTGCGAAGGCTGTTTCAATCTGAAAGACACGCTCGTTGCGGTGTACCGCGCCGAAACGTCTGTTTCGGCGGGCGCTTCCGCGCTTGACTTCTTGACACGGACAAAGCCCGGTCAAGCGGCGCGCGCTGGCGGTAAAAACCCAATCGGCGGGTATGAATCGTGGTACAATCATTATACAAACATCAACGAAAAACTCATTCTGGAAGACCTTGAGTCCCTGCCCGCGACTGACAATCTCATCAAACGTATCTTTCTTGACAAAGGCAAGCCCGCTGTCTTCCAAATTGACGATGGTTGGGAACAGCGCGTAGGGCAGTGGGAGATAGATGAAAAGAAGTTTCCTCGCGGCTTGCGGTTTTTGGCGGAGAAAATAGAACGTCAGGGCTTGACGCCCGGTTTGTGGATAGCCCCGTTCATCGTTACCAGAAAGTCAAAGATTTTTTCGGAAAAATACGAATGGGTTCTCAAAGACAAAACGGGAAAGCCGGTTGTCGCCGGCTTCAACCACCTGTGGGACGGACGCTACTACTGTCTCGATCTTTCGCGGGACGACGCGCTCGCCTACATACAAGGCTTGATCGACAGGATGATTGACTGGGGGTTCCGGTACATCAAAATAGATTTCCTGTATGCGGGCTTTCTTTTCGGCGATTTCGCGCGCGGAGGCTCGCCGTATGAACATTACGAACGCGCCTGCGCCCTCTTGACAAAACGCGCCGCTTCCGCCGACGCCGACGCGCCGGTCGCCTTTCTCGGCTGCGGCTTGCCGCTCGGCGCGTCGTTCCGGCATTTTCCGCTGTCGCGCATCGGCGCGGACGCCCGCGAGGAATGGGACTGGAAGCTGGTCAAGCTCTTGGGGCATGTGGGAAGGCCAAGCGCCTACATCAACCTGCTTGACACCATAGGACGTTCCTTTTTTGACGGCGTGATCTATTGCAACGATCCTGACGTGGTGTTCATGCGTACGCGGAACTGCAAGCTCACGGAAAACGAGAAAGAGCTTATCGCCCTGGTCAACTTTTTGCTTGCCGGGCAGATCATGACATCCGATGATCCGCTTCATCTTGAACCTGCGGACATGCAGCTTGCCAAACGCATGTCGGCGCTGTACGCGGCGCTTGCGGACGATGAATACGGCGCGGTTCGGCTTGATCGTGATGTTTTCCGCCTCGTAAGCCGTTCCGGTAAAACCACGGGCGTCATCAACCTGTCGAACCGCCCGCATCCGTTGCGGGAGCCGCTTATGAACAGACAATTCCTCGTGGATCGCCGGAAGAATGGCGCCTATGCGCCGCACAGCATTTCGATTCAGACCGGTACAAGCCCGTGATGTATGGCGAAAAGGGCGAGCTGGCTGCGGTTGCTCACCCCGACTTTCCGCATCACCACCGAAATGTAATTTCTGGCCGTGCCTTTGGTAATAGAAAGTTTTTCCGCTATCTCATGGGTGGAGAAGCCTTGTGCGATGAAGCCAATGATCCGCATCTCTACGCCGGAAATGCCGGGAGGCGCCGGTTGTTTTGCAGGGCATTGCGTGTTATGCGATATGATTTTGGGATACACGCCTCCTTGCGCCATGCGCGAAAAAATAGAGCATATTTTTGGCGCGATCTGCGAGCTGATATAACTATCGCCGTGGCGGATGTTTTTGATAACCCTGCAAAGATTGAGAACGCCTTCGCGCTTGTCGACATATCCCGCTGGTCCTTGAATGAGCGCCTTGCAAATATGCTCTTCATCTTCAAGACCGGTAAAAAAAACAACAGACGTATTGGGCGACTTGCTTTTGAGCAGCGGTATGAGTCCAATGCCATCGCCGTCTTTTAACTCAATGTCCATGATGACTATATCGGGATGTTTGCCCTCAACCAGTCTGATCGCGTCATAGCAGTCTTTCCCGATCCCGATGATGTCAAAATCACTTTGAGAAGAGAGGGTGTTTTTTATTTTATGCCGCTCCGCTTCATCGCTGTCAATAATAACAATTTTTATCATAAGCCAAGCCCTTTTCAACAAGTAGAAAATAATAACAGCAACGCTTTCTCAAAACTCAGAGGGTTTGAAAAAACGTTGGAGAAGAGCGGTTTAGAAGCCCACTTTTCCGCTTAAATCTAAAAATGTAATGAGAAAATCGGGCTTTGATCGATTTTCTCAAGAGCTAGCTCCAAAACAAACCGGGTTTGGAACTAATTCAACTGTATAACTTGTTTTGAATAAAAGCAATATTTATTCTAAAAAAGGCGCATTTTTTATTATAATCGTCATAATCTGACAGTTATTTTATAATAACTGTGAGTTTTTTCTGACCAAAATATGGTTTGGGCGGCGCCAAACCGCCGCCCTTGACAACTATACGCTAGACACACTTCGGCGTATCATAGTAAAATAACGCCATCTGTTTTATGATTATGGGGGAGCATATATGGTTATTTTGACATTGAACTGCGGTTCGTCATCGGCGAAGTATCAGGTGTACGATTGGGACGCCAAGGATGTATTGGCTGTGGGCGTTGTGGAGAAGGTTACGTTTGACGGGTCTTTTATCGCGCATAAGGCGAAGGGCAAGGAGGAGTACACCCTCTATCAGGACTGCCCCACTCATACCGACGCTGTGAACCTTATTATCAAGTTGCTGACCGATCCCGAACGCGGGGTCATTAATGATATGAGCGTTATCAAGGCGGTTGGACACCGGGTGTTGCATGGGGGCGACAAATTCACCAAGAGCGTGATCGTTGACGATGAGGCGATGAAGGCTTTTAACGAGGTGAAGGATTTGGGTCCGCTTCACAACCCGGCGAACATCATGGGCATAGAGGCGGCGAAGAAGGTGTTGCCCGATGCGCCGCATTGCGCGATTATGGATACGGCGTGGCATCAAACCATGCCGGCTTCTTCTTTTATGTATGCTGTGCCGTATGAATGGTACGAAAAGTACGGCGTACGGAAATACGGGTTCCACGGCACGAGTTTTCTGTACACGGCGAAACGGGCGTCCGTGCTGCTCGGCAGGAAGCCTTCCGGGACGAATCTTATCATCTGCCATATTGGGAACGGATCGTCCGTGTGCGCGGTTAAGGACGGCTGTTCTTTTGATACGAGCATGGGCGTCACGCCGCTTGAAGGTCTGGTGATGGGAACCCGATCCGGCGATGCGGATATGGCTATGCCGTTTTATGTGATGAGGAAAACCGGCATGAGCGCGGCGGAAATGGAGAGCGCTCTGAACAAGAAGTCCGGTCTTTTGGGCGTTACCGGCAAGTACAACGACCGCCGCGACATACAAAAGGCCGCCGAACAAGGCGACGCGCGGGCGGCGCTGGCGCAGGATATGGAGGCGCGCCGCGTGAAGAAGTACATCGGCGCGTATATGGCGACGCTTGGACGGGTGGACGCTGTTGTACTTACCGCAGGCGTGGGCGAATTCGCCAGCTTCATGCGCAAGAAATTCCTTGAAGGGCTTGAAGGATTGGGCATTGTCTACGATCCGGCGAAGAACGCCCTCGCCCATACGCGCAACGCCGAGACCCGCATCTCCGCGGATTCTTCGGCGATTCCCATCTTCATCATCCCGACCGATGAGGAACTCGTAATGACCGAGGACGCTTACGCGCTTATGGCGGGTACGTACGACGTTCATACGAAGTTCACCTATTCGTTCCAGAGCAAGGACTACATGAACAAGACCCGCGCTGAAGGGTTGAAAGAGGATTTGAAGAGACTGCCGGAACTGGAGAAAATTTTAGCGTTGCCTAAATAAGGCGCGGAGGCGCTTCATGCTGAAACTACAAGTGAATGATGAAGATAAAAAGCTGGAAATGCTCTGCGTCGGCAGAGCGCTTGTTGATATTTTTGTAAAAGTCAACAATGAGCAATTCAGGAAGATCGGTATAATCAAGTTGCGCCACATCGAATATGAGAAGTTGCTTGGGATTCTCGGGCATTTTCCCGACAGCAATGTGGTTTCCGGCGGCGGAGCCGCGAATGTCGCCAAGGTCGCCGCTCTTCTTGGAATCCGCGCGGGGTATATAGGCGCGGTTGGTCCAGATGATGAGTTTGCGAAGGTTTTTGAGCGGGAAATGGAGTCCGCAGGCGTAACGCTTTTTTTGATAAAAGAGCGGAAGCCGACCGGCGCGTGCGTTTTCCTGCAACGCAAAGGCGAGCCTAACGTTATCGCCGCGTCTATTTCCGCAGCCGATCTTCTTAAGGCGAGCGACGTGAGGGAAGACGCGATTAAACAGGCGCGGATTGTGGTGATAGACGGCTATATTCTTAACCGGGAGGATCTGGTGAGCCGCATCCTTGAGCTTGCCTCCGAATACGGCACCGTGGTCGCCCTTGACGTTGGCTCGGTTGAGATGGCCGAGACGTACGCCCGGGACATCATGCGGTACTGCAAGGAGTATCCGCTTCTGCTCTTTATGAATAAGGAAGAAGCGGGCGCCTTCTATTGGCGCATTAACGGCGAGCCAAGCGAAGAGGAGAAAGAACCCGTCGGCTTTATGGATTGGCTTTTTACCCGCAGAAATCCATTGCCATCGAAAATGCAAGCCTTTTTCCAGAAACTCGCCGACGATTTATTTCCGGTTATTGTGGTGAAACTCGGCGCAAAAGGCGCGATGGTGTTCGCGGGCGGCAAGGTCCACCGCGAGGACACGCTTGCCGTTATTCCCAAGGAGACCACTGGCGCGGGCGACGCTTTTTGCGCCGCTTTCTTGAGCGCGTGGTTGCGCGACAAATCGTTCGGCGAGTGCGCCGGTTTCGGCAACAAAGCCGCCCGCGAGGTGCTTGATGTTGACGGCACGTTTGTAGACAGGAAGAAAATGTCCGGCATTGCGCGGCTCCTTGGCGGATGACGCGCCGCGTGACGCCGATTGTTTTGCGTCTGACAAATGTCTGACAGACATCTTGACAAAAGCCCTGTTTATGGCGCTATACTATAGCGGAAGGTCCAATAGCTCAGAGGATAGAGCGGCCGCCTCCTAAGCGGCAGGTCGGCCGTTCGATTCGGCCTTGGATCAAGTGAATTATACAAAACTTCCGCGAAACTGCGGGAGCGGTAAATTTTCTTACTTATCAATAAGGCTGTTTCAAAAATATGGCTCACACGAACGCCGCAAGCGATAGGCAGCCGCAGCATCCTGTTCGTTCAGGCGAGAAAAACGCGCTGAGAAAACTACAATTTTTATGACAACCTACTTGACATAAAATAGAAAATCAGGTAGATTACACACGTATACTTTCAAAACAACGAAGTTTTCCCTGTGTGTACCGGCGCTTTGAGAAAACCTCGGAGAATGTCTCCTTCGTCTAGTGGTCAGGACATCGGGTTTTCATCCCGACAACAGGGGTTCGACTCCCCTAGGAGATGGTTTAATTGCGCGGCAATCGGACGGCAACATACAGGCGCGACGCGCAAGCTATTAAATTATACGCCATAAGGAAGGGCAGTTGTCAGAAAAAGATTTGCGGATCAATGAACAAATTAGGGTGAGGGAAGTTCGTCTCATTCGGGACGAGGGAGAGCAACAGGGAATCATGCCGACTCAGTCGGCGCTTGAAATCGCCCGTTCCTTGGGACTCGATCTTGTGGAAGTTGCGCCTCAAGCCGCTCCGCCGGTAGTTAAAATTCTTGATTATGGTAAGTTTAAATTCGAAAACGAGAAAAAAGTCCGCGACTCAAAGAAAAAGCAAAAATTGCTTAAACTAAAAGAAATTCGTATGCAGCCCAAGATTGATGATCACGATATGGAATTCAAATCCAAGCATGTTAAAGAATTTCTCGCGGAAGGCAATAAGGTCAAGGTTACAATCAGGTTTCGGGGCAGGGAGCTTGCCCATACGGAACTGGGGTTTGGCGTTATGAACGATATGTTGAAACGCATTGAAGGCGAATATATCATGGACAAGCCCCCTGCGATGGAGGGGCGGAACATGTCCATGATAATAAGCCCGAAAACCAAGAAATAATGAGGATAGCAGTATGCCGAAAATGAAGACAAGAAAGAGCGCAGCAAAACGTTTTTCTTTTACCGGAACGGGCAAGGTTAAGTACAAGAAGCAAAACCTTCGCCATATTTTGACCAAGAAGTCGACCAAACGGAAGCGGAATCTCCGCCACCCCGGCATCTTGTCGAAAGACAATGTCGCCGTTATTAAAAAGCAGCTTCTACCCAACGGGTAAGTATAAAGAAAAGGAGAAAATATGCCGAGAGCGGTGGATGGGGCGAAACGAAAGAATCGCCGCAAAAAGATATTAAAACTCGCAAAAGGGTATTGGGGAAGACGCCATTCAAATTTCAAAACCGCAAAAGACGCGGTGACAAAAGGGCTTTCTTACGCATACCGCGACAGAAAAGACCGGAAAGGCGATTTTCGCCGGATTTGGATTGTGCGCATCAACGCGGCGTGTCGCGCTGAAGGCATCAGTTATTCACGTCTTATAAACGGGCTTAACAAGGCGGGCGTCGTGATCAATCGGAAGGCGCTTGCGAGCCTCGCCGCTGAAGATGCGGCGGCTTTTAAAGCTGTCGCGGAAAAGGCGAAAGCGGCCTTGGAGGTGTTATAATATGGCTACGCTTGAAAATGTAAGACTGCTGGAGGCGAAGGTCGCCAAGGCGGTGGAGGTGGTGAAGCAGTTGGCGGGAGCCAATGCCGCGCTAGTGGAAGAAAACGGACATCTCAAGAAAAAAATTGAGGCGCTTCAAAACCAGATAAACGAGCTTGAGTTTTCAATACTTGGCTACAAGGAAGATCAGCAGAATATTGAGAGCGGCATCCTTTCGGCGCTGGACAGGCTCAATCAGGTTGAAGACTCTCTGGAAGGTAATGGCGCGGATTCAGAGCGGCGCGTGGATTCCGTTCAGCCGGACGTTCACCATGAACAGCCTGATCAGAATCCTCCTAATAATGGGGAGATGCTCCACGACCAGGGATATCAAGGTAACAACGTCTATTACCCCTCGTGAAGATATGGCGAAAACCAACCTCCGCATTGAAGTATTGGGAGCCTCGCTTTCTATTGCGGCGGAGGAAGACTCCGAATACCTCAAGCGTTTGCTTGAACGGTATCAACTGGCGGTTGAGGAAACGCAGAATTCAACAGGACTCAAAGATCCGCTCAGATTGGCTATTTTAACTGGATTCCTTGCCTATGACAATTACCTCAAGGTATGCGACCGCCATGAGGCTGAACAAGAAATCAGCATACAAGAAGAACAGGAAACTGAAAAAATAACCCGCCATCTCCTTGAATGTATGGATGAAATACTAGAAAACGGAATATAATATGCATCCGGTTTTTAAGCTTAAAAATCAAGTGAAACACTACGCATGGGGTTCGCCGGATTGGATTCCTGAACTGCTCGGAGAAAAAAATCCTGATAAAAAGCCCTATGCCGAATTGTGGATGGGCGTTCACCGGGACGGGCAGTCCCAGACCGAATATAATGGAGAAAAAATAAGCCTTGCGGAGCTTATAGAACAGGACGCCGCATTGTATCTTGGCAAGGTGTCAGCAGGCGCCGCCCTTCCGTTTCTGTTCAAAATGCTTGCCGCGGACAAGCCGCTTTCCATACAGGCCCATCCCAGCCTCGAACAGGCGCGAGCCGGTTTTGAGCGGGAAAACAGCGCGGGCGTTCCGCTTGACGCGCCTGAGCGAAACTACAAGGACGCCAACCATAAACCGGAGATTATTTGCGCCCTTACGCCCTTTAAGGCGATGGCGGGCTTTAGGGAAATCAATGAAATCCGCGTTCTATTTGACGCCTTTGGTATGGAAAGCCTCTCCTGTGTGAAAGCGGCGCTTGATTCGGGATTGGAGGCGTTTTTACAGGCGTTGTTCGCGCTTTCGCCGGAAATCAGGCGGCGCGTAAGCGATCACGCCGCAACACAGATGCGGCGGCTCATTGAGTCGCACCCCCAATACCGTGAAGTGTGGGAGACGACGGCCTCTTTTGCGAAGCAATACCCATCGGATCCGGCGGCGCTTTCGCCTTTATATCTGAACCTTGTTTTTCTTGAAAAAGGCGACGCCATGTTTCTGCCCGCAGGGGTGTTGCATGCCTACATTCGAGGGCTTGGCGTGGAACTTATGGCGAATTCGGACAATGTACTGCGCGGCGGGCTTACACCCAAATGCATTGACTTGCGGGAATTGTTTCATATACTCACCTTCTCGGCGTTTAAACCTGAAATTTTGCATCCCAATCCTTCAAAATATCCCGTGAAATGCAAAGAATTCTCGCTTTCCGTTATGTGCGATCAAGGCGTTTGGGTGGAAGACGGTCCCGCAATCCTCGTCGTTACGCAGGGAGAAGTTGGCGTTGTTTCTGTAGATGAAAAAAATAATGAAAACAGTGAAACAAGATTGAAACAGGGGGAAAGCGCTTTCATTGCCGCTGGCAACGCGGGAAAACTTTCGTTAAGCGGAAATTTCGTCTTATATATTGCGGCGATTGGGTATATATGATATACTGTTCTCCATAGAGTTTGTGAAATGTCTCAATGGAAAATGAGCGGATGAAGATTTTTGTGGATGCGGATTCCTGTCCTCGAGCGGCGCGAGAATTGGTGTTGAGAGCGGCGCGGAAACGGCGTATAGAGGCGGTTTTTGCGGCGAATAGACGGATACCGGGTGTTGAAGGCGGTTATGCCGTCATGGAAGTGTGTCCGGTCGGGGAAGGCGCGGCGGACGACCGGATTGTGGATCTGGCGCGGCGGGGCGATCTGGCGGTTACGCGGGATATTCCGCTTGCCGTGCGGCTTGTTGAACACGGCGTCGCGGTGCTGGACGACCGGGGCAGAGCGTATACCGGCGAAAACATCAGACAGTGGCTTTCCATACGAAATTTTATGGTGGAGCTTGCCGGAAATGGGCTTGGCGTGGAGCGCTCCGCTCATTACGGCAAGAAGGAACTCAAAGCTTTCGCCGATAACTTTGATAGAATGGTAACAATCTCTTTGAAAGGGGCGTTATGAAAAAGTATAGTCTGATGAGCCTTTTTCTTATTTCCGGCGTGATTATGCTCTTTGCTGGTTGCGCTGGCTCTGTCAGCGGCTCTGCCGCCAACAATATAAGCGTATATGATCTCTCATACCCTGACGCGCAACAATGCCTTTTGATTATTCCCCGGCAGATAACTGTGGTTGCCATAGACGGCGACACGGTTCAATGGAATTGGAACAACATTGAAACGCGAGTCAAAATTCCTTCCGGCTCGCATGTTTTGTCTGTAAAAAGGAAAAAAGAAACTGTTGACATCATGTTCGACTTTATGCAGGGCGTCTTTTATACATTTAATACAAAAAGCGGCGCTGTGGCGATAGTTGAGACGGCTAAAGCGCAATGATTTCCACCTTGAGACGCGGAAGGCGCGATGTTGCGCGGCTTCATAGCCGGACAATTGTATTGGCAAGAAATTCACCCTAAAGGGCGGGATAGTAAACCAGACTTTGCGAATAAAGGAGAAGCGTATGAAAATTCTGAAAAGACCGGTTCTTTTTTCTGTGTGTCTTTTGTGTTTTTTGTTTCTTATCTGCTCCTCCTGCGCGTCAACAAAAAAAAACGCTGAAATATCCGGCGATAAACTGGTAAAACCAACGGCGCTTTCTGCGGGCGAGGGAGAAGCCGAGATACTCATAATATGGCGTGGCGACGCTGAGAAGAATAAAACGTCTTACCCACTTGCGGTTATTATGGATTGGTACGAGTCCGATGACGCGATGAATGCGGGAGACGGTGAGAAAGGGCGGCTTGTGGCTCAGATCGATAGGGGAAAATCAGAAAAAATCATCGTGAAAAACGGAGTGGCCGTCCTGCATCTTGCCGGAAGCGTGTACAATGCCGCAAACAATACGTGGAGCGCTGTAGAATCCGCAAAAGTGAAAAATTTTCCATCCTCAAAGCTCGTGCCGATTGCGCTGGAAAATAATGCCATAGGAGGAACGACCGTTGTAACGCATCCCTTGAGCAACATCATCACTATAGAGGCGCTGGACGCGGGTCTGGACTGGTATCCCGTGAATGTAAAAAAAGCCTCGCTTCCAGTTCGTGAAGATTCGCCAGCCCTTGAGGGGGATGCGGATCGGCGCGTTCAAGCCGGCGGAGAGGCGGCGGTTGAAACCAGATACAATGTCGCCGTAGAGAATCAGCCGACAGGGCCGTTTGGTATGAGCGAACTCGAACAAATGACGCAAAATGGGCGGTTGACAAAGGAGAGCCTTGTCTGGAGGGAAGGATTATCCCGGTGGGAATCCGCCGGAAATATACCGGAACTCGCGCGCCTGTTTCAAACGGCGCCGGTTTCTTCACAGCCCGCTGAAACGCAACAAGCGCAGCCCCGGTACAGCGCGGCGTTCAATGGCATTTCGTCTGGACCATATACATTGGAAGAACTCAAGTCGTTCGCTGAAAAGGGACAGTTGACGAGGGAGACTCAGATATGGAAGGAAGATTCTTCACAGTGGGCCGCCGCAAGCTCCATCCCCGAAGTCGCCGCATTGATTCCGCAGATCCCGCAGACTCAATCGCCGGCGCAGGGACTCCAGCAGGATGACTCTTCGGCGGGTAAATTTTTCATTTTGATAGACGGGCAGCCGTCTGGTCCTCTGTCTATTGACAGCCTCAAGCGACAAATAGAAAAAAGGCAGCTTGCCCGTAGCAGCCTCGTATGGAGGGAAGGATTGCAACAATGGGTCGCCGCCGAAATCATCCCGGAATTAGCGAGCATATTTCCGGTTATACCGCCGCCCCCGCCGCCCCAAAATACCCATTCGTCCATGCCGTACTATATTGCGATAAACGGGTATCCTGACGGGCCGTACACCATGGACGAACTCAGACAAAAACTTCGGAACGGACAGATCGGACAGCGCACCCTTATATGGAAAGAAGATATGCCTCAATGGGCGGCGATGAGCGCCATACCGGAATTTGGCTCTCTGTTTACGGCCACAAAGCCTGCGCCAAGCGCCCCTGCGCCTCAAGAGCCTCCACAACAAGAGCTTCCGCAACAGTTGGCGCAGGTCAAGTACCATGTCGCCGTAAACGGTCTGTCCACCGGACCCTTTGTCATTGAAGAACTCAAACAAAAGGTTCAGTCCGGGCAGTTGACGAGAACGACGCAGGTGTGGAAATCAGGTATGACGCAATGGGCGCCGGCAGGAGCCATCGCTGAGTTGCAATCGCTGTTCTAGTGTTTTAAGGAAGAAATTACAGAAATTGCAATCCGGCGTTTTTGCGCCGCGATTGCGTTGCGGATATCGCGTTAAGTTTTTTCAAAATCTGCCGCCCTATGAGGGCGCGTTTTGAAAAATTTGTAAAATTTGAAAAAATGACGTGTTGTTTATGCCGAGGACGGGAGTTGAACCCGTACCCTCTTGCGAGGAGGGGATTTTAAGTCCCCGGTGTCTACCATTCCACCACCTCGGCGACAACATAATAATACTTAAAAAAAGAAATCCGGTCAAGGGCTTCTACGTTCATTTATTTTATACTATAATGAGCTTCCCCGCCTTGAAGGATGCGCCCGAAGGCGGGGACGGCTTGCAAGCGGTATATATTGTACGAAGTTCGGCGAATAGCAAGTTCGTTCCGCGTACATAAAGCGCAACAGTATATAAGAGGTGTTTATGGCAAATTTACAAACCGCTCCTATCTTCTCAGACAATATGGTGGTGCAGCGAGATGTGGATGTTCCGGTGTGGGGAACGGGCGTTGAGGGGAAGACCGTTATGGTGAGTTTCGGCAATGGCGAAGTTGCGGGCAAATCCCAGTCGGTTGTGCGCAACGGGGAATGGCGGTGTTTTCTTCCGCCGCAAAACGCGGGCGTCGCGGGCAGTCTGCGCGTGTCGGATGGAAGCGATGAAATCTGTTTCAAAAACGTCATAGCGGGTGATGTATGGCTTGCGGGCGGGCAGAGCAACATGGAGCTTGAATTGCAAAACTGTCTGAACGGCAAGGACGAGCTTGCCGCATGCGCTAATCCCAATATCCGCATATATCAAGCCGTAAAACAGGCGGTTGTTGACGAGGGTTTTTTGAAAGCCGAGCGGAACAATGAATGGAAAGAGTGCGCTCCTGACACGGCAGGCGCGATGAGCGCGGTCGCTTATTTCTTCGCACGCAAGGTCGCGGCAGAGACCAACACGCCTATTGGGATCATCGGTTGCAACTGGGGCGGCACGTCCATAAGTTGTTGGATGAGCAAGGAACATCTCCAGAAGAGCGGAGCTGGTCAGCAATGCCTTGACGAGTACGCCGCTCTCATTGGAGATAAAACCGACGAGCAGTGGGACGCCGAGATGGAGGCATATTTCACGGACTGGCGAGCGTGGGACGCCCGTATACAGGCGCGCCGTGCGCTCGATCCCACTGTCGGGTGGGAAACGCTGAACGCCGAGTGCGGCGAATGTCCGTGGCCCCAGCCCGCCGGCAGAAAAAGTCCTTATTGTCCAACCAACCTGTATCATTCCATGATACGCCGCATCGTTCCCTTCGCCTTAAAGGGCTTCCTCTACTACCAGGGGGAAGAGGACTGGAGCCGCGCTGGCGACTATGCGGAATTGATGTGGCGCCTCATCGATCAGTGGCGCAAGGATTGGGGCGATGGCGCTCTGCCCTTCCTTTTTGCGCAGCTTCCCATGTATGCGTCAAAGAGCGAAGTTGACGCGGGTCTTGAAAACAGCAAGGAGTGGTGCGTTATCCAGGAGAATCAGTACAAAGTGTCGCAATTTGTCGCCAATACGGGCATGGCGGTCATCATCGACTGCGGGGAATTCGACAATATTCACCCGTTTGACAAGCAGACCGTAGGGTTCAGGCTTGCGTTGCAGGCGCTCAAGAAGGTGTACGGCAGGGATGTGTCCGCCGACGGACCCATTTTCCGCAGAGCCGTGAACGAAGGGGGAGCCATCCGCGTGTATTTTGCCAACGCCGAGATTGGACTTGAAAGCAGAGGCGCGCTGGAAGGATTTGAGGTCGCGGGTCAAGATGGCGGGTACTACAAGGCTGACGCGAGGATCGAGGGCGGAACGGTACTTGCTTTTTCGGATGCGGTGGCGATTCCTGTGCGGGTGCGTTATGCGTGGATCAAATGGGGTCCCACGCCCCTATACGCGAAGAACGGACTTCCGGCAATGCCATTTAGAAGTTGCGAGGCCGATCTCTGATGCGTTTCTCCCCATTCGTCAATGTGAGGGATCTTGTTCCCCGCGCCGTCGAGTTATTTGCCAAAGGCGGCTATTCGCGGGCGTCTTTTGGGAAAGACTGCCTTGCGGGGCTTATGGTGGGCGTAGTCGCCATGCCGCTCGCCATGGCGTTCAGCATATCGGCGGGCGGAACGCCGGCTCAAGGCTTGTACACCAGCATCATCGCGGGTTTTTGCGTGAGCGCGTTTGGCGGCAGCCGCTTCCAAATAGCGGGACCGACCGGCGCGTTTGTGGTCATCATCTTCGGCGTAACAGCGAGGCATGGCATGGAAGGGCTTGTCGCCGCTTCGGTACTTGCCGGACTCATGCTTGTCGCTATGGGGTTGTGCGGACTCGGCAAATTCATCACATACATACCATATCCGGTTACGACCGGTTTCACCGCCGGCATCGGCGTACTGATCTTTTCTCAGCAGGTGAAAGATTTTTTCGGCATGACGATAGAGAAAAGCTCGCCTGAATTTTTTGAGGAATGGGTTCAATACATTAAGGCGATTCCTACGGTTGATTTCGCCACCCTTGCGGTAGGACTCGGCGCCATTGCGATTATCGCGCTGTTGCGCGTCTTTGCGCCCCATGTTCCGGGCGCGGTTGTGAGCGCGCTGACACTCACCGTTGTGTGCGCGGTCTTCAAAGCGCCGGTTGAAACCATTCAAACCCGTTTCGGCGGCATACCGTCAAGTTTGGCGCTTCCGCGCCTGCCGCTCATCACATGGGAAGTGGCGCGAGACGTGTTTCCAGACGCCTTTACCATCGCGTTGCTTGCCGCAATCGAGTCCCTGCTCTCCGCCGTGGTCGCCGACGGCATGACCGGCGACCGGCACAACTCCAACACCGAGCTTGTCGCGCAGGGCGTAGGCAACATCGCTTCGGTCATCTTCGGCGGCATACCGGCGACCGGAGCGATTGCCCGTACCGCGACAAACATCAAATCCGGCGCGACAAGCCCGGTGTCAGGCGTCGTACACTCAGCCGTACTTGTGCTGTTCGTACTTTTTCTCGCGCCGGTTGCGTCCACGATTCCGCTTGCCTGCCTTTCCGCAACGCTGATGATCGTTTCATGGGACATGAGCGACATTCCTCGCGTCATCCGCATCATAAAAACCGCGCCGAAAAGCGACGCAAGCGTGCTTATAGCGACATTCATCCTTACTATCGCGGTTGATCTGACATTCGCGGTTGAAGTGGGTGTGATTCTTGCGATTTTCCTGTTCCTGCGCCGCATGATCGAGGTGGGCGGCATAAAAAGCGCGAACAGCGATCTGATCATGGAATTGGCTTACGGAGACATCGACAACCAGCGTGTGGACGCCGATTCGATACGGGCGTTGCATCAAAATGACGTTGAGGTGTACGAAATAACCGGGCCATTCTTCTTCGGAGTCGCGGACATGTTGCAAAACACCCTGCGTCATGTCTCAAAATCGCCCAAAGCCATTATCCTGCGCATGAAAGATGTTCCCGCCATTGATTCAACGGGCGTCACCGCGCTTGAATCCTTCCTCGCCCAGTGCAGGCGCCGGAAAATAACGCTTATTCTCGCCGAAATAAAAGAGCAGCCGAAAAGCGCGCTTGAGAAAACCGGCTTCATAGCGGATATGGGAGAGGAAAACATCATTTCCACGCTTAATGAGGCGATGATTCAAGCAGGAAAAAAGGGGCGCGATGAATAACGGCGCACTCAGCGGCGCAAGCGGCGTGAGCGTCGGAAAAGCCGTGGTTTTAACCGTTGTTATGGGGGCGGCCATCTTTTTTTGCCGGGCGTTCCCGTTTCTAATCTTGCGGGACAAGACGAAAGGCGTCAAGGACAAGCCGTCATTCGCCGCGTTCCTCGCCTTTGTTGAGAAGGTTGCGCCGCCGGTCGCCATGACCGCGCTCGCTTTCAACGCGCTCGCCTCTCCGGTGAAAGACGCCGTATTGGAACATCGCGTCGGCGACATCGCCGGAATCCTCTGCGCGTGTCTGCCGCTTGTCGCGGGCGCGGCGTTTACCGCCGCCTCGTATGTATGGAAGCGCAACACGCTCATCAGCATATTCGGCGGAACCATTCTGTATATGGCGCTTGGGAAGATGATCGGGTAGCCGCGCAAGCCGAGGCTTTCCCGTTGCGGCTCAAACCGGCTTGCTGGCATGTCAACAAAACCTTTTGGACGCCGTTCCGTGTTCAAGCCCGAAGGGAATAATCTGGCGTTTGCGGCGAAATGCAATCACATTTTTTTGATTTTTTTTGAGAAATATTGACTTTTCAAAAAACATGCGGTATAGTATTAGTCATAAAATTGTTGTGAAAGAAGCCGATCCATGTTTGGAAGCTGGCGCGGCGGCTTTTCAACGATTTCTTAATAAGGAGGAAACGAATGGTTTACAAAAAAGCGCATAGCCTAAAGAATAGAGCGCAAACAGTGGAAAAAATTGCCCCCCCCCCCCCCCATGTTTAATTACGCCTGAACTTCTTGAGCATTATCTTATATACAAATATTTACATGCAACCGCTTTTTTAGACGGTTCCGTCTCCTTTTTGCGCCCTGAAACGGGGGCTTTCTCTCAGTCTGCCCCGCGCCCCAAGCGCGTTGCGGAATGCGGATTGTCCGCATCCATATATTTTACGGGAGTCTCGCCCATGCGCGGCTCCCCCATTAAAAGGAGAGGAACTTTATGAAAAAAGCCCTTTATCTTTCGGTGGCGACGGCTTTGCTGTTCGCCGTGATTCTTGCCGGCTGCCAGGATGGACTTCAGGAAACCTTGAACGAGCAGATACGAACGTATCCCGCTCTTCCCGCGCCGAAAAACCTGAAGACGACTGTCAGCCCCGGCGCCATTGTGATTGGCTGGGACGCGGTGAAAGACGCCGCTAGCTATGAGGTGTACCGCAGGGACACCGTAACGCAACAGTCGAGACAGATTGCAAGCCTTACCGTAGCCCAGACCTCCTATATAGACAAAGTGGGTTACGACAACTACCTTGCTGACGGACGCAAGTACACCTACACGGTGGTTGCCCTTGGCAAAACGGTTGGCAGCAATAACGTGATACTGAACGGAGAGGCGACCGTTGACGCGACCGCGCAGATTCCCCCCCGGGGTAGCGACGAGGTTATTACAGCCGAAGCTATAAAAGAGCTTGCCAGCAGGGTTATAGTAAATACCAATGGGCAAGACACATTAGAAGTGACATGGATCGGCGACCCTCTTCTGATATACTCCGCTCTTTACACCTACGGCAATGGAACAGTCCCGTTAAGGTATAATCTCTGGAATGATGGGAACGGTGGTGGCAATATTCTAGGAAGCGTCTACAAACGGCATGCAATCCCCCTCGTTGGCGGCGCGACTACCGTAGAAATAACCGCGAAGTGGGAGGATAATGATAGAGAGTATTATAAGAACGTGGTGGAGACAGAGACGTTTGAGGCGGCCGCCACGCTGCTTGCGAACGTTAAGAATTTCGATGTAACTGCCAAGGAGACCGGAATCTATACTATCACATGGGAAGCCGTAGAGGGAGCTGGATCTGGACTTGCGGGCTATGACATTTGGAAAGCCGAATTGATCGGCAACATATTAGACGATGGTAGCTATACTGACGGTGACGTGGGTTATGAAGCGGACTGGCCGTCGGCAACGCTTGGCGAATGGGAGCCGGTCATCGGGACTCTCTCCAGGGACGGGAACAAATACACGCTTATTGAGACCCGCGAAGACGTAGACACATCCAAAAAGTACTTCTACGGCATTGTCGCCAAGAACAGCGACAGTGGCGTGAAATCAGGACTGTCCACCAAGATAGTGAATGCCATTGTCGTCCCGGCAATCGCCACAACGTTTGTGAACGGCGACATTGTTGAGATCAAAGGCGCGAACGGGAAGCCGCAGCTTATAATTTCGGTGGATGTTGTGGCAGGCGAGACCGTCACCAAACTGGAAAGGGCGGAAGCCGTGTTTGCGAGTGCTGCTGCAGCTGAGCCGCAGTCTGTCGGCGGCTACGCCGAGCTACCGGTGGCGACCCGCACCAATATTGGCGCATACTCCACATGGATTGACACGCAGACTGCTATACGCGCCTCATACGCCTACAGACTGACCATAACTAAAGACGGCGGCTATACAAAAGAGATCGTCGCGTACAAGAAGGACGGATCGTATACGCCCTTCATTGATAAGGTTACCGTATCTGTGGCGCCCGCTTTGGCAAAGGTGTACAGCCTCAAGATTTCGCTTGACAGTACTCTCGCCTATACAGGCGACTTGACGATGGTGAACGTCTATCAGGCGGAAGTGAATTCGACGGGAGCAACGATTCTGGAGAGCGCATGGACACCGGTTACTATTCCAGCGGCGCAAAGTACTTATGAGAAGCTCTCTACCGTCGGCTTTATACAGTCCGGACTGACGGCTGGCAAGTACTATGCATATCGCGTGGTACTGACTTCAAAGGATGGTGAAAATCCCGAGAAAACGGTTTCCAACCCCGCCTCAAGCGACGGAATACAGCCTTCAGTGGCTTCTCCCAGTAGTACCGGATGGGCGAAGGCTGTGGGGACTGTCCGGTCCGGGATCGCACTGTCCGGATCCGCTGACGACGACCCTCCTGAGCTCACGAAACTTGAAAAAGCGAAGGTGTTTGTGGTGGATGATACCTATAAGAAAGTAACTGGTGCGGCGTATGAGACAATTATTGACAAAGCCGGAAGCGTCGACATGGCCAATCCCGACATTGCGGCATATTCTTACTTTATCCTTTTCTCAAACACTGACTTGTCAGCCCTGAAGGACACCGGCGCCAATCCGAAGCTGAAGACTTATTATTTGGTGGCAGAGAACAATACCGGTGTATACGCCGACTCCGACTTCTCGACATTCACTGTAGACACAGATGGGAAGGTGGAATGGTTGGCGCCATAACGGCGCACGGCGGGAGACGCGCATGAACGCTTGCGAAGCCTCCTATAGTAAAAGAACATAAAACCATGTAAAAATCAAGAGCGGCTTTGCAAACTGGCAAGCCCGCTTGGCGGATCGTCCACAAGGCGATCCGCTTTTTTTTTAGCCGGACGTATGCGCGCAACTGGCGGACATTTCAGGCCGGGACGCGGTTCGGCGCTAGCCGTGATATGGTGTCAGACACGATTCGGCGCCAGGCTGGGACGCGGGTCGATGTCAGCCGCAAGATGGCGTCAGACACGGTTCGATGCTGGGGCGCAGTTCGGTGTCAGAGGCATATAGTGTCAGACACGATGCTGTGCGGGGCGAGTTTTGCAGCCGGGCCTACAGCGGCATGACACAGTGGAAGACAATCCTCTTTTATTCATATAAACACCCTCCGACAATGAATTTCCGCGCTATGATTGTCCGCCCTTTATGTAGCCGGCGAGTGATATGTCCGAACATCGAGCGATCTTCGATCCCGACCGGGCTTCCGGTCTAATCCTCTCATAGGGCGAAGAGGAGATACTAATGATAATGGGGATTCTGTCGACTTGAGGGAGGGTGGAGGATGGGAAGGGTGTATGAGGCCTGCAAAAAGATGGCTCCCCTGCCGGTGAGGGACGCGCTGAGGCGGCCGTGGTACAACCTGCTGATGGGCGGGGTGAGGCGCGGCGGCGGCTATAAGCGGGGCGCGTATGAGGAGGGGGTGAACCTCATAGGATTGTTTGGATCGGAGTCGGGGACGGGGCAGGGGTGTCGGCTGCTCGCCGGCGCGATGGAGGGAAGCGGAGCGCCCTTTGACGCCGTGGGCTATCAGTTTGACGGCTGCTCCAAGATCGGAGAGAGCGGATATGAGGGGAGGATGGTTCCGGCCGATGAGGCGCGCTTCGGCGTGAACGTGGCGCAGATGCTGCTGGACGGCATACCTCCGATTCTTGTGAAGATGGGGCGGAAGCTCTGGGACGGCCGCTACAATATAGCGCACATCGCCTGGGAGTTGCCGGCGGTTCCCGACAGATGGCGGAGGCACGCCGGTTTTTTTGACGAGATATGGACGACGAGCGCGTTCAGCGCCGGAGCGCTGCAGGCGGCCGTCGACAGGCCGGTGTACGTCATCCCCTATGGAATGACGGTCTCCGCCTCCAAAAAGCGGGGGCGCCCGTTTTTTCATTTGCCGGAGAAAGCGTTTCTGTTCCTGTTCATGTATGACGCGAACAGCTTGTTTGAGCGGAAGAATCCAATGGGGGCGGTGCGCGCGTTTCAGGCGGCGTTTGGGAAAGGCGCGGCGGGAGTCGGGCTGGTTGTCAAAATAAACGATCACTTGAGGCTGGAGACGGGGCTCGCGGAGCTCAAGGCGGCGGTGAGTGGATGGGAGAACATTCGGATAATCGACGAGATATACGGCAAGGGGGAAGTGGACGATCTGGTCTCCGCGTGCGACGCGTTCGTGTCCCTGCACCGGTCGGAGGGCTACGGGCTTTCGATAGCGGAGGCGATGCTGCTTGGGAAGCCGGTGGTGGTGACCGGATGGTCTGGGAACATGGAGTTTACGAATGGAGAGAACGCGTGCGTGGTGGGGTATGAGCTGGTGAAAGTCGGGAAGGCGTGGTACGCGTATGACGAGTGGCAGTACTGGGCGGAGCCTGACATACAAGAGGCGGCGTTGTATATGAGGAGGTTGTATGAGGACAAGGGGTATTGCGAGAAAGTGGCGGCGGCGGGGAGAAGGACGATAGAGGCGAGGCAAAGCGTGGAGCGTTCGGCGCGGGAGATGCGGCGGCGGCTGGAGCGGATAACGGGGCGCGCGTGGGGCGCTCCGATGGAAGGAGAGGAGGCGTAGGATGAAGAGGGCGTTGATAACGGGGGTGACCGGGCAGGACGGGTCGTATCTGGCGGAGGCGCTGCTGGAGAAGGGGTATGAGGTGTACGGGATATGGCGGAGGAAGAGCGTCATAGACTACGGCAACGTAGAGCGGATAAAAGAGAGGGTGAAGTTCATATACGCGGACATGACGGACGTGGTGTCGCTGATAGCGGCGGCGAAGGCGGCGCGGCCTGACGAGGCGTACAATCTGGCGGCGCAGTCGTTTGTGGCGGCGAGCTGGGGGCAGCCCATAGCGACGGCGGACATAGACGCGGTTGGGGTGGCGAACATGCTTGAGGCGATACGGATAGCGAAGCCGGAGGCGCGGTTCTACCAGGCGTCGACATCGGAGATGTTCGGTCTGGCGCAAGAGACGCCGCAGACGGAGGGGACGCCGTTCTACCCCAGAAGCCCGTATGGTGTGGCGAAGCTCTACGGGCATTGGATAACGAAGAACTACCGTGAGAGCTACGGGATGTACGCGTGTTCTGGGATATTGTTCAACCATGAGAGCGAGAGGCGGGGGAGGGAGTTTGTGACGCGGAAGATAACGGGGGCGGCGGCGCGGATCAAGATGGGGATGCAAGACTATGTCGAGCTGGGGAATCTTGACGCGAAGCGGGATTGGGGGTACGCGGGCGATTATGTGAGGGCGATGTGGCTGATGTTGCAGCAGGATGAGCCTGGCGATTATGTGATAGCGACGGGCGAGACGAGGACGGTGAGGGAGTTCGCGGAGACGGCGTTCAGATGCGCGGGCGTGGAGATAGAGTGGAAGGGAAGCGGCGTGGACGAGGTCGGAGTTGATAAAAAGACAGGCGGAGTGAGGGTGAGCGTGAACCCCGCGTTTTTCCGCCCCGCGGAAGTGGACGTGTTGCTGGGAAGCCCCGCGAAGGCGGAGGCCGCGCTGGGGTGGAGGCGCGAAGTGTCGTTTGATGAGATGGTGAAACGAATGGTGGAGAACGACATGGAGTTGGCCCGGAGAGAGGCGGCGGAAGGGCGATGAAAGCGTTGATAGTGGGCGCCGCCGGCTTTGCGGGGAATTATCTCATTGAAGAGTTGGCAAAGTCCGGGTATGAAACAATAGGCGTTGATATGATGGCATCAGCTAAAATTACATTTATAGATATTCGAGATATAAACGCTTTAAAAAAAATAATTTCAGATGTCAGGCCAGATTGTATTTTTAACCTTGCCGGTTTCACTTCAGTAGCAGAATCTTGGAGAAATGTACAAGAATGCTTCTTTCTCAATGTAATAGGAAGTATAAATGTTCTTGAAGCGGTTCGAGAGACAGGCGCTGATAGCAAGATTATACTCATTGGATCGTCAGAACAATATGGTAACAGAGTAAGAGAAAGTGGCGGTTCTATAAGCGAATCGGTTATTTTAAATCCAATATCTCCTTATGCAATATCAAAGAGAACACAGGAAGATATTGGAAAAGTGTATAGTGCGGTTCATGGTATGAATATATATATGACAAGAACATTCAATTATATTGGAATAGGGCAAAAATTGGGTTTTGTAATATCAGATTTTGCTGAAGGAATTGTAAAAATTGAGAGGGGATTAAATCAAGTCTTGAGAGTTGGCAATACCATGACATTTAGATGTTTTACCGATGTGCGTGATATAGTTAGAGCATATAGATTGATTATGGAACAAGGAATTGCGGGGAGGATATATAATGTTGGATCAGAAAAAAGTTATAGCATAAAAGAAATACTCAATATTATGATTAATTTATCTTATGTTAATAACATAGTGGTTGAAGAAGATGCGGATAAATTTAGAGTGTATGACACGCCGTATATGCAATGTGATTATACTCTATTAAATCAAGATACTGGTTGGAAACCGGAGATTTCAATTGAAAAAACGATAAGTGATATTTTACAATATTATAGGAATATTTATGACCGATGATATCTTAATTGTTGGATCGGGAGGACACGCTCGAAGCGTGAGTGATATTATATTGCAAGAAAAATTATTTGCGATTGCAGGATGTATTGATAATTTGTATGAGAAATGTACCAACATCAAGTTTATGGAAGATATATCTATAATCGGAAATGATGGAATGCTGTCAGGTTTTTATAAGCGGGGATTAAAAAATGTTTTTATTGCCATAGGAGAAAATAAGCTACGAACGAAGCTTTATAATATTGTTTCAGAAATAGGGTTTACAATTGTAAATATAATAAGCAACACTTCATCTGTTTCACAAAGGGCGCATATCGGCAATGGTGTTTGTATAATGCGTGGAGCTGTTGTTAATATAAATACTGTAATTGGGAATAATTGTATTATAAATACTAATTGCAGTTTGGATCATGATTGTTACGTAGGGAACAATTGCCATATAGCGCCGGGTGTAACAATGTCAGGAGGCGTGCATATTGGTGACGGTGTTCAGTTGGGAACCGGAACAAGTGTTATTGATGGAGTTAAAATAGGTGAAAATTCTTTTATTGGCGCAGGATCTGTGATAATAAATGATATTCCTTCTGGAGTAATGGCTTATGGCGTTCCTGCACGTATTATTAGAACAATATGAAGCGAATGACGTTAGACAATTTTTCAGTATAGAAGAAAATATCGCTTTATCTATAGTTTCTTAAAATACGATATTTTGGAGACACATGCTTTAGATGTAAAGAGAAAAATTGGCGCTAGACTTGTTTTACAAATCTAGTTTTTATTATAACAAAATGCTGTGAGAATATTTATTGCTCGGTAGTTTATACTAAAAGAGGAAATTGATATGTCTAAATTTTACCCGGTGGCGGTACCGGCTTTTTTGGGGAATGAAAAAAAATATGTAAATAATTGTATTGATTCCTCATGGATTTCATCAAATGGTGAATATATTAATTTATTTGAGAGTGCGTTTGCTGAATTTAATGACATCAAATATGCTCTAACTTGTTGTAATGGAACGGTTGCATTGCATCTTGCTTTAATGGCTATGGGAGTACAGACGGGAGATGAGGTGATTGTTCCTTCGTTTACGTATATAGCTACAGCAAATGCGGTGAGATACTGCGGAGCCAAGCCTGTTTTTGCTGATTGTTTATCCGACACATGGAATTTGGATCCCGCTGATTTTGAGCGAAAAATCACGCCGCGCACAAAATGCGTAATTCCGGTGCATTTATACGGTAATCCATGCGATATGAGATCTATAGCGGACATTGCAAGAAAACATAACATCCTAATACTTGAAGATGCCGCTGAAAGTCATGGAGCGGCTTATGACGGTAAGAAAGTAGGAACTTTGAGTGATATAGGAGTATTCAGTTTTTTTGGTAATAAAATAATAACTACAGGAGAAGGAGGAATGATAGTCACTGATAATGATAATTATGCTGATCTAATGAAACGTTTAAAAGGACAAGGAATGGATCCGAACCGTAGATATTGGTTTAATATGATAGGTTATAATTATCGCATGACGAATATAGAAGCCGCTATAGGATTGGCTCAACTTGAAAATATAGATGAACATATACAAAAAAGAAGAAATGTTGCGGAGATTTATATTCATGAACTTGAACAATATCAGGATTATATAACGTTTCAGAAAACAACTAGAAATGCGGAAAACGTTTGGTGGATGTTTTCTCTATTGCTTAATAAACCATTTAAGCTCTCAAGGGATGAGCTTATGTTGAGATTACACGAAGATAATATTGAAACAAGACCGTTGTTTTATCCTATGCATGTTATGCCGCCCTACGAAGATAAAACCGCTCAATGTCCTGTAAGTGAAGATATAGCGTCACGCGGCGTCAATTTGCCTACGCATGGCATGCTCTCGAAAGACGATATAAAATATATCTGTAGGAAATTGATAAAATATATCAAATAATGAGCTTTTTTCAAAACTCGATTGGTTTTGAAAAAGGCTTTGGAAAGAGTATTCAGAATATCATTTTTCCACTTGAATATAAGGCGGATTTTTCAGAATTTGACATTCTGAAATTTGATTTTGAATAATTCTAAAAATAAAACTGAGTAAGATAAGATGTTGGTAGATATTAAAGAGTATTTCAGGTATGTATACGAAATAAGATATTTTTGGGCGTATTTAGCGCGTTGCGATTTGCTTGCTCGCAACCGTAGATCAAAGTTGGGCATGCTATGGATCATAATGAGCCCGCTGATGCTGACCGTAATAATGGCTGTAGTATTGGGAACCGCTTTTCGCATACCAATTATTGAATACGCTCCGTATATTTTCATTGGTATGGTGATTTGGGAGTTAATTGTCAGCTCAGTAGTTTCAGGAGGCGGCTCTTTCGTGAGCGCAACGCCTTATATGAAGCAATTTAATCATAGAGTTACTATTTATACATTAAAAACAGCTTTGGTAAATACAATAAATTTTCTTATTGGCTGTATCGGGGTGTTTTTATGGATTGCCGTTACGATGCCGGCAAACTTATTTATAGGCTTTTTGACATTACCCATGACAACTTTTTTATTTTTTATCATGTCTTGGGCGTTGACGACGATAGCATCGTTTGTCAATGTTAAATATCGAGACTATCAACAAATGATGTCTTTGTTTATGCAGGCTTTATGGTATATTTCTCCTGTATTCTTTCAAGAATCGCTGTTTCAATCTAATAAATTGTTATTGTTATTGTTTCGTTTAAATCCTATTACTCATATTTTGTATCTTCTGCGAAAACCCTTGTTGAATGGAAGATTGCCATCAGTTGTTGATTATTTATTTTCCATCGGTTTTATATTGTTCTTTGGAATGCTGGCTATAATTATCAACAAGAAATATGAAAAGAAAGTCATATTCTATTTATAAGGAACGTCTGTTTTGAGAAACGAGAAGCATTTTTTTATAAGAATGCGCAATGTTGATCTAAAGTACCCTTCTACGGTTTATAATAATACTACTCTTAAACAAGAAATATTTGGGCTTATATCTAGAAAAAATAAGATTAGACGGCTTGATGATGTAGTGGCATTGCATGATTTTAGCATTGAAATAAATGAAGGCGATAGAGTCGGTGTTATTGGATATAATGGAGCGGGAAAAAGCACTTTGCTTAAAGCGATGGCCGGACTTTATCCGATTTCCAGCGGCAATATTGAAACGTCAGGAGATATACGTTCTTTACTTGAATTGACATTAGGCTTTGATATGTTTTCTACAGGCAGGGAGAATATAATGTATCGGGGGTTAATGCTTGGTTTCACGCCACAGCAAATATATGAAAGGGAAGATGAAATAATAGACTTCGCTGGATTAGGAGAGTTTATTGATTATCCGATAACATCATATTCATCGGGTATGATGGTAAGACTGGCATTTGCTATATCGACATCAATTGAAGGAGAGATTTTATTGGTTGACGAGGTATTAAGCGCGGGAGACGCTGTATTTCAAACTAAAGCGAGAGAACGTATGATGAATACTATTGACAAGGCGAAACTTCTTGTTTTAGTGTTGCATGATATGCATGCAATTCAAGAGATATGCAACAGAGTCATTTTATTGAATCACGGAAAGATAATTGCTGACGGCGAACCTCAAGAAGTGATTAAATTTTATTTGGAACATGCGGATAATAGTCTGTAGATTAGAGGGATGTTATGAAAATAGAACCAAAATTTAAGATTTTATCGCTTATTATATTTATGTTTTTTTTATTCAACATGAATAAAATATCAGCTGAAGATGTTATGAATGCTGTTGAAATTCAAGTTATTAATAAAGACAAGATTAATTCTCAAAAATTTAATGTCATAGTAAAGGTTCATTTTTATGATGTATCGCTTTATAATGAAGAAGTTTATTTGTCATACCATATTTATGATCTATCGGGAAATGTTGTTAAATTTGAAAATGAGAGATATCATATGACGCTTGATGATAATAATGATTTCATACAAAATATAGTTGTTGATAATATAGATGATTCATGTATAGTAAAATTTGATATTGTTGATCAAAAGAATATATTTTGGTTCTTGGGCAATGAGAATATTGAGAAAGAATTTGCGGAGATTAAACAAGAAAGAAATATGTTAACGACGGCGCTGAATAATATATTATATTCTATAAAAGAAGATATATTCTTGTTTCTTGTAAATTTGCTGTTTTTCATAATGACGATAATTATACTTCTTTCTATTAAGAAAGAGTTGTCGGCATTTAAAAGAAATGGCAAATAGATTGGCATGATGAGAGGCTGGAGGCGTAATCTTGCAGAAAATAAGCTTTAAATATATTTATGGCGTCTTGTCAAAAAAGACAAAATATGCCGCAAGCATGTACGACCAAAACTTTATCCTTTTTAAAAAGAAAGACAATCTCTTTGTAAGATTGGCATTCAGATACAAAAAGTTTATAGTGCGTGTTCCTATTTTAAATAAATACGCTTTGAGTTGTAAGGAGAAATATGTTGAAAATAATAAAACCGAATATTATTTAAATATTGAGCCTTATTTGGCGCAGAATAACGTTGAATTTATTTACACAATCTATAGACTTATGTTAAATAGAGATCCGGATGAATTGGGATTTAATTTTTATACCCATCTTATACAAGACAGCGGAGACAAGTGTGTAGTAATATATTCAATTTCAAAATCACAAGAATTTGGAAGCCGTTTTAAAATATTTAATATTGATAAGTATAAAAAGGCTTGTATGAAATATAGAATTTTAATAATTGGAAAATATATACCGTTTGTGAGAAGTTATATATATAATAAATTATCGCATAAAGCGATAATAGATTTGAGAGAATTCGTTATTTCAAAAACTTCACGTATGGAATATGAAACATCTATCTATATAAATCAATTACGAGAACGGCTGAATACGCAAAATATTGAATTACAAACAAGTATCAATAGGCTTGAGCGGCGCGTGGAGGCGGAGTCGGGCGAGCTGCGGGAGAGCGTGTCTGGCTTGGAGCGGCGCGTGGAGGCGGAGTCGGGCGAGCTGCGGGAGAGCGTAGATTATGCTCATATTAGAATAGATGACGTAGTCTACAGAATGGGCCCTTACATTGAAAATCAATGGCAGGAGTTGCCCGATATGCTTGAATCAAATGGCATTCTTGATATTCCTTCATATCTTAAAAAGTCGATGGAGGACGTTAATGATGTTCTTTTTGAGAATATTTCAAAATACGACAAATTTTATTTATTGCTTGCCAATTTAAGCAGAGGATCAAAAGAAAATTTACATAAATTCTGGGAGAACTATTTATATGATATCAAAAAGAGCTGTGAAGAGTGCGGGCATTTGCCTGTGGTTGATATCGGTTGTGGAAAAGGAGATTTCTTAGAATTTCTAAGAGATAATGGCATTAAAGGAGAAGGAGTTGATATAAATAAAGCAAGCGCTGAAATTGCCATTCATAAAGGGCTTGATGTAAGCGTAGCGGATGCTTTTGACTATATCAAGGCGCTTGGTGATAATTCAACAAGCGTAATCTCGTTGTTAGAAGTTGCGGAACATATATCGTTTGAATATTTTTTCAAATTATGCGATGAAATCTCAAAAAAAATAGCAAATAACGGCTGTTTTGTGATGGATACAATTAATCCATGGTGTTATTATAAACTTGGAAGTTTTTGCTTGGATCCTTCGCATATTAGATTTCCATCTCCAGAGTCAATAAAATTAATGCTGGAAATGTTTGGATTTAACAGCATAAATATCAGATTCTACGCGCCGCTTGGGATTGGCGCGCGAACTCTAAATAAATTGGCAAACTATGAAGGGTATTCCATAATCGCAAGAAAGACAATGGAGAAGATTAAATGAACATTCTAATAGTGGGAAGCGTTCCTTCTACCTCATATAATGATGAAGAATTGCTTGTGAAGGGTATCGCTGAGAATCTTGTCAACAAAGGGCATACAGTCGATGATTTCTTGCTTCCATTCAAAAATGGTATATTAAGCGCTCCAGATCAATTTTTTGCATATCAATTAGTTAACGTTAACGCCGCGGAGTTATTGATAACGGTAGGGTATCCGGCGCATATAATTCCTCATGATAATAAAATTGTTTATTTATTTGACACACTTCCTGATTTATTTGATTATTTTGATCCATCATTAACTCCGCTTGGTACAGATCAAAAATTAAACATAAAAGAGAGTCTTATGAAAATAGAGAGACATTCATTAAAAAAAGCAAAATCTATTTTTTGTTCTTCAAATCTTCTATGCAATGATTTTAGAATACGGTATAATATAGAAACACATGTCTTATATCCGCCATGCCTGCCGGTTAAGAATATAGAATATTTAGATCAGATTAATAAATTTTCTCACGCAGGATACTTTGTGACGGAGAGCGTTTTAACTCCGGAAACCAGGGTGATGGATTTTCTAGAAGAATTTAAGACGCTTGAGAACCCTTTATTTGTTTTTGTTCCAAGCGCAGATGAAACTTTTTATGGAGCGATAAATCGCTTGATAAATAAATTTGAATTAACGGATAAAGTCATATTGATGAATGGAAATTTGTCAAACGACATTATAAAAAACGCGCTGGCATACCTGCATTTTGATAATAATACAAGAAGAATGAAGGGATCTATTGTACGCTGCCTAAATATAGGCATACCTGTCGTTTATACCAATGATTGCGGCGGAGCTCATGATTTGTTAAAAGATTATAAACAAGCCTTTGAATCGAATATTAATAAATTTGTTTCAGATTGCAATAGATTGAATAAGAGAAGAGCGAATAAATTGACGCCTTCGCCTATTGCTATGGAGAATTTTATAGAAAGGTTGGTGGATTGACATGCGAGTGGCGTTATTCAACACTATGCAACCGTTTGTCCGTGGCGGCGCGGAAATTTTGGCGGATGATTTGTACAAACAACTTTTAAAGCGCGGACATGATGTCGTTTTGTTCAGACTTCCATTTCCGAAGGATTTTCAAATATCTATGTTTGAAACGGTGTTTATGGCTGAGAATTTAAACTTTGATGATTATGATGTGTTGATCGCTTTTAAATTCCCCGCTTATTGCGCGGTGCATAGACATAAAAATTTATGGTTGTTTCACCAGTTTCGGCAGGTATATGAACTTTTTGGGCAAGAATATGGTTTGCAAGAAAACAATGTCAACAAGGCGATAAAAGATATTATTACGTCTATAGATATAAACGTAATATATGAAGCGAAGAATGTTTTTACAAACTCCGAAGAAGTCAGCAAAAGGTTGATGCGTTACAATGGATTATCTTCGACTGTTTTGAATCCGCCGTTGCTTAATTATGAGAACTATTATTGCGGAGAAACGGGAGATTATATTTATTATCCGAGCAGGATAAACGGTATGAAACGACAACATATTGCGGTTGAAGCTATGAAATATGTTAAAAGTGGAGTGAAATTATTTATAGATGGAAAGTGCGCGGAAATAGAACATTATTATTATGAGAAATTATGTGAAATAGTAGAAAAGAATAATTTACAAGACAAAATTGTTATAACAAATAAATGGGCGTCTAATGAAGATAAAATGCAAAGGCTTTCGGATTCTCTCGCTGTTATTTATACGCCATACAAAGAAGATTCCTGCGGTTTTGTAACAATGGAGGCTTTTTATTCATCAAAACCGGTTATTACTTGTGTTGATTCAGGCGGCGTTGTCGAATTTGTCACTGACGGTGAAACGGGAGTATTCTCACAGCCGGATCCGAAAGAAATCGCAATGAACATGGATATGTTGTTCAATAATAAACATAAAACAGAAGAAATGGGAAAAACGGCTTATAATGATATTATTAAAAAAAATATTACTTGGGATAAAACGATTCAAAAACTTTTGTCTACGGTACGGTTCGCGTGGTTTACGCCGTTCTCAAATAAAAGCGCTATAGGCGCTGTAAGCAAACAAGTTTGTGAGAAAATGGCGAATGATTGCCATGTAAATATAGATATATGGACAAATGATAAAAATGATTTAATTAAAACTGATTTGACTATAAGGAGTTTTGACGCCGTAACTATCAATATGCAAGAATTAGAGCGGTATGACTATGTTGTTTACAATATGGGAAATTACGCCTTATTTCATAAGGATATTTACGAGGTTTTGCGACGGTTTCCGGGCATTGTTGTTTTGCATGATCAAACTATGAATAATTTCTGGTGGTCTATCTTTGTAGGGAGAGAGATGGGGGAACCTGCTGGCTATGAAATAGAGCGCGATATGTTATTCGATATGCTTGAGAATTATAAACGTGATAATTTTGATATATTTTTACGGGGATACGACTTTATCGGAATGTCGAATGAGACCTCGTTGAAGCCATTTTTGAAGAATGCCGCCGCTGTGTTTTCCCATGCATCTTTCTTTGTTGAGCGATTGAAAGCGTATACCGATGTTCCCGTTGTTTTTTCTTATTTGCCGTGCGATAATATAAGACATTCATTCATAGAGTTAGAGAGTGATATAAAAAAAATTATAGAAAGAGCGCGTAAAGAAGGAAGAAAAATTGTCGTATCAACCGGAATAGTTCATCCTGTAAAACATATTGACAAGGTTGTTGATGTTTTGCTTGATAATAAAGTGTTAAGCGACAAATTATGTTATATTGTGATAGGGAGTTATGGCGGCGACTATGGAGAAAGGCTTGAGGATCATTCAAAAAAGCGATTAAAGAATTGTTTATATATGACGGGCTATCAGCCGTATGAAAGCATGTTCGCGGCTCTACGCGAAGCGGATTTGTGCATAAACCTGCGGCATCCAAACAGTGAAATATGTTCTTTGTCGCTTTTGGAGCAGATGACGTTTGGGAAGCCTGTGTTGGTCTTGAACTCCGGATTTTTTGGAGAAGTTCCTGAAAATTGCGTCGTTAGAATATCTCTTGAGAATGAAAAAGAAAATATTGCAAGGAAACTGGAGCAGTTAGTTGAGGTCGGCGACTTTGGAAAGACCGGTGAGAATGCGGGGGCGTTTGTAGACGCAAATTGCTCCTTACAACAATATAGCGATAAATTTATCATGTTAACAGAGTATTTTAACAAAGCTAATGTTCCCGGTTTGTATTATTATACCCCCCCCCCCCCCATGCGATAAGACATTTATTTATAGAGTTAGAAAATGATATAAAAAATATTATAGAAAGAGCGCGTAAAGAAGGAAGAAAAATTATTGTATCAACCGGAATGGTCCAGTCTACAAAACACATTGATAAAGTTGTTGGCGTCTTGCTTGATAATAAGGAGTTAAGCGACAAATTATGTTATATCGTGATAGGTAGTTATGCTGGAGAGTATGGAGAAAGGCTTGAAGATCATTCAAAAAAGCGATTAAAGAATTGTTTATATATGATGGGCTATCAGCCGTATGAAAGCATGTTCGCGGCTCTACGCGAAGCGGATTTGTGCATAAATCTGCGGCATCCAAACAGTGAAATATGTTCTTTGTCGCTTTTGGAGCAGATGGCGTTTGGGAAGCCTGTGTTGGTCTTGAACTCCGGATTTTTTGGAGAAGTTCCTGAAAATTGCGTCGTTAGAATATCTCTTGAGAATGAAAAAGAAAATATTGCAAGAGAATTAGAGAAATTAGTTGAGGGCGGCGGCTTTGGAAAGACCGGTGAGAATGCGGAAAGGTTCGCAGACGCAAACTGCACTCTACAGCAATACAGCGATAAATTTATCATGTTAATAGAGTCTCTTAACAAAGAAAAAATAATACGTCGATATTAGATGGAGTTAGGAATATATGAGTATGCGATTTGCGTGGTTTACGCCGTTTTCAAATAAAAGCGCTATAGGCGCTGTAAGCAAACAAGTTTGTGAGAAAATGGCAAGTGGTTGTCATATAAATATAGATATATGGGCAAATGATAGAGACGATCTAATTAAAACTGATTTGCCTGTAAAAATGTTTGACGCTTCAGACATTGACATCCGTTTGTTAGAGCGGTATGACTATGTTGTTTACAATATGGGAAATTATGTTTTATTCCATAAGGATATTTATGAAGTTTTGCGGCGGTTTCCGGGAATTGTTGTTTTGCATGATCAAACTATGATTGGGTTTTGGACAGATGTCTTTAAAGAAGATGCCGCCGTATATGAAGAGGAACGCGAAATGTTGTTCGGGCATCTTCCTCTTTATCAAACAAATGCCTTTGAAATCTTTATGAAGAATTATGATCTTCAAAACATTCCAAACGATACATCATTAAAACCTCTTGTAAAAAACGCTATTGGAGTTTTTTCCCACGCCGCTTTTTTTGTAGAGCGATTGAAAAATTATACGCATTTACCAGCGACTTTTTCATATCTCCCCTGCGATTCCATAAAAAACGCATTGAATTCTTCTTTGAAGTTAGACGAGAAAATAGAAAAAATCATAGAACAATCAAGAAAAGAAGGAAGGAAAATCATTGTATCAACCGGAATAGTCCATCCCGTAAAACATATTGATAAGGTTGTTGAGGTTTTGCTTGCCAATAAGAAACTGCGGGATAATGTCTGCTATATTGTGATAGGATTTTATGCTATTCAAGAATATGGAGAAAAATTTGAGTGTTATTCAAAAAATCAATTAAAGAATTGTTTATATATGGCGGGATATCAGCCGTATGAAAGCATGTTCGCGGCTCTGCGCGAAGCGGATTTGTGTATAAACCTGCGGCATCCAAACAGTGAAATATGTTCTTTGTCGCTTTTGGAGCAGATGGCGTTTGGGAAGCCCGTGTTGGTCTTGAACTCCGGAATTTTTGGAGAAGTTCCTGAAAACTGCGTCGTTAGAATTTCCCTTGAAAATGAAAAAGAAGGTATTGCGAGAGAATTAGAGCGATTAGTTGAGGGCGGATTTGGAAAGACAGGTGAGAATGCGGGGGCGTTTGTAGACGCAAATTGTTCCTTACAACAATATAGCGAGAAATTTGCAAAATTCGTGGAACGAATTGACAAAGAACGAAATGTATATACATTGCAAAATGAATGTATATCTTCATTAAAACAAAAAATAGACGCGCTGTTTGATGACATCAATATATTGCCGTCTACATTGAACAATATGATTAAAAGCGTTGATTATTTATTTAATGGAGGCGGGGGACATATTGGTTCTGCGGTGCCATCATTAAATAGTAAAAAAGTTATAGGAGTTTGGATCGCATATAGCTATTTTATACCAGGATTAAGCAGGGAAGGATTTGCGCGTTTTATCAGTTATATGAGCGTAACTTTAATAAGAAAATATGACATCCGCCTTGAAGTCTGGTGCTATTCTTTTAACGAGAATGAAGTTAAAATAATGTTTAATGAAGTTTTAACTGACGAAAAATTTGAAAATAATATCGTTATTGTCACAGAGAAGAATTGGATAGAAAAATTCGCTGTCAATCAATATATTGTTGATATTATCGGTGAAATTAATGAAAGAAAAAACAATCTTGGCGTGGTTGCCAATTATTGCTCAAAAGCTGATATTATGGCGCCGATGTCTTTATATCTTGACAATGTTCTTGATTGCGGGAATCCGGTTTTTCTTCCCGCGCATGATATGATAATTTCTGACAGATTTGAATTTTTTTATGAAGGGAATGTCAGTTATAGCATATATAAAAACGCTCAAGAACGTATAGAAAATTTCGCGCGCAACAACGCTTTCTTCCTTTGCAATGGATATACCGTTTTGAATGGGCAAATATTGAAATATGTCAAACGTCTTAAACGAGAAAATACGGCTATAGTTTATCTTCCAATAAATATTCCTGAAAACATTCTTGATAGAATAATGCCGGAAGATGAAATAAGATCAAAGTTTAATATACATAGTCAATACTTGTTTTACGCTACAAAAATACGTCCTAACAAAAACATCCCTACGCTATTTAAAGCTTTGAATATTCTTGTGAGAAAACATCATAATCTGAAATTGGCGATTACAGGCGACATGGAGGAAGATAAAACGCTTGCCTGTATAAAGCTATTTAAAGAATTAGAGCTTGAAGATTACGTTGTTTTTACAGGAAATTTAAATGAAGAAGAATTATACAGTTTGTACCGCTATGCGGCGGCGACACCGGTGCCATCGTTATTTGAAGGCGGTTTCCCGTGGCAAGCTTGTGAAGCTCTTTTTATGGATACGCCTATTGCAATATCCGATATAGGCACCGCCGTAGAAAGAATAAAAATATGCGGTTTTGAGAAAACTGCCTGCGGGTTTCCAGTTATTCCACCTGAAGATGAAAACGCTTGGGCTGCGGCGCTGGACATTATATTGTCAGACCGTGAGCGCGCCGTGGAAAACCAGCGTTATTTTAAAGAAAAATTATTGTCTTATACATGGGAAGACGCCGCTGCGGAATACTATAACATATTTTTTGGAGGAAGTAGATGAAGGATTTACAAATTAAGAATTGGCAGATACTTTTATTTTTGTTAGCTTTGCCGATGGCGGCGTATATCAAGTATCCTTTGAATGATTTGTCGATAATGGATGCTGGAGACGGCGCACAGTTCCTTTCTGGATTGCAGTTCCAAGCAAACAATATATTAAACGGAGATTTCGCCGTATGGAATAAATATTTAAGCGCCGGCGTCCCCGCTATTGTAATCATCACTATATACTATCCGATGGCTATATTATTCGGATTTTTACCTCCCGCGTGGAGCATTTTATTTTATTACTGTTTTCACATTGCGTTCGGCGCGTTTTTCTTTTATCTTTTTCTGCGTGAAGTCAATTGCAATATTAAAACATCAATCATTGTGTCCGTCATTTGGCTGTTTTCTATTCATATAGGAGGAATGCGTAAAAGCCACATGAATATTATTACAGTGATTCCTATGTTGCCGGTTGGAATGTATTTCATACAAAAATTTCTCAATTCAAATCTGTTGAAATGGCTTGTACTGTCTACGGTTGCGCTTGGATTAGCTTTTCTTGGTGGTCATCCGCAAATAGCAACGTATGTTGCGGGAACTGTATTTATCTATTATTTGGTGTCAGCGATTAAAAAGAGAATGCCGTTTTCAGCTATTGTAAAAAATTGCGGACTATTGATCTTTTCTTCATTAGGATTTTCCGCTCTTACTATATTCCCGACTGCGGAGATTGTTTTAGAATATATGAGGCAAGGATCGTCTGAAATATCATTTTCTTTTTTCAGCAGTTATTCAATTCATCCGATAAAATTGATTCAAATGATTATTCCCCGTTTTTTCAAAGAATCGATATTTATGGCATATGGTCCTATGAATTCCAGTGAAATGGATATTGAATTGTTCATGGGAGTTATTGTCATTATCGTCATTTTGTTTTCAGTAAAAACTTACTGGCGGCATTTTCATATAAAGTTGTCTATACTGTTTTGCGTAATTGTGTTTTCCTACGCCGCTATCGCGCATATTCCGGTTTTACGTGAATTTGTATATCATCTCCCAATAATAGGAGGGTTTCGCGTTCCATCCAGGGCGTTATTTATCTTTCTTTTTTTTATGTATGTTATTTTATCAATTGGAATTACACGACTTTCTGAGGAAGAATCACTAGATCGTTTTTTGCGATTTCAGCGTAGAACGGCGTTTGTATTTGTACTTGTCTGTGGAACGGTGATCCTAGCGATATACGTACTTACTCAATTGTATAGCATTACAGAGATTATGCCTATAAAGAATTATATTCACACGACGTTCTTCCCCTTAATAATCATTGCCTTAGAATTCGCACTTGTAATGTCTAGCGCCAGCATTTTGATAAAACATTTTGGAAAGGGGAATTGTAACAACAAATTTTATAATACTTTTCTCGTATTGCTCATCATTATTACTCTAGGGGAGACGCTGCCATTTTCATTAATGACACATGCTTCACCTATAGATGGTTTCGTCATTAGAAACAAGGGAAATAAAAGATTGAAAAATAATATCGGCAATTATAAAATTTTTGACGCTTTTCCAGGTGTTGATGGAGGACACATGAGTTTTGTGTCTCAAAATAAAGGCATGGTAAATAAAATGTCCGTCATAAATTCCTATATTCCGTATAATAATCCTATTCTATATAAATTGCTTTCAGGCGATCATAATGTGCAATTTAATTTCTCCGGATTATTGACCGGTTCACAAAACGCCCGTGAAAATGTGTTGAGGCAGAATGACTTGCTTTCCATGCTTGGCGTTAAATATGTAATAGATTCGAATAAATTGATACCGGATGACGGGTATGTAACTGCTATGGCCGAGCAGGAAGAAGCTGAAATATCTGAAAGAATGCTAAATGTAGATGGGGAATTTACTCTAGCTTCATCTGTGGGTGGATACACGCTTGAACAGCATATCGTTCCAGTTAAACCGTATCGTTATTATGAGGTGCGATTTGATTTTCAGACTAACGCCCAACAAGGAGTAGTATATGTTGATTTTTGGGGAGAGAATTATGATTTAAACGCTTGTCAGCAAGGAGTGGACATAACTTCAAAGAGCGGACATGTATTGTTAAATCTATTTAATGATGATTCAAGCGTTTGTCCAAGTGATATTTATTTTCGCATAGTATCGGTCGGACTTGACGATGCTCTGATCGTAGATAACCTGCAAATATCTGAATATATAGGAGGAATAAAAGAAAAGATGTATGTCCCGTATATAATAGACGATGAGAATAGAATTTTTGAAAATGTAAACGTCCGGGACATTCTTTATTTTGCGGATGAATTAAGAAACATTGATAGTATAGACTATATTTTTAGGAATAGATATGGATTACAGTTGGATAAAATCAACTATGTTGTCGGATCGGAAGATAAATCCTATAATTTGCAGGGAAGTATAATTAAAAATATTGATTTTAGAAATAACGCGATAACGGCGACTGTGGAAAGCGATCACGAAGGGTTCTTGAATTTTTCTCAATGTTACTTCCCCGGATGGCGAGTCTATATAGATGGAAAACGCGCTGACCTAAAAGTTGTAAACGCATTGATAATGGGCGTGGAAATCCCCTGGGGTACGCATGAGGTGCGGTTTAGCTTTGTTAGCGCCGGTTTTGTTTTAGGAGCAATTATAACGAGTGTTAATGCGATATTCTGGATTGCTTGGCTTGTGATAATACTTTATTTTAAGAAAAGAAGAAATAAACTGTAATTTGAAGTTTTCAAAAATCGATTAATACTGACTTTAAATATTTTGGCGTATCGAAGGAAATAATTTATAGATACTGTTTCAAAGTGTCAAAGATAACATGCCCCTCCCCGCCAGATTAGTCTTTGGCAGAAAGATAAGCTGAAAATTGTTAATGTTCCTTAAGATTGGAATGAAATGACATGAAAAAGATAAATAGTAGTGCAAATATAGTTATAAAACCAAACTCAAGAGATTGGAAATATTTGTATAAAAAATACCATGAAATTATATTATACTTGATATTTGGCGTCCTTACGACACTTATTTCATTCGCGGCTTATTTTCTGTTTAGACTAGTTTTTCACTCAACTACATTGCCTGTAATATGTTCCTGGGTTTGCGCCGTTGTGTTTGCCTATATAACCAACCGTGTGTGGGTTTTTAAAAGTAAAACGCATGTTTTTTTTGCAATAGTACGTGAAATACTATACTTTTTTGGCGTGCGGTTGTCAACTTTATTTATGGATATGGGAATTATGTATGTGTTAGTTGATTTGCCGGGAGCCATGAATTCATGGTATGAAGTCACAGTAAAATGTATATCTACGATTGTTATTGTCATTTTAAATTATGCTTTTAGTAAAATCTTTGTCTTTAAACGGTAATATGTAACCTTCAAAAAATTTAATTTCCTTGAAGAAGGAATGGTGAATTTAGATGAAGGATGGTTTTTAGTTTGCTTTTTAAAGAATATCGTTTCTCTTTCAGCAATTGAACATTAGAAATAAAGAGGAGTTTTAAATGAAAATCCTGTATATTATAATCCCATGTTATAATGAAGAAGAAGTTCTCCCTACGACGGCGGAACGGCTGAGAGATAAACTTGTTTATTTAATAAAAAAAGGTTGTATCGCATTGAATAGCCGTATAACATTTGTGAATGACGGATCGACAGACAATACATGGAAAATTATAACAGATTTGCATGCAAGAGACGATCTTTTTTCCGGCATTAATCTTTCACGCAATTATGGACATCAAAATGCGGTGTTGGCGGGGCTTATGACTGTTAAAGATTATGCCGACTGGGCGATTTCGATGGATGCGGATCTACAGGACGATATCAATGTTATTGATGAAATGATTGAAAAAGCTATTGGAGGAGTGGATATTGTATATGGCGTCCGTAGCTCACGTAAAAGCGACGCCTTTTTTAAAAGGGTTGCTGCGGAAGGCTTCTATAAATTTATGAGAATTATGGGTGTCAACGTTGTTTTTAATCATGCGGATTGTCGTCTCATGTCTAAAAGAGCGGTTAACGCTCTTGAATATTTTAAAGAAGTGAATTTGTTTCTGCGGGGGATTATCCCGTTAATCGGTTATAAAAACAGCGTTGTTTATTATGAGAGAAAAGAGCGTTACGCTGGCGCAAGCAAATATCCGTTAAAAAAAATGATTTCTTTGGCGATTGAAGGTATCTCTTCTTTTAGTGTAAAGCCATTAAAAATAATAACGGCATTTGGTTTGTCAGCATTCTTGTTGAGTTTCGCGGCCTTTATTTACGCGCTTGTAGGGAAATTCATAGGCGGCGGCTATACATCGGGCTGGGCGAGTGTGATGTGTTCAATTTGGATGATCGGCGGATTACAGATTTTATGTCTTGGTGTAATAGGCGGGTATATAGGCAAGATTTACAATGAAGTGAAATGCCGCCCAAGGTACATTATTGACAGCGTATTATTATCCGATCCCCCCCCCCCCCCCAGGTTGATACGGAGATTCCAATCCATACCTGGCAGCATACGCCTATACTGCCAACTTAGCCCTCGTCAGATATATATAAAGAAAAGCAATTTATGGCGTTGCGTTAATTTAGTCAAGGGAAGCGTCTCTTGACTAATTATCTGCGCCCGTTAGAAGAAGAAATATATCTTTCTCTCGTCATACCGTGTTTAAATGAAGAGGACGCCATTTTGTTGTTTTATAACGAAGCCATTACAGCGCTTTCAACAGTGGCAAATGAAAAAGAAATTGAATTTATTTTTGTTGACGACGGCTCAACAGATAAGACCATACACATTTTACGGGAGCTTTCAACCAAAGACGCTCGCGTCCATTATATTTCTTTCTCCCGCAACTTCGGGAAAGAGGCGGCGATCCTCGCCGGTTTGCGGCAGGCGTCCGGACGATATGTCGTGACGCTGGACGCGGACGGACAAGACCCGCCGTCTCTCATTCCAGACATGCTTGAAGAGGTCGGATCTGGCGCTTTTGACTGCGCGGCCACCCGGAGGGGGACGCGAAAAGGCGAGCCACCCGTCCGTTCGTTTTTCGCCCGGCGTTTTTACGCCTTGATGTCGAAAATTACGGATATTGACATTGTGAGCGGCGCACGGGATTTCCGGCTTATGAATAGAAATTATATGGAGGCTGTTCTGGCTTTGCCGGAAAGAAACCGCTTCTCGAAAGGAATCTTCCCGTGGATTGGTTTCAAAACCAAATGGTTTGAATACGAAAATATTGAAAGAAAGGCTGGGCGGACGAAGTGGTCTTTTTGGAAATTGTTTTTATATTCCCTTGACGCTATTACGGCGTTCTCGACAAAACCGCTCGCAATCGCTTCTATATTTGGGGTTTTGCTTTTCATAATATCCCTGATTCTTATCGCCTTTATTGTTGTCCGCAAAATTGTATGGGGCGATCCTGTCGGCGGTTGGGCGTCAACGTCCTGCATTATCCTTTTTTGCGGCGGCATTCAACTTTTTACGACAGGCATTTTAGGGCAATATTTGGCGAAAACGTATACCGAAGTAAAACAACGTCCGCACTATATTATTCGGGAGTCGCAATGAACGTCTTTTGACGAACTGGAGATTTAGACCGCGTTGTGAAAGAATTACTGACCCGGCAATATATATTTAGACATCAGCGGCATAAGCTATGGCTGGGTCAAGAAAATATCGTTTAATCCGTTTCGGCGTTCTACGCAGCATATTCATGTGTTCTTCTGTCGCTTCCCTCAAACCTT